>CAYJFE010000154.1:0-4217 GCA_964369165.1 uncultured Desulfovibrionaceae bacterium | reverse complement strand
CCCATTTGGCATAAAAGAAACACTACTATCTGTTTTACAAGCAGGGAATACACATCTATTAGCGCCATTAATGCAAGAATTTTCTGCATATTCACTCATTTTTATAAATAAATTACAAAACGACTTTTTGCATACAGTAGAAGAGAGTGAATTAAGTGAGAAAAATAAAGAATACAATGCATTGATTGCTAGTAAACCAGAAATTACTGATGAAGATATAATTTATATCGAAGAAGTTATCAATAATAATATGGATAAGAAACTTGAAGTCATCAGAGATGAAAATAAAAACTTGAAAATATCTTTAGAAAACAAAGACTTTTTAGATTTGCCTCGTGATGAATTGCCTTTAAGCACCGGGGAACAAAATTTTCTTTCGTTAACCTTTGAATTTTTAAGAGCAAAAAACTTATCCACACCAGTAGTAATCATTGATGATCCCATTTCTAGCTTTGATTCAATATACAAAAACAAAGTAGTTTATGCACTTATCAAAGTATTAGAGGCTAAGCAAAAAATAATTTTGACACATAACTTAGATTTATTACGCCTTATGTCAGCGCAGTACCCTAATAGTTATGAGCTTTATATTTTAAATAATTCAGAAAATGGAGATAATGGATTCATTCACATTAATAAAAAAGAGCGTGAAATGCTTATTAATTTAGATTCACTTTTAACATTTTTCCGAGAGAATGTTTTTGACAATATTAAAGATGTAAATTTATTTTTAATGTCAATGATTCCATTTATGAGGGGGTATACCAACCTCTTGGGTGATAAATCTACATATAATATGTTAACGCAAGTCATGCACGGATATAAGACTCAAGTGGTTGATATTGCAAATGTATATATTAGTCTCTTTGGAAACAAAAATAATATAGTACCGCAAAATTTTTCTGTTGTATCGTCTGATATCATTAACATTGGTACTGATGGAATTCAAATTTTGGATAAAACTGCATTCCCATTGCTTAACAAGACATTGATACACAGCCTGATATATTTAAAAATTAGACTATTTGTAGAAAAATCACTAACAGATAAGTTTCCTACAATTAACGTGTCAAAAAATCCACAACTTGGTGATATCATAAATCAAGCTTTTTCAACACAAAGTAATATTACCGAGATAAGACAACGTACTAGGCTAACATCGAAAAAAACTTTAATAAATGAATTTAATCATTTTGAAGGCAATTTAAGCATATTTCAACCTGCAATTGATATAACAGATACAGCTTTAGCAAAAGAAAAAGATGCTATTTATCAACTCATTGGACAACTTTAGCTTATAGAGGTGCACCTCGTGAAAAACTCTTGAGAGCTCGAGTTAGTCACATTACTCATACGCATAATGCGCAAAACAACTTGACGACCATGCGCACCATGCGTATTTTTACAAGAAGAGGAATACATGCCAACATACCCAACATCTTCAAAAGCTATTGTAAGCATCTTAGAGAAAGAAGGTTTTGAAAAGGTAAGCCAAAAGGGTTCGCATGTGAAAATGAAGCATCCAGACGGCAGGATAGTTATTGTGCCGCACCCTAAAAAAGACCTTCCTCTAGGTACTGTCCGCAACATCTTCAAATCTGCGCAAATTGCTTTGCAATAAATGAGGTTTACCATGAAATACATTGCCATTGTTCATAAAGATGCCAATAGTGATTATGGAATAACGCTGCCCGATTTTCCGGGGTGTTTTGCTACTGCTGAAAGCTTAGAAAGCATACAGAAAAGCATTCAAGAAGCCGTAGAGCTTTGGGCAGAAGGCGAAAGCTTTGAGCCTCCCATGGCTTTTGATATGGAGCATGTAAAGAATTTAGATGAAGCTCAAGACGGTATGCTGTATCTTGTGGATATTCATTTTGACTTTCTGGAAGATAAAATTGTCCCCGTCAATATTTCCATGCCGGTATATATGCGTAACCGCATTGACAAGATGGCAAAAGCAAAAGGTATGACAAGGTCTGCATTTTTGTTGCAAGCCGTTGAGAGTGTGGGATAACACATGGCAGAACTTAGTGTTTTATGGGAGTCCATTTCTTCTGGAGCTTTAAACGTGGTTGGAGCCATTGGTGGTTTCGCTTTTTTAGCAAAATCTTTTTTTAATTTCATATCATCTATGATTGCAAAGAAGATAGATGCAAAAAATGCAAAAGAACTTGAGCAAGTAAAAGTACATTTATTAAACAAAAACTACATATCTAAAACGAGATTTGACATAGAAATTCAACTATATAGAGAATTGTCCGGATTATTTTTTGAACTAGTAAAAAATGTGCAAAGTATTATTCCTAACGGCATTGCACATTACCCTTCAGATGCAGAAGAAAGACAAGCTCTTGAAGAACGTTACCACTCAGATGTAGTACATTCACTAAATAGTGCTAGAGAATGTCTTTATAAAAACGCACCTTTCATGCCAGAAGATTTCCACAATAGATATATGGATATAGTGGTAAAATGTCACGCACAAGTAGCTCTACATGAACTAGAGCTTGCAGCAAGAAAGAGCCCATCAAATAAAGAACATATCATCAAGGCAGAGCATTTTGTAAAAACTAGAGAAATAATAGAGTCGTATAAAGTGCTAAATAACGATTTACGGGCTTATTTATCAAAGCTTGATGTTGTAGATTAAAAATTTGAGGTAAATATGAAATCCTTAGAATTACAGCCTACTTCAGAAAATATAAAAACCATGTTTATACGAAATCTCATTGGAAGAAACGAAGATATTTTTGCTTTCATTGAGATGCTCAGTACGCTTGAAGAAAATTATTCCATTGCCCTAGATGGTCAATGGGGTTCTGGAAAGACTTTCTTTGTTAAGCAAATGATTATGCTTATTGATGCTACGTATGGAGCTCTTCATTCAGAGTATACCAAGACTGAGCAGGAAAATATATTATCGCTACTTCCTCCAGAGCATGTTGGGTTTGCTAAAAAGAATTTTGCCATTTACTTTGATGCATGGGAAAATGACAACGACGATGACCCTTTACTCTCTCTCATATATACGATTAGTGAAAAATATGGCGTAAATTCACCTAATATTCGTAACACTACTGATATTTTCTTTGATGTGGCAAGCGTGCTTACAAGCAGCCCTATTACTTCTTTGCTAACTGGAGGTATTCTTGGGGCACGAACTCCAGAAAAAATAGAAAAATTAAAAAGCAGTATCAAAGGCGTAGACCTTCTAGAAAGCATTAAAAACACTAAAGATATCAAAGGAAGAATTGATGCTTTTTTTAATTCTTTAGTAGAAGGTAAAGAAAGTGAGCGTATAGTTATTTTCATTGACGAGCTAGATAGGTGTAAACCAAGTTATGCTGTTAAACTCCTTGAACGGATTAAGCACTACATGACGCACCCGAATATTACCTTTGTTTTTTCTACAAATCTATCTGAGCTGTCTTGCACAGTAAAAAAATGCTATGGAACAGATTTTAACGGACAAAAATATTTAGAAAAAATGTTTTCAGACATTTACACCTTACCGCACTTAACCACAGACCAAATACATAGACTTACACATTTTGAAAGAAATTCTGCTCAAGAATTTATAGTTTCACTTTTCTGTAAAAAGTATAATACTTCATTGCGAGAAAGATTAAAAATGCTAACTAAAGTAAGAGTTTTTGTGAAAAAACATTGCGGAAAGTATAGCTATGTTACACCAGAAATAAAGTTTTATTTAGCGTTAGAAAAATATATAATCCCTTTCTTTATATGTTTAAGAGTTTACAATAATAAGACCTATGATGCATGTTTACATGGTCTTGGGAAGGAAACATTTCTTGATTTTTTTACAAGTGAAAAGGTTCGTAGTAGGCTTCAAGCTTTTTTTCTTGATGATGGACAAGGTGATGATGAAAAATTCTTAGAATTATTGAGTGAATTCTATGAAGCGGTATTTCTCTCAACAAATCAAAACGATAGCTTCTCATGTCATACTATTGGTACTTTAGAAGTTCAAGAAACAGCAAAAGAAACAATCATATTCCATGTTAATGCTTAAAAGGACACCCCATGCAAAAACTTCCCATGCACACAAAGAATATAGCCGATGAAAACTTCAAGAAGCTGGTGGAGCTTTTTCCGCAAGCGGTGACGGAAGTAATTGCAGGGCATGACGAAAACGGCAAGGCCATCATAGAGCGCGCCATAGACAAAGATGTGCTTATGGCGGAGATTGCCGCTAA
>CAYJFE010000153.1:3655-5093 GCA_964369165.1 uncultured Desulfovibrionaceae bacterium | reverse complement strand
TCAACTGGCAAGGCCACTGAAAACTCTTGGTTGCCTCTCCTTACATGAAGGAAGACTGCGCCACGTTGTTTGCCTTGATTGTTTATGATATTGGCAAGTTCAGCGAAAGTTTTTACAACTTTTGTGTTTGCGGCAAGGATAATATCGCCTGCGTATAAACCATTTTCTGCGGCAATAGATTTTTGATCAACATTTGTAATAATAAGGCCATTCTCGATATTTAATTCTTTGGCTTCATCTTTATTGATAGGACGAAGGTCAAGGCCTAAGATAGTGTCTTCTTTACCATCAGCAGCGGCTACAGTGGAAGCACTTTCTCTTTCACCAAGCACAACTTTCACAGTTTTTTCTTTGCCGTCACGGATAAGTTTTACTGTGGCAGTTTTGCCAGGAGCAATGCCTGCAATAGCTTGAAGAAGTTCGGCTGAAGTTTTGACTGCTCTGTCATTTACTTGAATAATAATATCACCAGATTGTATACCTGCTTTTGCGGCAGGTTCGTCAGGCATAACAGAAGAAATAAGCGCACCGTCGAGCGACTCAAGTCCTAGAGCTTTTGCTGTGTTTTCATCAACTTCTTGAATGGTTACGCCAAGCCAACCGCGTGAAACCTTTTCACCTTTTTTGAGTGATTCGATAATAGTAGAAGCTTGTGAACTAGGAATAGCAAAGCCAATGCCTTGGCCAGAAGCTATAATCGCTGTATTTATGCCTATAACTTCTCCTTCCATGTTGAGAAGCGGGCCGCCAGAGTTGCCTGGATTGATTGAAGTATCTGTTTGTATATAATCATCAAAAGGCCCTGATTGAATATTACGCCCTTTTGCTGAAATAATACCTGCTGTTACAGTGTGCCCAAGACCAAAAGGATTGCCTATAGCTAAAACCCATTCGCCCACTTCACTTTTATTAGAATTACCAAATTTGAGCGTAGGCAATTTAGTTTTAGATTCAACTTTAAGCAAAGCTAGATCTGTTTCAGGGTCAGTTCCGACTATTTTAGCTTCAATAGATGATTTGCCATTGTCGCCTTCAAAGTTTACAAATACTTTGTCCGCATTTTCAACAACGTGATTATTTGTCACGATAAAACCATCTTCTGAAATAATAAAGCCTGAACCCAGTGAGCTTGATTTTCTTTCTTGTTGTGGATTACCAAAACCGCGGAAAAATTGCTCAAATTCTTTTGGCATATTTCTAAACATTTCGTTTGGAATCATGTTACCAAAGCTTTGCATGCCACTTTGAACAGTGGTTTCTGTGCTGATGTTTACCACAGCTTTGCCTGCATTTTTTGCCAAATCAACAAAATCTGGTAATGCAGCAAATGCTGAGTGTGCGCTTGTCACAACTAGTGAAAAAGCGAGGAATGAACTATACAGTTTCTTTTTTAAATTCATGAGTTAATCTCCATTATTATTTTTAGATTTCTATGCTG
>CAYJFE010000153.1:0-3555 GCA_964369165.1 uncultured Desulfovibrionaceae bacterium | reverse complement strand
CGCATACGAAATCCTCACTACGCATTTTACGTCGAAAATGCTTGTTCGCTAAAGCCTTTGTTCGCTTCGCTCACAGGGTATTCTAGCGAGAATACTTTATCCAGTTCTAAACTAGAACTAACGTGAACCTCACCCACCACTCGCGCCGCCAATGTTGACAGAAGCGCTGCAACTAGCCGCATTTGGACAAGTGCGATTGACTTTTGCCATTTGGGCTGGTGTTGCCATTTTAGGGGCTTTTTCACCCGGCTTTCTAGGGTAGGGGAAAGGATTCGTTTTTAAAGGTGAAGGTGCCGCTACTCTGCGTATAGTGTTTTTTGACTGGCACTCTTGGCAAGGGGGTAATTCATCATCAGAAAAAACAAGTTCTTCAAATAAGGCACTACACTCCTTGCATTCAAAATCAAATAAAGGCATAAAACCTCCGGCTTTATTTTTACAAATTTCTGCAAAATATCTTTATAAAATATTTCCTAGGCAGTATACACATAATTAATACACTTCTTCAAGCTGGCAAGATGACAAATTTTTGTACAAAAGCTTTTCTTGCACAAATTACAATAATGTGCCATACTATACGGAGTGAAATAAATACTGATATTTCAATTGTTTGCATTCAGAAGGTTGGTTTTTTGTCTTTATGAATCTAGAAAATAGTAGTGAAAAAAAAATTATATTTGCACTGAAAAAAAATATTTTATTTAAGATATTTTCTTTTTGTCTTTTGTTTTGCCTCATAATTACACCCGCAAAAAAAGCCTATGCCGAATCATTTTTTTCACTCACATCAAGTGAAATTAAGTATCAACAAAAATCTATAGATATTGAATTATTTTTTTCTCTCATAAATGTTGAGGAAGTAGAAAAAGTTCTTAAAAGTGGCTCAAGCATTAATATAGATTATAGAGCAACGCTTTTTGAAGAAAATACCTTCTTGCCTGATTCTGATTTGAGCTACTATATTTCAGGTAGGCAGATACGCTATGACGCACTCACCCATGAATTTTTCATGTATCATGAGAATAATGCTCCGCAAAAATCTGAAGATTTGAAAGACTTGCTGGAAAAAGAATTCTCTCGCATTGAATGCCCTATTATGCTTTTTGAACCACTTGAAGAAGATGAAAACTATTACATTCAACTCGATTTTGGTTTGCGCCATGCCACTATTCCCCCTTGGCTTGAAAGCACATTATTTTTTTGGGAATGGGATATAACAGGCGATTCTTATATAATTGAAGTTCCACACTCATAGAGGCGGCAGTATGGACGAGCATATTCAAAGACAAGCAAAACGAGAAAAAAGACATAGAAATCGTGAAATTGCCATTGCTTTTGTACTTATGCTTTGTGTCGCATTAGGCACTTGGGGACAAACAGAATATTTTGGCACTGATTCGTGGAACTTCTTGGTTTTACTCAATCTAAATGCTATTTTAATGCTTGTTGTTTGTTATCTTGCTGTGCGTAATATTATCAAATTAGTGGCTGAAAGAAGAAGAAAGGTTTTTGGTTCTCGCCTGCGCACACGCATACTACTCTCCTTTGTTTCTTTATCATTAATCCCTGTTGTTCTTATGTTTTTGGCAGCGAATAGGGTAATTATAACCAGTGTGGACTATTGGTTTACAAGTACGGTTGCGCATTCAATGGATGCCGCGTTGACAGTTGGCCAAAATATTTTCACCACTGCCTCAAATCGTCTTACCGAGCGAGCTTCCTATATAAATAAAGAAATCACGGGCTTGCTTTTGCCTCTAGAAAGCGAAAAAGCCAAGCAAGATTCAAAAGATGTGCCTTTAGACGATCTTGGAAAAGTAGAAAATTATCTTGAAGAGATTGCAAAAATTTTGAATGGCAATGCTTTTGCGCTTGTAGAGGGAGGCGAAGCCTTTAGTCGCCTTACTTTTACTGAGCCAAGTTCGAGTGATGTTATCTATCTTATTCAAGATATTTTTGACCAAACAAAGTGGCAAGACATTGATAAACTTACTTATGCAGGCCTTTTTTCTTCGCCTACTTCTGACTATGCAGTAGCTATCACAAAGCTTGATGCTCTTAAAAGCTGTTATCTTATTGTGGCTGAAAATGTGGGTTCAACAGCAAATGCTAATATACAGTCTATCTCTCAAGGTTTTGAGGAGTATGCAAGCCTAAAATCTCTACGACGTCCTTTAAGGCTTTCCTTTTCTTTGATTCTTGGCCTCTTGGGCCTTATTATGATTTTTAGCGCAATCTTTATGGCTGTTCGCCTATCAAAAGAGCTTACAGCCCCTATTGAAGCTCTTTCAAAAGGTACTGATAAAATTGCTCAAGGTGAACTTGATATCTATTTAGAAGATAGAGGCAAGGACGAACTTGGCAATTTGGTTGACTCCTTTAATGCCATGATTGCACAAGTGCGTCTTTCAAATGACACTATTCAACAAGCAAATACTGTGCTTGAGCAAAGAAATATATTTATCGAAAGTATTTTGGATAATATTTCTGCCGGTGTTTTTGTACTCGATTTAAAGGGTAAAGTTCTCACCATCAATAAAGCAGGGGCAGCTTTATTTAATATCAATGCGAAAGTTTGGGAAGAACGCATTATTTCAGACTATTTAGAGGGTGAAAAGGCTTTAGTGCTACAGGCTATGCTTAACTTTTTACAAGAAAAACCGCATAAAGTGTGGCGTAAAGAAGCTGAAATAAATATTACCAATAAGACTATCAAGATATTTATTACCGCCCTTACTGTGCCTGATGCAAGTAAAAGTCCTGAAAGTTATTCACAAAACCCTCTTGATAGAGGAAGTGAACAAACACAAAAGGAAGAAGATTCTGCTAATAATCTTGTCATTGCAGTGGTTGAGGATATTACCGAACTTTCACGCATCGAAAGGCTTGGTGCTTGGCGTGAAGTGGCAAGGCGCATTGCCCATGAAATGAAAAATCCTCTCACTCCTATACGACTTTCTGCCGAACGTATAGAAAGAAAATTCAATCCCGAACCTAAAGAAGAAGTTTTGTCAGACTGCACACAGCTTATCATTAAAGAGGTTGAGCGTATGCAAAAAATGATTAAAAACTTCACAGAATTTTCTCAAATTCCTGAAGTAAAGCTCAAAAAAGAAAATCTTATTGCTTTATTAGAAGAGAGCTTTCAAATATTCAAAGCTTCACATTCGCATATTGAATGGAAGCTTGAATTGCCGAATGAAAATTTGCCAGAACTATTGATAGATAAAGATACTTTTAAACAAGCTCTTATCAATATTTATCTGAATGCTTGCGAAGTTTTGGAAGAGATTGAAAATCCAAAAATCACGACTTCCGTGCGCACTAAAGAGCAATCGTGCATTATTACTATTGCTGATAATGGCATAGGCTTATCTGAGGACAGTCTAAATCATATGTTTGAGCCATATTATTCCAAAAAGAAAGACGGCACAGGCCTTGGATTAGCCATTGTGCAGTCTATCTTTACTGATCATAATGCTAGCATATACGCAAAAAATAATAAATTAGGTGGCACAAGCATAGTGATTACTATGCCTTTGCCAAAAGAATAAA
>CAYJFE010000152.1:3039-5102 GCA_964369165.1 uncultured Desulfovibrionaceae bacterium | reverse complement strand
TTTTGACTCTTTTATTATTTCAGCTTGTCGCAAAATCTCTTCTTTATTCATGTTTTTTCCTTTATTATGAATAAATAAATGGTAGATTGCTAGCTGTAAAAAGTCAAGATTTTTTCTAGAAAAACACCTAGATGATTTCAATATAAAATAATTTGCTTTTTTTCTCAAATTTATCTATAGTTTTTTATGAAAAATCCGATAAAAAAGACAAAGCGGAAATGCATCAAATTCACAAGAATTATAGATAGACTTGATTTCAAATATATAGGTATTTTATGAAAATTTTTGTTTTAGGTGGTGACGGTTTTTGTGGCTGGCCAACAGCGTTACATTTATCTAATGCAGGGCATGACGTAACTATTGTCGATAATCTTTCGCGTAGAAAGATTGATATCGAGCTTGAAGTTGACTCGCTTACGCCAATTATGCCTATTTCTTCTCGTATAAAAGCTTGGAAAGAACTTTCAGGCAAAAGCATCTCTTTTGTTAATTTAGATGTTTCTAAAAATTATAATAAATTGCTCACCCTGCTACAAAATGAAAAAGTTGATGCAATTGTGCATTTTGCCGAACAACGTGCCGCACCTTATTCCATGAAAGGTTCTTACGGTAAGCGTTATACTATTGATAACAATATCAATGCGACACATAATGTTTTGAGCGCTATTGTTGAATCTGGACGAGATATCCATCTTGTGCATCTTGGAACCATGGGCGTATACGGCTATGGAACAGCAGGCACAAAAATTCCCGAAGGTTATTTGAAAGTGCAGTTTGTTTCGGATACGGGCGATGCTATAGAACAAGAAATTCTCTATCCTGCCAATCCAGGAAGTGTGTATCATCTCACCAAAACCCAAGATGCTCTTATGTTTATGTTTTACAATAAGAATGATGGTGTGAGAATCACAGATTTACACCAAGGCATAGTTTGGGGCACAAATACTAAAGAAACACTTATGGACGAACGCCTTGTCAATCGTTTTGATTATGACGGCGATTATGGCACTGTTCTCAATCGCTTTTTGATGCAAGCTGCAACTGGCTACCCTCTCACTGTGCACGGAACAGGTGGACAAACTCGTGCCTTTATCCATATTCAAGATACTGTACGTTGCATTGAGCTTGCTATAACAAATCCACCACAAAAAGGGGATAGGGTCACTATCTATAACCAAATGACAGAAACTTTCCGCGTGCGTGACTTAGCAAATCTTGTCGCCAACATGACAGGCGCAGAAGTCAAATACCTGCCAAACCCAAGAAAAGAAGACAATGAAAATGAGCTTTATGTCGAGAATAAATGCTTTATCGATTTAGGCCTTGCTCCAACAAAATTACAAGAGGGATTAATGGTAGAAGTGTTTGATATAGCAAAAAAATATGCTTCTCGTTGTGATAAAACTAAGATTCTCTGCACTTCTTATTGGACAGAGGAAGAAAAAATCAAAAGTGAAGAGAGTAAGAATTCAAAATAATTATGCTTTTAAAATCTTCTCATTCTATCCATTTATAGATTCTTGCTTTGAGTTATAGAGAACCTTTAAAAAACGCTCTAACATTGCAAAAGATCGTCTACTTACTTTCTTTTCTTGCTGCCCAGCTTTCTGAATAGCCTCCTCAAACCATTCGTCAGAGGGATAAGCCGAAGGGATTTTTTGCAATATCATTGAAAATTGAAGAATACTACCAATAGGCATATCAAAGGGATACTCCTCACTCAATTCCATATGTGCGTTAAAAACATCTAACACTTGCCACCCCTTTAGTACTAAAGGAAGCCGCTTAGGTCCGTAAAATCTACATCCATTCCAACCTAAACAATCCGGACCAGTAGGAAGACCAAGAAGTAATAAACCATCATCTTTCAAGTAAGTATGAGCATCTTGCATTGCACTTAAGTCACCATCAGGATTAAGTACGTCACCATAGCGCCCCAAACCGTCATGCTCAAAAGAGGAATATGAAATTGCAAAATCAGCATAAATAGGATTTTCTTTCAATTCTTCATGCGTCAAAACTGTAATTTTTTCATGTTCACAGATAGGCGAATTATAATCGAC
>CAYJFE010000152.1:0-3029 GCA_964369165.1 uncultured Desulfovibrionaceae bacterium | reverse complement strand
ACAACATACACATGCTTTGCTACTTTCCAGATAGCAATGGCATCACAGTTGACATCGACAAGTCCCCATATAAGAACAATTTTATCCTTCACTGAATAGACATCAAGAGCGTCGCAAATAGCTAGCCATTCATTACCATAGTATTTAAAAGTGCCATCTATCAATTTTTCAATTGCTCTTGCATACATTTCTTCACTTAGAAGCTTTGATTCCGCTTCTCCTTTCGGTGAATCATCACAATATTGATAAAGAACTGGAATAGTTCCCCCCATAGTGTATCTACTGTAAAGCTCTTAGTGTATATCTTTTGGCGGTATACTTATTTTCAATCCTATTTCCTTCAAAATCGCTTAAACCGTGTTTTCTTGAGGTTCACATACAAGCATTGTATCGACAATTATACTATTGTCTTTAGGTCTTGAAATTTTAAATGAATAGTTTAAATTCCATGATTCAATTAACGGCTTAATTGTCATTAAATCTTCCCAATTATGATAAATACTTAATAGTAATACAGGGCGATATTTTTCAATCGTTTTTTTTGCTCCCTCTAAAAATTTCTGCTCTGCACCTTCTATATCTACCTTAATCATGCTTATATTGCCAATTGCAAGACTATCTAAATAATTATCAAGCGTGTCTGTTTCGACTGCTACACATTGCTCGACTTCGCTCTCACATAAGCTAGATGCGGAAGACTGATTACTTATATATGCTTTTCCTATCGTATCCGATAAAGCTTTCTCTATAAGATGGATATTTTGAAGTTGATTTAATTCTATAGTTTTTTTGAATAATTCAATATTTTCAGGCAAACACTCAAAGGAATAAAGAGGCGAATCAGGAAAAACATCTCTAAACAAAAGACAACTATCTCCGATAAACCCCCCCACATCAAGCACTGTACCTTTGTTTATTTTTTCAATACTATTTTGTGACAATCTTGATATTCCGTGAAAGCTATCGAGAAAAACACTTACAAAAAATCGCTTTATAGGCAAATACTTATCGAGATACACATAGATATCATCACTGATTGTAAGTATACTGGCTTGGTATATTGAGCTAAGATATCTAATTCTATCCTGCTCTTCCTGCGAATACAAATCAATCGGAAGTGGTGAAAATCTCACCCTCTCCAAACGTTTAATTGCCAAACTCAACACCTGAGCACTTTCTTTGTCTAGCCCACGAAGAAGGTTTACAATTCTATTATCGCGAAGTTTTGTATCTGCAAAAGATTGCTCTATAAATCTTTTTTCTCCTTCGTTTTGATAAAAAACATTATTAGTGTATAGATCTGTTTTTTGTCTTTCTTTAAGATCTTGTACCTGTGTGGTTAATCGCTTAATACTACACGTCAACTGCTCAATCTTTGCTTCAGATTGTTTGATTTGCTTCTGTTCATCACTAGTATTTGTCATTTGCGAAATATAGGTCTTTTTTTCAATAAAGTTTGCTAAAAGTGGTAAATGCTTTTTTTTGATACAAAGTAAATCTGTAAAAATAAGCTCTGAGTATTTTCTATATTTCATAAATTCATCTGGATAATCCAGCCAAGGCACTTTTCTATGTGCTGAATACATTGTTTTACCTGTACTTAACGTAATTGTACCGTGAATATCGAAAACATTAAGGCTGTTTTTGCGAAATAAATGCATTTTTGTGTCAAAAATTGCAAAATCTAAGGATTCAAGATAGTCAAATAAATCTTTCTGTCCCATATATTCTATCCACATAAAATCCACATATTTTGTTATATTTTCCATACCTTTTAGAGCGTGGAGTTCACCGCCTTGCAAGTCTAATTTAATAAAAGAAATATCCTGCGGATTTTTAACATACGAGTCTAAGGCAACACAGTCTACTTCATACACTTTCCCTTCACCAACGGGCGCTTCGTCAACAATATGTCCAAGACTTGAATAACCTTCCCTACCCAAATTACCCCATTCACTTTCTTTGCTTATTGTTGAAGAAACATAGAATTGCTTCTTTGTATTTTCACTATATAGTGCTTGTTTGTATAATGTAATTTGTGCAGGTAAATCTTCAAGAAATCTACAATTTCCTTCAAAAGGTTCATAAGCATAGATTTTTGCACTTGGTTGAAGGTATTTCAGCATACTAAGAGAGGTATCTCCAAAGCCAGCGCCTCCATCAATGCAATTTTTAATAGGAATTCCCAACTTAGAAAACTCTTCAAAGATCTCACAAAAACTATCTACAGTAAGTGTATTAACTAAAGCCACTTATATCTCCTCTATATCATAAACAAATGATCTATGAAATTTTCAAGGCAAGTTTTTTTATTTCTTCTTCACCAGGATCTGACTGAAAAGCCAAGAGATTTCCCCAAGAATTTGGTGAAAAAACTCTATCTGGTACCTTTAGCAAATGTTTCCATGTATGCCGCACACCGTATTTCACAATAGGACACCACTCACTTATATAGACACTATAGCCATAATTTTGAAGAAATTCAATCATATCAGCAGTCGAATAGCCCAAGGAAAGAGTTTTATTATCTTCAAATTCACAAAGGATTACTTTTGGCTTCATCTTTTCAAAAGGAAAGCCACGAAGAACTTTCAAATCAAAACCTTCAGTGTCAATTCTTAGCAAATCAACATATTCTATCTTTTTCTCGGCTATATAATCGTGAAGCGTTATAGTTTCAACAGTATGACTAAGCTCATGAGTATAGTGAAATGGGTGTAAACTACTTATACCACTAGATTCTTTACTTGTATAAAAACTGAGTATTTCTCCACTCTTATCCGAAACAGCCATAGAGCTCAAGCAAAAACTCTCTCTATACGCACTTGTTTTTGAGAGGCATTTTTCCATATTATTGGTATCAGGCTCAAAAGCATGAACTTGCCAGCCAAGCTGCAAGTAGCGTAGAGTATCAGAGCCAAAATGAGCACCAACCTCAATAACCGTCCCTTGAAAACCTTCAAAATAGTTCATAATTATTTTATCTTCAGAAAAATTCTCATTTTCAGTCAATTCATTGAGTGACAACA
>CAYJFE010000151.1:0-5215 GCA_964369165.1 uncultured Desulfovibrionaceae bacterium | reverse complement strand
ATTGAAAGATGATTTTGCTATTATCAGGAGTCTTTTTCATATCTTGTGCTAAATCAGCGACAAATAGAGGGAGGAAATCGTCTTGAGAATCACTATTTGATGAAGAGCTACTCATCTACGCCTCTTGGATTAGATTGAAAACTATTAAAATAGTTGAGGATTTCTTCTTTCTTCCATACCGAACAACGAGCACTCAAGCTAATTTTTTGAGGAAAGTCTTCACGTTTTGTCCATCTCCAAAAAGTTGAGATACCTATACCAATCATTTCACAGATTTCTTTTGGTCTTACATAGATTTGATTTTTTGACATATTAAAATGCTCCTTTTTTTATCTAGAGCTTAAAATAGAAAAGCCCTATAAGTTTTTTTGAGACTTAAAGGGCTATCATAACCTATTGATTTTGTATAGTATGCTTGTTGTACTTCTTCGATTCTCTTCGACTTGTAAAGACTTTTATCGCACGTTAACGGACGATAAAAGTCTTTATCGGTAATCAATGAATTTTAACGACTTTATAGTTTACATTTTGTAACGATTTGTTACAAAAAAAATACTCGTTGATATTATCTATAAGTGGCACCTGAGTAAGTTATTTTGGCATTTATAAAACCTGTTGACGAGAGAAATTTCATTAACTCATACTTATTAATTTGACATTTAGGTGCAAGCACAATCTCACTTACATCCTCAATAGAAAAAGGAAATTCAAAGTAAGAAATAATTTTATTTCTTGAGACACGATGCTTAATTTCTGTATTACTTCCCGTTATCATTGTAAAATTATTGTGCTGGTTAAAGTATATATTTGGTGTGTAGATGAGTCTAACCTCATCTTCTTCAATAAAAGCAGGATTCTTGTAAATTGGATTAAAAAGAGAAATACTACTTCCTACTACTTCTCCATTCTCCACTCCATTTAAAAGCATATGTAAAAATTTATCTTGCTTTTCTTGATCGTAGATAACTTCTTCAAGTCTCATCTCATGAGGTGAGTGCCAATGCTCGTTCCAGTTAAACCCTATAGCAACTCCTTGAGCATCATCCGCATAACCTCTCCATTGACTTAATAAATCACCATTTTTTGAAAAACTACAAATGTATGGTAACTTGTAGTTTAAGTTTGCTTCTATCCAAAATCTCTCAAGTTTTTCCTTATTGTTATCATTTATTCGTTTACTTAAAACTTTATATAATTGCCCTAGAGCCCACTTTGTTTCATGTGAATCATTTAAACTCTTTGCGTCAGATAGCCAAAGAGTTTTACTTTGCATAATATTAAAAAAACCGTTTATATCTGTATAGTGATAAATAGTGTTCATTTTTTTTTTCATTTTATCCCTACTCCCCAACTTTACGAACAATCTCGCTAAAGCTTTCCATTGCACTTTGAAGATTATCCATAATCTCTTGAGCCAAGACTTCGGGATCGGGTAGATTATCTAAATCTGCAAGGGTTTTATCTTTCACCCAGAAGATATCAAGGCTTGTTTTGTCACGAGTGATGATGTCGTCATAATTATACTTACGCCATCTACCATCGGGAGTTTCTTCGCTATAGCTTTCTTCTCTTGCTTTGAGATTTCCTGATTTATAGCAAGAAATAAAATCTTCTAAGTCTTTGAGTTTTAGAGGATTTTTCTTTAACGTGAAGTGGATATTTGTTCTAAAATCATAAATCCAAACTTCTTTTGTCTGCGTTTCGGGGCTTGTTGCTCCTTTTTCAAAAAAGAGCACATTCGCTTTTACACCCGGTTTATAAAATATACCTGTAGGCAATCTTAAAATTGTATGGAGATTAGTGGTTTGTAGTAACTTCTTACGTACAATTTCACCTGCGCCACCTTCAAAAAGGACGTTATCAGGCAGAACGACAGCCGCTGTTCCGTTTACTTTCAATAATGTATTGATATGTTGAACAAAGTTGAGCTGTTTGTTTGAACTTGTTGCCCAAAAATCTTGGCGGTTATAGGTCAAATCTTCTGTTTCCTGTTCGCCCTCTTCATTTTCGATTGAATACGATGATTTCTTCCCGAAAGGTGGGTTTGTGAGCACATAATCAAAGCGTTCATCGGGCGCAGAAAGTAAGGAATCGTTACGAGTTATCGGCACTTCGCCTGTCATGCTTCCAATATTGTGCAAGAACAAGTTCATAAGGCAAAGGCGATAAGTATTTCTTACAAGCTCCCAACCTGCAAAGGCTTTTTCTTTGAGGAAAGTTTTTTGCTCACGGTCGAGATCGTAATTATTTTCGATAAAATCTTTTGCCGACAAAAGAAAACCACCCGAACCACAACAAGGGTCGACTATAGTTTTATTTGGCTCAGGGCGCACACATTCAACAATAGCATTGATAAGGGAGCGAGGCGTAAAGTATTGCCCAGCGCCACTTTTTGTATCTTCGGCAACACGAGAGAGCAAGCTTTCATAGATTTCGCCTTTCACGTCTTCTGTCATGCTTGTCCAATTTTCTTCGCCAATCATGGTGACAAGCTTTTTCAAGATTGCAGGTTTTGAGACTTTATTTTGAGCATCGGTATAGATTTCTTGAAGTGAGCCTGAAAGCTTTGCAAGTTCTTCAAGGGTTTTCTTGTAATGGTCAGCAAGTTCAGCACCGCTTTTTTGTGCGAGCTTATCCCATGTATACGCTTCTGGGATACCTAAATCACGCTTATAGGGTGGCTTTGAGTATTCGTCCGCCATTTTTAGGAAGATAAGGTATGTGAGTTGCTCGAGGTAGTCGCCATTAGAGACGCCATCGTCCATAAGAACCCCAGCCATTGACCATATTTTTTGTGATATATTTGATTCGGACATGAGTTATTTATTTTTATTACGGTTAAATTTTGATTTTATACCATCTATAAGTGCCGTTAATGAATCCATAAATCTAATTTCCTCATCATGGTCACTAGATTTTAAAATTAAAGTGTTATCCCCCATTTTAATCTCATTCACGAAAGGTAATAACATTATAGCAATTGTTCCTGCATAAATTATAAGACGCTCAACTGTAAACGGTAAAATCATAAATCTGTCTAAAATAATTAAAACTAAAGAAGTAACAGGAATAAATTTCCAGCAAAAAACCTTTAAATCTGTAATTATAATTTTTTTGTTTTCCTTAGAAAGCATTTCTTGTTCTGCTTTTGCGCCTTGTGCTGCGTGTAAGAATCTAGCTTGCTCATTTTCTGGCTCTAAGTCTTTAAGGTGTATTACTTTATTCTCATTCACAGCGTCAGTGACATCGTATACATTAAAACCATTGTTATTTTTTGACGGTAAAACAACACTACATTTTACCTTAATATTTAATGTCAAAGTATACTCTTTTAATTGTAGTATAGCCAATTGTAAGGAATCTTCATTTTCAACACTCTTAACTTCATAAATTGCTATTGGTATTTTTGACTCAGGCTCTAATACTGCTATGTCTATTTTCTTGTGAGTCCCCCAATCTGTAACAATACTTTCTTCTGGGTAGCTTTCTCTTTTTAAATAATCTATGAAGCGATTAACTGTCAGAGTGTGTTGTTGAAAACGTTCTATAATTCTATTTTTTGTTTCTTTTTCCATACCTTACACCAATTCCCCATTAAATGCTTTTTTCAAAATACTTTGCCTTAGACTTTCAGCTTTTTTTAGGCTGTCAGTTATTGTTTGTTCTATATTGTCGCAGATTGAGAGTTTAGATTCGATTTGTTCGACTATTTGCTGTGCGGTACTTTCTTGGATAACAGGAATTAGACTGTTTCTAATATCATCTAAACCTAGTCCTAGTTTTCCTGCTCCACGCTTGTTTTTTAATAGCTCTTTATTTCCTGCATCACTTTTTAAATAGTAAGCATAGAACTTGCTCAACTGTGGATTTAAAAATCTTACAAGGGCAATATGCTGATTAATATAAGCTTCATCAATATCCTTATCGACATAACCAATACTTCCTAAGTCAGCGGTTATAGATATAAGAATATCATTTAGTTGCAGTTTACTTCGTGTTCCCTCTGCTTTATTTGGTAAGTTAACATATTGCAGATTTGACAAGTCTAAATTTATACCACTTCGAGTTAAATTTCCTATTCTTATAAATTTTGCCCCATTATCTGAATAGTATTTTGCCCAACCACGTGAACCGCTTGTAACAAGTGAAGTTTGATTTTTAATATAATCATAATTCTTACACCCCTCAAACGCATTCTTTAGAACGCTTTGCCTATAGACTTTGAGTCTTGCTTTTGCTTGTTCGAGCTCTTCAATACCTTTGTCGAGTTCAGAGAAAAGTTCCTCTATTTTTAGGACTATTTTTTCTTGTTCGGAAAGTGATGGAAGAGGGACTTCATATTTTGCATATTCAGAAATCCAAAATCTTTTGTGTGTTTGTGAATCAATATGAATTATCTGCATAAGGTAATAGTAATATTTCAAATTAATATCATCATTTTTTGCAGTAAGGATTTTCATTGCTGAAGATTTTACTTTAAAAGGAAAATTCACATACTTTGTTGCAGTTGTAAAATCGTCAAAAATAATACAAGGCAAATTTGTATAAATTCCCTCTTCTTCGTTTGTGTAGCCCAACAGAAAAGACTTACCTGCTGTAAGAACAGGTGTTTTATAAGAATTATCATATTTTGTGCTTTCAACAATATATTTTGTTGGTTGCTCGTATGGAAGGATATTTCCAAGTTTAGTTTTTTGCATATTTAATACTATTATTAAAGTTTATGTTGGGCAGGACATGTGCCATTAGCAGGAGAAAGTTGGATAAATTTGCCATATAATCCCCAACAAGTTGCGCAATATTTTATTTTATTTGGATCACTTTTTAGAGTAAAGTATGGTATATGCGTTGTACAATCCCTCACCATATCTTCTTCAATGTCTTTTACTTTCTTCAATTCCACATTTTCTTCTTTTAATTTCCTAATTTCCTCTTGCATATCCATAGCTTGTGCTTGAATATCAAGAATTTTTGCATAGAGTTCAATATTATCAGCTTTTTGTATCATGCTTGCCGCATCTTTAATATCACCTATAAATCCCATAAGAACCTCTTTAATAATTGCTTTTTAAGGAAAGGGGGAGTTTGAGGGGGAAAAACTCGTTTTTATCATAAAAACGTGGTTTTCCCCCTCAAGAAATCCTTAGCATTAAAAGTATTATAACCCTCATAAGAGTAGCTTGTATCAATACCCTTGAGATAGATTTCTCTATCG
>CAYJFE010000150.1:0-5251 GCA_964369165.1 uncultured Desulfovibrionaceae bacterium | reverse complement strand
GTTTCTAATATTACACTTCGATTAAAAATTGTCCACTAAACTGTAGCCTATCCAATGTTTTTTATTTATACTTAAGAGTTTAAGCTCGTTTTGCTTCATGAATAACCCCATTGACAAGGGTAATACACCCATTTTTAGTGCATTAAATTAGTAGAAGATTCTGATTGTTTTAGTTTCATGATAGGAGTAACACCATTAAGAGCCATATGTGGTCTGTTGTTATTATACTGCCAAAGCCAATTTGTTGCAAATGTTTCAGTTCTTAAACAAATTCCAAGCCTTATATTTATACTGCCTTCGATAGCAATATTTGCCTATATTCTGTACAAGTGGAGTGTAAGAAGGCTTGCAAAGGAACTTATAAAAAAGAACTGTAAAACCAATTAGGTTCACACAACTTTAATCAAGCACAGACAGAGTGCTTGATGCTTTAAACAATAAATAATAGTATTCAAATCCATTAATAAGTAACAAGAGCTGCATAGTTTATAAATTATTCAACTCTTTATATTACATATCTTCTTATATATAATCTTTTTTGAATACACCAAAATACAAGTAAAATGACTCATGCAACTTTACTTCTAAAACAGATCGCCTTCTACTTTTTATATTGTTTAGACAAATACAAAAGCAGAATTTACACTGAGTAATTTTTACTCAGGCCAAAGTAAAAGTACAACTTACTTTATTGCTAGCCCTTCCAAATAATCAGCATAATCTTGAAGCATTTGCCGTCTTTCTTCCATATACTCTGCCCTATTATAGATGGCACGAATTTTATCCTCGCCAGCATGAGCCAACGCTTTTTCAATCACGTCAGGGCGGTAACCTTTTTCATTTAATATTGTTGACCCCATTGATCGAAAACCATGTATAGTCATCTCTTCTTTTTCAAAACCCATTTTTCTTAAATGATAAAGTAAAGCATTTTCCGAAATTGGATTCATTGGCTTTTGAGAGGGAAAAATATAAGAATTCTTCTTGATTTTCTTCATTTCTTCCAGAACTTCAACACACTGCCTTGGAAGAGGAACAGTATGCTCCTTTCGCATCTTCATACGCTCAGCCGGAATTGTCCACACATCGCCATTAATTTCATTCCACTTGGCTAAACGAGATTCACTTGGACGGCACAGTGTAAACATAGTAAATTTAAACAATCCTTTGATAATTTCATTATCAAGTTCATTGATCTTTTGAACAAGTCTACTGATGTCTTGTTCGCCTAAGACCGTCGCTCTAGCTTGTGAAGCAACTTTCTTGATAATGCTATTCAAGCCTATTGCTGGATTATTTTCGGCCTCACCACAAACAACTGCGTAGTCAAAAACTTGCTTAATAATTGTAAGAGTTTTACTTGCTGTTTCGTGTTTCCCTTGTGCTTCGATATTTTTTATAAGCTCAACAATATCTGTTTTAGCTATCTTGTGTATCAACTTCTTGAAAAGTGGCGGTAAATAGTTTATTATTAAAGACTTTCTTTTTTGATATGTGGAATGCGACCAAGTATTATTTTCTTCCCATTCTCTGTAAATATCGCCAAATGTCCTTCTTTTCGCAGCATAAGTAAGCAATTCTTCTTTCACTTGAGCGTCTATCTGCAATGCTTTTATTCTTGCTTCCTTCAATTTCATTGCAGGACTATAGCCGATAGTGCGTGTGAAATTATCTTTTTTATAGCGAAAAATCTTTCGCCCACTTGGCATAATTTCAAGATAGATTTTTCCTGACAAATATACCTTGTATCGGCATTCTTTTGGTTTCAATTTTTTGATTTCTAATTCTGTCATTTTTTACTCCTTATATAAGGAGAGCAACCTAAAATAATGTGTAAAGAGTTATTCTTTCTCTGTCAGTTAATTCTGTACCCTTTTGCGTACCCTCATATTTTTCCTTCTCTGTACCCCATTTTGTACCCTTAAAAGTATACAAAAAGACACAAAAATGAAAATATTGAAACACAAGCGCACACAAACAAACACATAAAAAGACACTCTAACACACTATTTTAACACAAAAAAAGCTCAAATCCTTATCAGACTTGAGCTTTGTAATTTTATGTTGTGGTACCGAGGGCGGGACTCGAACCCAACCTCAAAAAATTTATAAAATTTTAACTTCTATGAAGTGCATTAATAAAGTAATATGGAAAGTAAACCGCATTGACTTTATTAACCTTTATAGGAGTAATTTTATGTGTAAATTTACTGAAGCATGGGACGTATATGTCGATACTAGCAAGTCTACTAAGGCAAACCTCAACAAAGAAAAATCTCGTTATGAACTTCATTTAGCCGATTATTGGCATAATCGAAAACTGAAAGACATAAAAACAAAAGACATCTTGTCGTATAGACGATATCTTACAGATAAAGAGCTAAGCCCTAAATCTGTTGTACATTGTATGTCATTGCTAAGAACTGTTATGAATAAAGCAAAACATCTTGAAATGTACAAAGGGGAGATACCTCATTTTGATATGCCAAAATTTGATAATAAGCGAATCCGTTTTCTTTCTTACGAAGAAGCAAATCTTTTATTATCAGCACTTTATACTAAAAGCGAACTATGGCACGATATCGCACTTTTTGCCTTGAATACTGGAATGCGAGCAGGTGAAATATTTTCTACTAAAGCAGAAAACATCAATTTCTCACAAAGCAACATTACGCTTTTTGAAACTAAGAACTCACATACAAGGATAATTCCATTAAATGCAATAAGTTCAGAAATAGCTCAAAAATATACTTCAAAAAACAACACTTTTTTATTTTCAAATAACAAAATACGAGATGTTTCTACAATCTATCGTGACACAGTTATTGAACTGAAACTCAACGAAAATATTACAGAAAGAAGAAACAAAGTAGTATTTCATACGCTCCGTCACACATTCGCTTCATGGCTTGTTCAGGGCGGTATACCTCTTGTCGTAATTAGCAATCTCTTGGGACACAAAAGTTTACAGATGACTTTAAGGTATGCCCACTTAGCAAACGAACAAAGCAAAAATGCCGTTGACTTAATTTCTTCTAACATAAGCGTATTAGGTTTGTCAATAAACAATAAGAATAGATGAAAATCATTTTTTTATATTTTGGAGTCATAAGATATAAGAAAAAATTGTAATAAATCGCAAAAAAAGTGAAATACTTGTAAAAAAGATATTATGAATGAAAATTTAGCAATAATTTATAATATAAAATAATAAAGAATAATAGAAAACAATAAAGAATAAGAAAATATAATAATTACAAAAACTTATTGACTCATATCATTCCCTATGATACTTTATCGTAAAAAAAAATTACAGGATAGAGAAAACAGTGGTACTGAAAAATCAGACCTTGTTTTCTGTCCTGCTCTGCGAGGCTGACTTATTCGCCTGCGGCTCAACGTAATTTTTAAAAAAGGAAAAAATATGGCAAGACAAACAAGACCCAAAAGAAAAAAAGTCATGCATGTCTATATGTTTGATGAAGAATATGACCATGTTATCAAGTCAAGCACTCGTGCAGGGTTGACTATCTCAACTTTTGCCAGACGTGTTTGTCTTGGACATAAAGTGCCGAGCCGTGAAGATGCCCAGGCAAGAAGAGAATTGCTTAAGGTGAATGGTGATTTAGGACGATTGGGCGGACTTCTCAAGCAAGTCATCACTTCTGAAAATAGAGCCAGGATCAATGCTCTACTTAAAGACATCGAGCTAACTAGAGCTGAACTGAGGGAGAAAATTAAAAACATATGATAAGTAAGCGTATTCATTGTAAAGTTGAAAATGAAAACTACAAGGCTCTTGCTGAGTACATCGCTGATGCAAGCCATGACGGTGAGAAATCTTTAGTGAGTTGGACTGCAGGTGCGTGGGCTGGTGACGATTACGAATTGGCCATTCAGGAAGTTTTGGACACACAAGAATTAAATACCCGAACTACCAAGGGAAAAACTTATCATCTTATTGTCAGTTTCCGCACTGAAGATGAGGGAAAGCTTGCTGAAGATGATTATATGGCCATCGAAAAGCACTTTGCTGAAGCTTTGGGTTTTAGCGAACATCAAAGGCATTGCGGAGTGCATATCAACACCGACAATACGCATATGCACATAGCCTATAATATGATAAATCCCGATACCTTAAGGCGACATGAACCTTTCAGAGATTATAGAAAATTGAATGAAGTTTGCCGAAAAATGGAGCAAGAATACAACTTGGCCATAGATAACGGCATTGAGGATGGCAAGGATTTAAAGCTGAAGAACACTTCTAAGCTGAAGGAGGCTCGAACAGGTGAAGAGAGCTTTGAGCGTTTTGTCTTGTCTAAGCATGATAAGATACTAGAAAGTATGAAAGAAGCGAAATCTTGGGAAGATGTTCATAAAGTCTTTGGGCATTTTGGCTTGGAGTTAAAAAAATCAGGAAATGGGCTTATCATAAAAAATCTTCGAGGCAGAGAAAAGCTTAAGGCAAGTACGCTTGATCGTAATTTGTCGCACAAAAAACTTACTGAAATATTTGGAGAATTTATTTTGAGTTCCGGGGAGTTTAAAGCTCAAGATTGGTACAAGAAAAAGGCTATGCACATCGACTACTCAAGCGAACTTTGGAAGGAATTTATCACGCAGACAAAGTACGAAGAAAGCGAGCGTATCAAGGAAAAATGGCGGAAAGAGAAAATCCGCATTACAGGGCTTATTGTCGACAAAAAGACTCAAAGAGAGCTTCAAAAAAATGCGAAATTGCAAGAGAAACTTGAGATTAACAAACTCAAGCAGCATACAGAAGTCAAGAGCAAAAACTGGATTGACTTCCTGCAGGCAAAGGTTGATGAGGGCAATGAAGAGGCTCTTGCCACTCTTCGCTCAAGAAAGGAGCTTGTACTGCCCGATACGCTCAATATTAAGGCTTATGGCAAGGGAAAAGCTGTTTTACAAAGGCAAGAGGCACTCACGAAAATCAAGCATGATGTTTTGACAAAAAACTTGACTCGGCCAGATTCTAAAATTTTGCTTGGTGTTCGCCTTATGGAAGCCTCTACAAGCGAAAAATTCAGCCATAAAGTCACAAGAAACGGTGACCTTATCTTTACCTTTGAAGATGGCGGAAAAATCATCGACAAAGGGACTACAATCGCCTTTAGCGATAAAGCAAAAAACTTAGCACTAGACTATTCTAGTGCTAAGTTTGGCATGAAAGAATTTACTCCAAAAGTGAAAGAGGCTTTTGTGCGTAATCAAGTCGACTTTGCAG
>CAYJFE010000149.1:0-5477 GCA_964369165.1 uncultured Desulfovibrionaceae bacterium | reverse complement strand
TTTTTGCGCACGGTCAAGGTCGTGGAGAACTTGCCACAGATTATCTCACGGACGAAACTTATGCGAACAGAGACACACGCCCTCCACAGCTTCTGCGTGGCGATTTGGAATTGACTAAAAAACTCATCAACTCCTTAGAAACAAAGTGGAAATACACTTCTGGCGTTCTATCATGGCATCCCGACGATAAAGTTACACCTGAAAAAGAAATTGAACTGATGGACGAGTTTGAGAATATCGCTTTTGCAGGGCTTGAGTCTGACCAATACAATATTCTTTGGGTTCGTCATACTCATGCAAATCATCACGAAATGCACTTTGTTATTCCAAGAGTTGAACTTGCAACAGGCAAAGCCTATAATCCTTGCCCTCCAAATTGGCAGAAAGATTTCAATCCCTTATGCGAATACCATAACATCTTGGAGAATTGGGCAAGCCCTGATGATATTGCAAGGCAAAGAGTTTGCACTCCAAGCAATGCATCAATCATACACAATCGTCTGAAAAGGCAAGGAAGAGAAATAAAAAAAGATGAAAGAGATGAAGTCCGTGAATTTCTTGTTGATTACGGTGTGCAAAGAATTGAAAGCGGCCTTGCTCAAAATAGAGATGATATTATTGAGGGATTTCAAGAGCTTGGTTTTTCACTCAATAGAAAAGGTAAAACATATATTTCAATAAACTTACAAGAAAGTGATAAGAAAATACGCTTTAAAGGAGGAATTTTCCATGAAGATTGGCGACTTGAAACAGAAAGCCCAAATGAAGCTTCAAGAAGATCAAGAGGAACTACAGAAAGCCGTGCAAGCGAACTTGCAGGAGTTCGAGGACAACTTGAAGCAATCTATAAAAAACGTAGCAATTACAATAGAGAGCGATATAATAAATCTAAAAGAAAAAACGAAGATATTGAACTTTTCAACAACGAAAATCTATATAATCAACTTCTCTTTTTGCATGATAATCATTTTGACAGTAGCAATAGCAGCATGGGCATTGTTAGCAAGCACGAGCCAGAAAATAGTGATATTACAAGAGGATATAAGCAATTTGATGATTCAAAAGAAAGAAGCACAAACAGTTCTAGCTCAACTAAAAACTTTTGGGATAACATTGCAGGCGGATACGGAAGGGCAATTCATAATTCTTCCCAAAACAACGAAGGCAGAAACAGGCTGGACAGTTGGCGAACAAGAAGCAATAAAGATAATAAAGGTGAAATAAATGAGCGAAATTCAAGACTATTTACAGAAAGCAATAGAGAGCATAGAAAATCAAGATTACAAGAAAATAGAGAATTTGGAAGCGCAAATCACAGAACTTCAAGAGGGGCAGAAAGATTTAGAAGAATCCTTAGAGATTTTAGCCAGCTCCTTCGACGAATTGAAGAATACATACCAAAACTTAGCCGATACCCTAGAAAAAAATCTTCTGTGAGAATGCGCTAAGTCTTTTATTTGCAAGGTTGAGGGTGTGTCTCTTCTTTTATAGGTGCAAGAGATAAATCCTCATCCTCAACATATTGCGCTATATCTTCAAGCTTACAATTCAATACTTTACACAATTTATTCAATGTTTTTGTTTCAATATTGTCGTTTGCTTTTAGGCGACGAATTGTTTTGCTATCAATACCACATTTTTCTCTAAGTGTGTATGTACTTACACCTTTTCTTTCAAGTACATCCCAAAGCTTATCAAAAATTATCATCTTACATTCTCCTACTTGACATTATAGGAGTATGGGGATTATAAGTCTTTTAAATAAGGGGATATAATCCCCATATAGAATTGTTTATTTTATATAAGAGGAGAATATCTAAAATGACTACATTGATAGTTTTTTTATGCACAGTAGGATGCATTCTTTATTGGCACTTTAATCGCCAAATTCCTGCTGAGTATATTTTTATTGAAGGTGAAATTGAGAGTTATCAGCATAAAAGTGATTTTTATATTAGACCACGATTTATTGAACGTTTAAATGCCTATGCTCTTTCAGGTGCGAAAAATGTTATTTTTCATACACGCGACAATGAGCGCATTGCATTTAAAAAAATTATATATAAAAATGGCTTGTGGAGACAGCTTGGAATATATCCACCAAATGAACTTAGAGGATACTTTTGCTTGATGCGCCAACATGGTACAGTTTATTTATTTGCTTACTCTGATAGTAATTCAAAAGTAGCTCTTTCAAATGATTTATACTTTCCTCAAACACTTGGTGGTAAAATTAAAACTGCTCTTAAGTTATTTTTAGGAATTGGATTGATTTTTATGCTTATTAGTTCTATTGGCTCTCTTCTCTTTATAATTCCAAGTAAGTATGTCGGTAGTATAGCATTAATTTCTTTTCCTCTTGTTTATGGTTATTTTATATACTTTAATCTTTTTTCAAAATATCCTAAAGAAATTTATAAAAAACAAGTTGAGCTTATCAAAAAAGCTGGCATGGTTGAACCGATAATCTAAGAGTTGTATTCTTACTACATAATCGCAAAATAAAACAGCCTATCTGAAATTTTCAAATAGGCTGTTTTTTATTTTATATCTATCTAAAGTTCATCATTATAAAGCCAATCTTCGCCATATTTTTCAATTACTAATGAAAAATCATAGCCAGCGTCAATAAATCTTTTTAGTTCATCAAGGCCATCATATTTTTTTATCATATAGGCAATATTAGGTTCTATCGGAATATTTTTTCTATATTTTTCTTCAGTTTCATAATCTCCTCTATCTTCTGCTTCATTGATAATTTCTAAGTTTAGAATACGTTCACCTTGTGTCATCTCAAAGGTATTCTGTACTTCATATATTGGAATAGCTTTTCGCATTTTGATAAGCCTTTTTTGACATACAATTTTACGGATACATGTTTCAAGGTTTTTAAATTGCATGTATACATTTTCAATTTCTTGCAAGCTAGCTTCAATAATAGGTAAATTTTTTATTGTTTTTGTATTCAGCGATAAAACAGAAGTTCCGCTTGCTTGGCTTTTGATAAGTTCCTGCATTTCTGCTTGTTGTAGATAGTTGAATAAGTAGAGAGGGTCAATCTTTTTAGCTCGAATAATAATAAATGAATTGCCAGGCAAAATAGGAAGTTTATATGAAGATTTATCACTGTAGCCATTTAGTGGACTAAGCTTTAGAATTTCTTCGCTTTCTTCACTTATAGAACTCTTATAAAAGCCGACTGTGCCAATCGTTGCCTTGCTTCCCTTGAAAGCAATAAGAATATCAGATTCTTGCAGTATAAATTGCTCAAACTTTACGGAAAAATTATCTACCTTCACAAAATCAGCATCGTCTGAAAGATAAAAACCTGTAAGATTATCAATATCTTTGAGTGTCGCTTCTCTAAAAATATGCTTGCCAAATTTGCTAATATCCTCAAAAGAATTGCATCTATCCGTGATATTTACTCGTACGTCCTGACAGCGCAAAACTTCTGCATAATCACTCAAAATGCCATGTTTTTTCTGCTCGATATTCTTGTTTTGAGCGAGATAATAACTAGGTGCCAGCTTTTGACCTTGTTGTTTTAGAGCTTCGTCAGTAGAAATTTGTAGATAGACATTTGAGTTTTCATCTTTCATAATTCTTTCAAGTTCATACTGCGAAGCTTTTGCGTGATTATGTAAGTCTATCAATTTGATACTTTTGTTCTTTTCATTATTGAGAAGCAATAAAGCTGGATATTCCTTATGCCCTTCTCGTGTTGGCTGTGCAAGTTGATAAACTGAATTGATGTTATTTTTTGTAAGTAAATCTTCTCTTATACTTTGATATTCTTTATTATTAAGAAAATTCCATGAAGTATAGATTAAGCGAGTATTAAAACTCTCATTTGCTTCAAAAAAATCTTTATTCATATTTTGAGTGTATTGAGCAAGGAAAATAGATTTTTCTTCTAAAATTTCAGCAGTTTCAAAAACCCATTCTATTGACTTTGAATTTTCTAATATAGGCTTTACAGCTTGAAGCAAGCTATCTTCTTTATCTTTAAAATGAACTTTTTCTATTTTATTTTCAAGCAAAAGCAAGCACGGCAACAGCTCAACATCACTCAAGTAAGTATTCGAAATTTTGTGCTTTTCAGCTTCATTAGTTAAAGTTGAAGCAAAGAAAGTGCAAAGCGATGGCGCAGGAAAGAAATTTTTATAGCGCACACGCAAAGTCATCAAAATATAAAATAGATTTATCTCACCTGAAAGCTTTACTTTTTTATCTTTTGTAAGCTTTTGAAGTTCTTCTATGTAAAAATCTGCCTTTTCATAATATTTTTGAATAAAAAGCGCAAGAGCTTCAGCCAGTGAAGCGGAAGTTGGTAAAGAATCAAAAATCTCTTTTGTAATGATTCTATAATGTTTTAAAAGTTCTTTATCATAATATATCATTGAATAAATTTACCTCGAATATTTTTTGTTGACAATATAAAAGTTTTCTTCTATTTAAAAATAGACAAGTGCTACCTAAATATTTTTAGGCCATTTTAATTTTAATGTCAAGTTTTGAAAAAGGAGAAAATTATGCAAAAATCTTATTATGATTTTACGTATAAAAATGTAGAAGGGCCAGCTCCAACGATTGAGCTTTTTGATGGAAACATTATGTATGATGAAACAATCAAGAAAGTTCTTGTTGAATATGCAAAGAACAATCCAGATAAAAATATTTCACTTTCAACTTTATTTACAAGAAGTTATAACTTCAACTGTGATGGCTATTCGCTCTTTATTCTTATACGTCGAGCACCAGAGCTTAGAAAAATTCTTTATAAAGCACTAAAACAGCGTGCGCCAAATTATGTGCGCTACGGTGAGCAAGTTATGTTTGAAGATGTTATTTACCATATTGAAAATGGGCAAGCGTGGGAAAGAGATGATTTAGCCACTTTTACTTTGCTAAAGTAAATTTTGACTTTGAAAATTTGTATTAAATAATTTATAAGGATTTTTATTATGCCGAGACTACCAAATGAACTTGAATTAGAATACGGCAGAAAAGCTTTAGCCGCATTTCAAGCAAAAAACTTTGAAGAACATGAAAAATATATGAAATTGATTCCTATAGACCCTGTAATGGCGCTGATAATAAAGAAGGTAAGAGGTGTCAAAGCTATTGAAGAGAAAATTGCAGAAGGTTATGATTTTTCAAGAGTCGAAGAAGAATATGGAAAAGATTGGCTATATAAGTAATCTTTCATTTTAAATCACCTAGCAATAGGAGTAAATTATGACGAAACTAACAGATGAAGAAGAATTAGAATATGCGAGAAAAGGATTAGCAGCTTTTTCTTCTGGCAGCTATGAAGAAGCCGAAAGCTATATGAAACATATTCCCTTCGACCCAACTGTTGCTATGATAATGAAAACCCGAATTGGTATTGAAAGTGTAGAAGAAAAAATTGCAAAGGGTTATGATTTTTCAAAGGCAGAAGAAAAATACGGAAAAGATTGGCTGTATAAATA
>CAYJFE010000148.1:0-5518 GCA_964369165.1 uncultured Desulfovibrionaceae bacterium | reverse complement strand
TAGAGAGCAGTGAGGATTTAAAATCCTCACTGCGTGAAAAGCGTGGTTTTCACTTATAACCTTAGACATATAGATTTTGGCCTATTCGGCGCAAAATCCTCACTGCGTGAAAAGCGTGGTTTTCACTTGTTCGCTAAAGCCTTTGTTCGCTTAGGCTCTCGTTAGCCCATGTTTTCAAATTTGCCCTTAGAGCAACCGCACACTGGGCATGACCTTAGACATATAGATTTTGGCCTATTCGGCGCAAAATCCTCACTGCGTGAAAAGCGTGGTTTTCACTTGTTCGCTAAAGCCTTTGTTCGCTTAGGCTCTCGTTAGCCCATGTTTTCAAATTTGCCCTTAGAGCAACCGCACACTGGGCATTTCCAGTCGTCGGGGAGGTCGCTAAAGTCGGTGCCGGCAGGGGTTTTAGATTTTCTATCCCCTCTAGATTTATCATAAACATAACCACAATTCACTATAGGGCATCTCCACATATCTTTAGGATCTGACATAAAAACTCCTTGCGTTAAAAGTTTATAAAGCTAGTTTAAATTTTAGCAGGAAAAGTTTTTTTGTCAATAGTGAGGATTGTATAATTTATTTATTTATATTTATTTACCATTATTGAACAAATTAAAGCAATAGAAACAATAATGAAGAATGCGCTGCCAAAAGGAATAAGCGAATCAATAAGAAGTGTTGCAATAAAGGCGCTAGTAAGGGCGGCGGCAACATTTTGCACACTAAAAAGCAGTGAAGCCGCAAGGCCAGAGCAATGTGCATAATCTCGCATAAATAATGAAGTACAATTAGGGGCGATGCCGCCAGTTGCGCCCATCATACAAATAAGTGCGCTTGCTATCAGTGGCAAATTCTGTGCATCAAAGAATATGCCATAAAGAGCTGTAAGTACAGACAATAATTGTAGTGTTAGGAAAAATGAGAGTAATTTCTCTGGAGAATGATGATTTAAACTCCAGCTTGAAATTCTGTTGATTATCATAACCACAGCCACATTTGCAGCTACAAGTGCTGTGAATAATTCTGCTGAAGTGTTGAAATATTCTTGGTAAACAAAGGATGAATTTGTAAGAAAAGTCAATACTACACAATTTGAGCAGGATTGTATAATGATCAATAATAGAGAGCGTTTATTGGTAAAAATGTCAAGAACTTTTGTTTTGCTTTCACTTTGTACTTGATGTTTTGGTTTTTCAAAATTCAGCACTTTTAAAGAAATTGCAAGCACTAAAACGCCAAGCATACCTAAGAAGGCAAAAATACTTTGCCAAGGAGCGAAGTTAATTATAAAAGTGCCTACCATAGGAGCAATAGCGGGCGCTAGCATCATAAATAAAGAAACAAGGGTAAAAAGTTTTGCAGATTCTTTTCCGTCCACATTATCTCGAATAAGCGCAGTGCCACAGATACTTGCCATGCCACCGCCAAGCGATTGCACAACTCGCCAAGCCCAAAATGCATATAAAGAGCCTGTAACCATAAGCATAAAACTCGCAAAACTAAAAACACTAAGACCGATAATAATTATGGGTAAGCGTCCAATTTTGTCGGAAAGCGAGCCCCCAAGCAATTGTCCAAAAGACATGCCAAATATAAAAATACTTACAGTAATAGAAATGTTTGAAAGATGTGTCTGAAAGCTTTCTGCAATCAAGGGCATTGAGGATAAATAAGTATCCACCGCAAAAGGAGGAATTGCGCCTAAACTGACCACAAGGAAAATTAAAATGGGTGTTGCTTTTCTTTCGTTCATAACAATCTCATGTTTTTTAGTATGTCTTTAAAAGTGAACATGTGACATTATATATATGCAAGAGAAATAGCAAGCCTTTAAAAGGCATAATTAAATATTTAATGCATAAAGCTTATCAAGCTTTTTTTAGTGAGGCTTTTAGTAACTATTTGTAAAAACGTAATCTTTTTAGTTAAAAATCAATGCTTTTTTATTGCTTGACAATTTATTGGATTTTGACTATTTTTCTTTCTCAAGTTCAATCTTGAAGTGGACTCATAGCTCAGTTGGCAGAGCACTCGGCTCATAACCGATCGGTCCAAGGTTCAAATCCTTGTGGGTCCACCACCAAAGAAAATTACAAAGTCCCAAATCGTTCGCAAAACGGCTTGGGACTTTACTTTTATCCGATTCGCTTGTTCGGCTAAGTTCGGCAAGCTATGTTGACATACCCCAAAAAAAGGGGTAGATGTAGGGGTAGATTCACTTTTTAAAAAGTGGGTACCCCTTTTTTGTTATTTCCAGTCTAGTAAAGCTTTTCAGCATTATAGGAAATTTTCATAGGGGTATCTGAATTGATTAAGGGGTATCCAAAAAGATTTAAGGGTATTTACGGTATCGCATAATATTTTCTAGGGGTATTTACGGTATTTTGAATATCAAAAAAGGGGTACTTTTTGCAAAAAGGGGTATCTGAAAAGGGGTACTTTGAATCAAAAATGATTAATTTAAAAGGAAACTTTTATGGGAAAACTTACAGAAACTTTTATCAAGAATGTAAAACCTCTTGATAAAGATAAAAAATATTCAGATGGCAATGGCTTGTTTTTACTTGTTACTTCAAAAGGCTCAAAACTTTTTAGGATAAAATACTTTTTTGAGAAGAAGGAAAAGCTCTACACTCTGGGCAATTATCCTACAACTTCTCTTGCTGAGGCAAGAAGAGAATTACTAGACCTAAAGGTAAAGCTCAAAAATGGCATTGACCCAGCAAGCGAGAAAAAAGCTGTAAAAGAAGCAATTTATACAGCTGAACATAATACCTTTGAGAGCATTGCCCGTGAATGGCATATCCACAATAAAGAAAAGTGGATAGAAAAACATTTTAGAACAATTATCCAAAGACTTGAGAAGAATATCTTCCCTTATCTTGGTAAAAAAGAGATTTCCACTATCACATCTCTTGATCTTTTAAGCGTGCTTAGAAAGATTGAGGAAAGGGGAGCAATCGAAACGGCTCACCGAGTGAAAAACATTTGTGGACAAGTTTTCAGATACGCAATCGCGACAGGCAGAGTCGCAAACGACCCGACAGCAGGGCTTCAAGGAGCTTTGAAACCTGTAAAAGTTGAGCACTTTGCAACTGTAACAGATAAAAAAGAAATTGCTAACTTACTGAATGCTATTGCCAATTATCATGGAAAAAATCTTATTGTAAAATACTGCTTGCGTATTATGCCCTATGTTTTCTTGCGCAGTAATGAACTTAGGCTTCTGCGATGGGAAAATATCGATTTTGAAGCAAAGGAAATCCATATTCCTGCAGAACGCATGAAGATGAAGCAAAAACATATTGTGCCTATGTCAAAACAAGTTCTTGCTTTATTTGAAGAATTGAAAGAATTTACAGGGCACACAAATCTTGTTTTTGTTAGCACAATCAGCAAAGAAAAGACGATTACAGGCGAAACGCTTCTCACTGCATTAAGGCGTATGGGCTTTGACCAAAATGAAATGACAATCCACGGTTTTAGGGCGATAGCAACAACCTTGTTGAACGAGCAAGGCTATAATCGTGATTGGATTGAAAGACAGCTTGCCCATAGCGAAAGAAATTCAGTTCGAGCAAGTTATAACTATGCGGAATATTTGCCTGAAAGAAGACGCATGATGCAAGAATGGGCGGATTTCCTAGACGATTTAAAGGTTAAGGGAAAATAAAGGAGCTTAATATATGAAATTCAATAAAATAGATATTACAACTTGGAATAGAAAAGAAACCTATCTTCACTATATGAATGATATTCCGTGCACTTATAGCATGACAATAAATTTAGATATTACAAATTTTATGCGTAGAAAAAAGGAAAAAGAAATCAAATTTTTTCCAAGTATTTTATATTGTATTAGCAATATAGTGAATAAGCACAAAGAGTTTCGCATGGACATAAATGAGCAGGGTGAACTTGGTTATTATGAAAAATCTAATCCATGCTTTACTGTTTTCCATGAAGAAGGAGAAACATTTACAAATGTCTGGACGGAATATTCAGAGAATTTTACTGACTTCTTACAAAACTATACAAGTGATATGAAGCTCTATCAAAATGAAAAACTCAACTCAAAACCACTCAATGAGAAAAATAACTTTAATGTTTCTGTCATTCCTTGGACAAGCTTCACAGGCTTCAATTTAAATCTGCCTAAGGGGTATAGCTATTTTCCTCCGATTTTTACAATAGGTAAATACTTTACTTCTGAAAATAAAATTTTATTGCCGATGGCTATACAAGTAAATCATGTAGTCTGTGATGGATTTCACCTTTCAAGATTTATAACTGATTTACAAACTTTTGTTGACTGTTTTTAGGAAAATGTTGTTCGCATCTAGCAAGTAAACATACTAACGAATAAGTGAAAAGGAATAATTCTAGAAAGAGTTATTCCTTTTTTTTTGAGCAAATAAGACTTAATAAGACAATTTATGAAAAAATAAGACTTAAAATGAATAATTAAGATAATAGCTTGCGTTAGAAAAAATTTTGTGCTACAAGAATTTCAAAATTCAAACAGCTTCAAACTTAATGGAGCTTTGAAGCACAAAAGGAGACATTATGTCACAAAGTTTAAATTATGGTTACTCTTTACCCAAGGAAGGTTTTATCAGACTTCCGCAAGTCTTGGCGGTGATTCCCGTCAGCAAAACACAATTCTGGTTAGGGATAAAAGAAGGGCGATTCCCTCCCCCTGTCAAATTAGGCGCACGAACAAGTGCATGGCGAGTGAGCGACATTCGCGAGCTCATAGAAAAAATCAGCAATTCATAATTCGCAAAATCCTTTAACCATCAATAAATAATATACGAAACAAACTGTACGAATTTTTCGCGTTTTTGATAACTTTTGTTATTGAGGAGCTATTGAAAGCGCACACTATACGAAACAAATATACGAATATAACCATACGAAAAATTAAATCCTCATTTTGCTCATTTTCTTTTTTGGGCGAAATGGGGATTTCTGCAAAAAATTGCAAAGTTTTGCGAAAATAAGACAAAAGAAGAACAGCAGGAAGACTCAAAAAGGAAAATTCTGCGCTGAAAAGAAAAAGTAAGAAAAATCCTGACTCAAAAAAATTCGGGAAGAAAAAACATGGAAAAACTTGAAAACCTCAAGCAGAAATTTCCATATTTTCGCATAAACATTGTTGGCAGGATAGGTAAAGTGACGGTACGTATACCCCACTTTTCACCCTGCCTACGGAGTTCTTATTCACTTAAATGTTCAACGAAAAAAATAACAAGGATAAAAAAATGAAAAAAGAAAATAGAAAACGCATAAAAGTTATGAATGTCTACCTCACAGAGGAGGAATATAATCAAATAATCGAGTCAAGTAATTATACTGGGCTGACCATATCAACTTTTGCAAGAAATGTCTGTCTTGGCTACCGAGTGCAAAGCAGAAATGACCAACAAACACGAACAGATATGCGGAAAGTCAATGCTGAGGTAATACTCCCTAAAAAAAGTAGTGCATTCCAGTAGAAAATCTGATACAACTT
>CAYJFE010000147.1:2189-5534 GCA_964369165.1 uncultured Desulfovibrionaceae bacterium | reverse complement strand
AAGAAATTAAATTCTACTTGCTTTGCCTTGGGTCAAGATAATCTCTTAAAGCTTCGCCAAGCAGATTATAACCAAGCACAGTGATAACAATGGCAAGGCCAGGGTAGAGTGAAATCCAAGGCGCAATTTCTAAAACATTTTTGCCTTCCATTAATATATTGCCCCAACTTGCTTCAGGTGGCTGTACGCCGATACCTAGAAAAGAAAGTGATGATTCCACTAAGATTGCGCCAGCTATGCCTAAAGTCATGGAAACTAAAACTGGTGCTAAAACATTGGGCAAAATATGCATGATAAGTATGCGTAAAGTAGATGCACCCGCAATTTTTGAAGCAGAAATAAATTCTCTTTGCTTCATGGATAAGGTTTCAGCGCGCACAAGCCTAGCCACGCCCATCCAAGATGTAAGACCTATCACACTCATTATAGTATAGACATTCGGCTCTAAAAAAGTGATGACAGCAAGTATTAAAAAGAATGAAGGAAAACAAAGCATTATATCCACAAACCGCATAAGAGCTTCGTCTATGATTCCGCCAAAATAGCCAGCTAAAAGGCCAATAATAATGCCTATAAATGAAGAAATAGAAACAGCCACAAAGCCAACAAAAAGCGAAATTCTTGCGCCATAAAGCATACGCGAAAATAAATCCCTGCCTAGATCATCAGTTCCAAATAAATGCGCTTGGCTAGGCGCTTCTAGGGAAGCTATGGGATTGATGACATTTGGATCATAAGGCGCAATAATTGGTGCAAATAAAGCTAAGAAAGCCATAGTCAAAACTATTGAAAACCCTAGAATTAAAAGTATATTTTTCTTTATGTTTTGCATAATTAATCCTTATTTTGCTCACTATAGCGTATACGAGGATCCGCCAAAGCATAAGAAATATCAGCTATAACATTGCCTAAAAGAGTCAAAAATGCGCCAATGACAAGATTTCCCATAATAAGAGGGTAGTCACGGCTCATAACTCCAGCATAGAAAAGCTGCCCAAGACCTGGTAGGGCGAACATACTTTCAATAATAACAGAACCGCCTATAAGACCTGGAATTGAGAGGCCTAAAAGCGTGATAATAGGAAGCAGAGCATTTCTAAAAGCGTGATAAAATAAAATTTTAGGCTCTGAAACACCTTTTGCTCTTGCTGTAAGAATATAATCTTGACGCAAAACTTCAAGCATAGAGGAACGCGCAAAACGTGAAGCCCCAGCTATACTGCCAATTGTTCCAATAAAAATTGGCATTGCTAAGTGCCAAGCTATATCTTTAACTTTTCCCCAAGTGGAAAGACTATCATAATTAAATGATGTAAGGCCAGAAATAGGAAACCAAGCTAAGTCGATTCCAAAATAAATCATACATAAAAGGGCAAGCCAAAAAGAAGGCATAGCAAAGCCTAAAAAAACAAATACTGTCAAAGATTTATCTAAAATAGAACCTTGCTTATAGGCTGAAACAATACCAATTGGAAGAGCAATCAAAAGAGTGATAATAAGCGATATCACATTCATGCCTAATGTAAGAGGCAGTCGCTCTAGGATTTTATCGATAACGGGGCGTGCATCTGATGACATTGAATAGCCAAAATCAAGATGCATAAGCCGCCAAAGCCAGTCAGTGTATTGTTCTAAAAGCGGTTTATTGAGCCCATAAAGTTCGTCTAACTTCGCTTTTAACTGATCAGTTGCAAGAGGGTTTAGGCTTGTTTGCAATTCTGTAGGCGTGCCAGGTGCTAGATGGATCACGCAAAAAGAGATAAGTGTAATACCCCATAAAACTATAAGAAGCCACAGAATTTTTTTGAATATCTTTTTCAATGCAAGTCTATCCCATACAAGCTTTATACTTCGGTATTGATCCATTCAGCAATTCTTTTGATTTCATCATTCCATTCTTGCTCATTTATACGAACTTCTAGAAATTGGTGATAAATATCATCAAGTAGCAAAAGACCTTCTTCTATAAGAAACATTTTTTCTAAGAAGATTGCGTCAGGATTATCGTCCTTATCTTCTTTGGATACAGCAACAGTTTTCAATCCATTTATTGAAAAATCGTCTGCTTTTAGAGTGACTTGCCAATCCATTTCATTTCTTTCCATACGAATAAGAGCGCGCACAACTAATTTGCCAGTAGTCAAACCCATTTTTGCTTCACGAAGAGCTGAATGTATGCCTGAAACAGAAGCTGTTTCAACTGCATTTTCTTCGCCACCACGCACAACAACACGCTGATGAACATAAAGCACATAGGGGCTTTTGTCACTTATTTTATAAAAAGTACCATTTTGTTTTTCTGATCTATACCAAAGCCAAGTAAGAAATTCTTGCCCAAGGGCTTGTTCGATGCTTGTACCGAGATTTTCCACGATATTTTCCTATATATATGTTAATATTATACAAATTTAGTTACATTGATTCTGTCTAAACTATCATTCGCACTTTCACCCAAAAGATTGACTGCCAAGGTGTAAGGCGTGATAGTTTCAAGATGCACATCAAAAGTAAGTACAAAATGCTCAATAAAAGCATCAATAATTTTTGGCTGCACAGAAGCTAAATAGACCATATTATTTGGCACAGACCACACCACTTGAAATTCAGCAGGAATTGGCAAAAAGCGTGTCATAAGCTTAAGTTTTACTTGCTCTTTAATTTCTGTACGTCTGTCTTTTGAAACATATTTCTTGCCTAAATCTTGTAATTTTCTTTCTTCTTCCATAAGGGCAATTCTTGTGTGTTTTTTTAAAACAGCAGCAGGAATACGTCTAGTATCAAGACGCAAAGAAAAACAAATAAATTCAGCTTTATCGACAGGATTTCTTTCAAACTCAGTATCGAGCATATCGTCAAAAGAAGTCCAGCCAAGCGAGCGCTCAGTGGCAATTTCATCAATATCTTTAAAAGAATATTTTACAAGCAAATCTGTGATATTTGCTAAAGTGTCTTTATTAACTTCATCAATTACTTTGAAACGTGTAAAAGATGTAGAGGAATTTAAAAAACTCATACAAGACCTCGTTCTTGGATTTAGTAAAGAATGTGTAGCACAAAGTGAATCAAAAGTCTATGCAATCTTTTCGCGCTTAAAGGCTAAGTTATAAGCTGTTTATTTGATAGGAGTATTATTTTTAGATGTTTATTTTTGTCTCATAATGAAAATTATGTAAACTTTCATAAATAAAGAAATAGAAAATACTACCCTTATAACTTTTATTGAAGAAGAAAAAAGATATTTATAATCTCTTTCTTGTTTTAGATTTATTTTTCTTATCTTAGCTTTATTGAGGTATAAAAAAAAGACATTTAGTTAGAATGTCTTTCTTATAACAAATTATGATT
>CAYJFE010000147.1:0-2089 GCA_964369165.1 uncultured Desulfovibrionaceae bacterium | reverse complement strand
TCGTAAATAAAGGGGATTTCGGTGTAGAAAAGTGCACCGCCTTCAATGCCATGTTCTTCAAGTTCTTCGTTAAAAGCTTCCCATGTTGGAAATAACGAAATAACAAATGGCCCAACATAAGCAGTAAGTATATAAAGCACAAAGAAGCATAGGAATAAATTGAAGTATTTTCTCATAGTATATCTCAAAAAAATCCCTTTATCAAAATATTTCTACTCTGATAAAGGGATTATTAAGGCGGTTTTATAATGAAGCTGTGATTTCTGGGAATACGAGGTAGAACATAACATATGCCATCAAGAGTGTGAGGCATAAGTTGAATGACTGACCGCATACATACAAGATAACAGGTTTGCCGCCTTTGAAATAGTGTGCAAGCACTCTAAAGTCAGTGGCTAGACCAATAGCAAGGAATGCTAAAGCAAAGCACCAGCCTTTTACAGCTTTAGTGATAGCTAGAAGACCATTATTGAATAATGCGCCTTGCAAATTGTGTCCTTCAACGTCTGCCATACCTGTGTACCAGAATGAACATACTACTGAAGCAAACAAGAAGCCAAGTACGAATTTAGGGAATCTGTGCCAGATTTCCATTACGCTTACTTTTTGTCCTGGAATAGCTTCTACTCTTGTTGTCCAGTAAAGAGCAACGAAGAATGAAGTGATACCAATAAGAATGTTTTGAATCATTTTGATTGTAGCAGCAACTTGCATAGCTGTAGGCCCAAGTAATGCGCCAGCAGCAGCAACAGCACCAGTTGAGTCAACTGTACCACCGATCCATGCACCGGCTAAAACTTCTGGCATGCCAACAGCATTAGCAAATGTAGGAATAGCAATCATCATGATAGCTGTAAATGTTAAGGAAAGACCAACAGCAAGTGTGAGTTCTTCTTTTTTCGCGCCACAAGCAGAAGCTGTAGCAATAGCAGCTGAAGTACCGCACACAGACATATCAGCAGAAATTGTGATATTCAATGTTTTTGAAGGTATTTTCAATATTTTTTGACCAAAAATATAGGTTGTTACTAAAACGATAGGTGTAACAATCCAAGCAACGAAGATACCAGGAATACCGATAGCAAGAAGTTTTGAGAACAATACTTCTGCACCAAGACAAACAAGACCGGTTTTGATGAAGTATTCAACTTGCACGCCAGGTACCATAAATTTAGGTGTGCCTACTGTGTTAGCAATTACCATACCTAAAACGATAGCCATAACTTCTGTATTGATACCATATTTACCAGCAGTTGCGTGTTTACCAAGCACACCAGCAATAATTGTTAATATGAATATGCCAACAAATGCAGGGAAGAATTGTTTCACATTGTAGCCCATAAAGAAACCACCAAATGAGAACACAAGTCCGAATACTACTGCAGCAAGCAAGAGATTTGGAATAAGGTTGTATGGTTTTGCAAGGCCTGATTTTGCTTTGTTGTAAGCAGCATTTGCTTTGCTCCAAGCAGAAACAGCTTCACCAGCAGCTTTATTCACATCACCATCAGTATAGTTTGATGATTCAGCTAGCATTTCAGCAGTTGAAGCACCTGCATAAAGAGCTTCAGCTTTCTTTTTCAATTCATCAACATTTGCTTTTTTAGAAGCGTTCATTGATTCAGCTTGTGCTTCTGAAAGATACAAAGCTGTCAATGGATTTGATGACCATTTGTTAGGTGTTTTGAAAACGGCTAAAAGGCTTTTTGGTCCTGGTTCGCCTTTTGCTTGTAAAGCTTTCATATCAGCTTTTGCTTCTACTAAAGCTATGCTTTCAAATGGTTTTGATGATTCTTGATCAATTATTGCTTGATAGGAGTCAAACTTCTCAACATATTCTGCTTTGAAGCCTTGCATAAAATAAAAATAACCTATAGCAATAACAAAAAAACCAATCCAAATCGCCCAGTAATCCTCTTTCTTCCATAGATCAGACCAAGACGACTTGGCTTTATCTATGACTCTGTTCTCGTCTGTAGACATAAAACCCTCCGAAAAGTAAAAAGTTATTTTTATCACAATTTGTGTTTTACTTATATCACTAATCTAAAAAATGTCAAGTCTTAAATAAATATCTTCCCATTTTACT
>CAYJFE010000146.1:0-5567 GCA_964369165.1 uncultured Desulfovibrionaceae bacterium | reverse complement strand
TACTGCTTTCCGAACACAAAACAGGCCATGGGGTGACTGCTACATTTAGGTATGAGTTTTAATAACAAATAATACACAGCACACACTATTAAGCTTTTAATCACAAACTGTTACAGAGAAAAACTTCCCAAAAATTCTCTTTAAAAAAGGGCTTGCGTGTAGAGAACATATAGTGCAAAATAGGCAATGGAAAGACTATGTTTTAGAGATTATAAATTACTAAAACATAGTGCTTTCTAAATTCAAATTCGGTGGAAATTGTGTTATCAAGCCTATTAAAAGCTCTCGAACTTTCACGCTCAAAAGTGCCGCATATCAATGAAGACAATGCGGACAATTCCGTGCGCGGCGAATTTGCTAATCTCAAAGTAGCTCTAGTTGCTGATTATTTGACTACTCTTTCTTTTTCAGTTGACTGCCGAATAAAAATTCTCACCCCTGCAAACTATCAAGATATTTTGAAAAATTGGAAGCCTGACTTTGTTTTTATCGAGTCAGTCTTTAAAGGAATTACAGGCGAATGGCATTACGAAGTAGCCAAGCAATCGAAATTAATTCGCCAGCTTCCACAAAGGAAAATATATACTTTAATCCAATATGCTAAGGATTTATCAATTCCTACTGTCTTTTGGAACAAGGATGATAGACCATTTTTTTCTTCATTCATAGATGTTGCAAAGAAATGCGATTATGTATTCACTGCTGATTCTAACTTTCTGCCACTCTATAAAAAAGAACTGCCTGATTCCACACATTTAGATGTGCTTGCCATGGCTTATCAAGACAAGTTTCATAATTTTACTGGCTTCAATTTTACTCAAAACGATGCCTGTTTTGTCGGTTCTTACTATAAAAGAATTTTGAATAAACGTAAGAATTTTATGGAAATAATTTTTGATTCTTGCGCTGAGAGCAAAATGCCCTTAAATATTTACGATAGGCACAAAAAAGAGCTTTTCCATTCGACACATTTTCAATTCCCAGATAAAGACAATGTGACTATTTTTGACCCTGTCCCCTATGCCCAAACGGCTGATTTATATAAGAAACATCTTGTATCTTTCAATATAAATTCAGTCGATGATTCTGATACCATGCTTTCTCGTCGCTTTCTTGAAATTTTGGCTTGTGGTGGCATTTTGATTACTAATCAAAGTCCTGTTGTGATGAATTTATTTTCTGATTATTGTTACCCCCTCTCAGAACAAGCTGAAATTACAGAACTTCTTGCAAAACTAAAAGAGGGTCCCTCATCATCTGACAAAGAAAGAGCTGAAGCAGGAGCAAAATATGTGCAAGAAAATCACACTTGGGCGTGTAGACTAAAGCAAATTGTTAAAACTCTTGCTATTTAGGTGAAATCATGACTTTTTTTGCTTTTCTTACCGAACTCTTTTTAGCAATAGTTTCACTCTCCTTTTTAATCTATGCATTTTTAGAGTGGAAAAATACGCAAAAAGCAACAAAACATTCAAATTTTAAAGCAAAAAAAGAAAGTGAGTCTACCAATCAATCTCCAACATTGATTGACTATAATAATCTTCCAACTGTTTGTGTACTTTTGCCTGTCTATAATGAAATTAATCTTATAGAAAGGCTCATTAATTCTATTTCAGAACTAGAGTACCCAAAAGATAAATTAGAAATATGGTTACTTGACGATTCAAAAAATTCAATGCCTCTTGCAAAAAAATTAGTAGAGGAAAAAGCTTTAGAAAATATTCCTATATATTACGCACATAGAGGGCATAATAGAGGTTATAAAGCTGGAAATCTCACCTATGGTTTGTCACTTGCAAAAGGTGATTTTGTCGCAATTTTTGATGCTGATTTTATACCTGAAAAAGAATTTCTCCTTAAAACCATTCCATATTTTAATGACAAGAATATTGGGTATTTACAAACAAGTGTTGACTATAGCAACAAAAATATTTCACCCCTCACAAAATTTCAAGCTATGATGGCTCATCATAAGGAAGACGTGACTGTAGGGCAATCAATAAGTGATTGCGTGGCTTCACTCACTGGTTCTTCATGTGTTTGGAGGCGAGAATGCATAGAGGAAATAGGTGGAATTGTTGACAATACTATAACTGAGGATATGGATATGGGACTTCGCGCGCAATTGAGTGATTGGAAATATTCTTTTGTAAATGAAGTGACTTCCTTCGCAGAACTTCCCGAAACAATGTCGGCTTTTCGAGTACAAAGAGAAAGATGGGGCAGAGGCCATATCCAAAATTGCCTCAAACATTTTAAAGATATGTCTAAACATGGATTGACTCTTTACGAAAAACTCAACGGCTTTTCTTTTATGACTGCGCCACTTTTATTAATTTCTTTTTATATTATAGTCTTGCTAGCTCTACCTCTCACTTTCCTTACTCCTTATTTCTCTCATTATTTCAATGTATTTTGCACAATTCTTTTATTTTCTGCCTTGCTTTGGGCATATTCTTGCTTTATGGGAAAAGGCGAAACAACAATTAATAAACGTAGGCAAAGGCTTATCCACAGGAAAAGAAAACGCAAGAAAAGGTTTATTATTCTAGATAATTGGATCAAGTTTAGAAATATTTATTCCTATATTATCATCTTTTTCCCGCATTCACTCTATTATTTTTATGCCTTAATCCAAGTCACTTTGAAGCGTGAAAATTTATTCAATACAACCCCTAAAGGCGAAAAAAAAGCGCATAGGCACAAGCTCAACGATAGATTAAGAAATTTAGAAATTTTTTCTTTATTCTATACACTTTCAACTTTCTTCTTAGCTTTTTCTTTTTCAAACTATTGGATTTGTTTATATTCATTTATTTCTTGCTCTGGCTTTGCTTTCGGTTTATATATGTCTTACTGCGATTATAAAAAAGCAGAATAAGGTGGATATTTTATGAAACATATTTTAATTACAGGCGCTTCTGGCTTTATTGGCACTCCACTTGCTCTTGAATATGCGGCTAAAGATATTAAGTTGACTTTGCACGGCAGAAAGCAAGATCTTCTTGAAGAACTTGCTGAAAAATGCAAGGCTAAAGGCGCAGAAGTTGAAATTATTTGCTTTGATATTTGCGATAAAGAAGCTGTAGACACTTGGTATGATTCGCTTTTAAATAGTTCAGAAACAAATGCTTTGCCTGATTTAGTCATCGCTAATGCAGGAATTTTTACAGCAGTTGATAGAAGTATACATAAAGAAAATTATGCAGAAGCGGAAAAACTTTTGCAGATTAATATTATGGCGACTACCTATTTAGTTGATAAATTTTTACCACAAATGATTGAAAGAAAAAAAGGGCAAATTGCTCTAGTAAGCTCTGTGGCTGGATATTATGGCTTGCCTACTTTGCCCTCTTATAGCGCCAGCAAGGCCTTTGTGCGCACCTATGCAGATGCCCTTCGTGTGCTCTTGAAAGATCAGGGAGTGAAAGTGAATGCCATCATGCCAGGCTGTATCACTTCGCCTATGCTTGACGCATTACCAGGTCCGCATCTCTTTGAAATTTCACCAGAAAGAGCGGCTCAATACATCAAAGATGGGCTTGATAAAAACAGAGCGCGCATCGCCTTTCCTTTCCCAATGTTTGTGCTTATGTGGTTTTTATCATGGCTTCCTGCTTGGTTTTCAACACCTATTGTGAGGTTTTTATATGTCCGTTAATGTATACGGCATTCTCACATTAATTCTTGGAATAATTGGTTTTTCGCTCACAATATTTATTGAGCGACTTCTTATTCCTCAGCCTTCACTAAAAAGGCTAAGTTCAGCTTGGTCTGTGCATTTAGGGATTTATTTTCTTGTTTTTTCTATAGTAAACCTATGTCTAGGACGAGTTGTTTCTTCTTTTTTACTCACACAAGCTTTGTTTATCACTCTTGTGCTTATAAACAATACAAAGGTGCGCAATCTCAATGAAAGCCTTACTGCGCAAGACTATGAATTTGTTACTGATATTATTTGTCACCCTCGCCTTTTCTTGCCTTATTTTGGTATAGTGAAATTTATTTTTTCAACAATAATTTTTCTTGTTGCTCTTATAGGAATTTATTTAGAACCCACACCAAGTGCGCCCTTTGATATGTTTTTATCTGCGCAAAATTGGTCACTTTTTTCCTACAATACTATAATTATATTATTCTTTTTTCTTTCACTCAATGCTTTTTTTTATCATCACACTAATCCTCTCACTCTCAGCTTTATTCCCTTTGAAGACACTCACACTCACGGACTTTTAGCCTCTCTTTATATGCAAGCTTTTGCACTCAAAAAGAAGCCTGACGTGAGCAAATCTTTTTATAACGTGATAGAAAGAAAGGAAGATAGCCCTCTTCCAAATCTTGTAGCTGTGCAGAGTGAATCTTTTTTTGATCCTCGACCTTTTTTTCCTATAATTAAACCCGAAATTCTTAGTACTTATGATAAAACAATAACTGAATCTAAGCAAAGTGGTTTTTTAAACGTGCCAGCTTGGGGCGGAAATACTGTGCGCACTGAATTTGCTTTTTTGACTGCACTAAGCCAAAAAACTTTAGAAATGCATAGATTCAATCCCTATGTTCTTACTGCAAGCGCTTATCCTATTCCCTCTTTGCCCCTCTATTTAAAATCTCTTGGTTATAAAATTGTTTTTATTCACCCATTTATAAGAAATTTCTATAAGCGAGAAGAGGTTTTCAAGCTTTGGCAAGTTGATAAATACATTTCAAGAGAAAGCTTTGCAAAAAATAAAAAGTTTGGCCCCTATATTTCTGATATTGAAGTAGCTCGCTGTATGCGCAATGAATTGAAGATTGCAGAAGAAGACAATCAGCCTATTTTTGTCTTTGCCATCACAATGGAAAATCACGGACCTTTGCATTTGGAAAAGGTGCGCCCTAAAGATTTGAAAGTATATAATGACAATCCACCGACAAATTTTGATGATTTGACCATCTATCTTCGCCACTTAAAGCACGCGGACACAATGATTTCTATGCTAACTAAACATATGGATAAATCAAATACGCCCACTTCTTTTTGCTTTTACGGCGATCATGTTCCAATTATGCCAAAGGTTTACGATGCTTTGACAAAACCTGTGCGAGATTCAAATTATTTTATTTGGAACAATCAAGCCTTGCAAAAGCTTGAAAATCATATTGAAATAATTGACGATTCTAATAAATCAAAAGATTTAATTGCCTGCGATTTATCCATTGAATGGCTTAAATCAGCTCGAATAGTATAAATTTTATTTTTTTTTAATAAATTTTATTCTTTTTTGAAGCTTTTATAAAGGCTTCATTTTCCTTTTTTAATAGAACTTTTTTTATTCTATTTTCAACTAATTTTAAGGAAAATTACTTTTTACCTAATTGACAATTCAGCGCAAATCACGTTATATAGTGGAAAAATAATATTGGTAGATTTATGTATTAAATTTTATTGTGTTTTTTAATTTGCTTCTTTGATTGTGAACTGTTTCACAACAAAGATTTGTTTTTGGAGTTTTTTATGCAAACCAAGCGCGCCATAGGCAATTATGTTCATCGTTATGTGTCAGTTTTAAAGAAATGTTCTCTTCTCA
>CAYJFE010000145.1:0-5587 GCA_964369165.1 uncultured Desulfovibrionaceae bacterium | reverse complement strand
ATAGAAATTATCACAAATGGACTTACTAATCAGCCCTTATTTTAATTGACTTTTTCCAAAATTCTCAAAAAAAGCACGAATAACCATTTGAAAAAACTAGACATATAATATTTTATAAGCTATTAAGGATTTATGAGATGGCAAGAAAAAAGAACAAAGCTATTCCGGGGCAATTAAGTCTTTTTGAGTATCTTGACAGCATTGAAGAAGCAGAAAAAATTCTTCACGCAGAAAACGAACAAGAAAACACACAATTTGAGGAGGTTATATATGGCAATAGAAGGCAAAATGAGCGACTTGCAGATAATTCATCAAGTTCTGCCCAAAGAGGCGCTGGAAGAAATTCGTCAGCACTTGAGCTCGGCTCACTTTTCGATTCTGGCACGATGGGCAATGAACAGCCCCGAGAAATTGATGGCTCTCTACCAAGAGGACAGCATAGTGCTTATCGAGAGAGTTCGCTCACAGGCGAGCATGGAACACGAAGCCCTTTACTCGGAAATGGGCGACAGCTTGACAACACAAGGCATGAGCAAGTGGGAAGCTCTCTCTCAGATGGGCATAAATACAGAGCTTTAGAAAATTACACTATTACAGCAGAAGATAATCTTGGAAAAGGCGGCGCAAGAACGAAATTTCAAGACAATATCAATGCAATTAAAACTCTCTATCAAATCAATAAAGAAGAGAGAGAAGCCACAAATGACGAGAAGAAAATTCTTGTTAAATACGTCGGTTGGGGCGGATTGCCGCAAGCCTTTGATAAAGACAATTCATCATGGGCTAAAGAATATAATGAGCTAAAATCTTTACTGATTGATACTGAATATGTTCAGGCAAGACGCTCCACACAAGACGCACATTTCACTTCTGAAACAATAATCAAGGGAATGTACGAGGGTTTAACGCATTTAGGTGTGGATAAAACTGATAGCCCTTTGAAAATTTTAGAGCCAGCAGCAGGCATAGGCCACTTTATAGGCTTGCAACCAAAAGATTTGCACGCAAAATTTTTCGCAGTCGAACAAGATAGTATCACCGCAGACATTTCAAAACTCTTATATCCTAAAGAAAAACATCTCAACAAAGGTTTTCAAGATACTGATTATTCAAAAAATCTTTTTGATATTACCATAGGCAATCCGCCTTTTGGCCAGCAAAAGCTTTATGATAGAAATTTCCCTCAAATGAGCGGATTTTCAATACATAACTACTTCATTTCTAAATCAATGGATTTAGTAAAAGAAGGTGGTGTGGGTGCTTTTGTTGTGTCACGTCACTTTATGGATTCGCAAAATTCAGCGCATAGAGGCTATATAGATTCGCATTCGCACTTCTTAGGGGCTGTGCGACTTCCATCAAATGCTTTTAATGAAAATGCACTTGCTGACGTTACAACCGACATTGTTTTCTTTCAAAAAAAGACACAAGAAGAAAAAGAACAGCATATTCAAAGAGGCCATAAGTCGTGGTTATCGCTTTCTACTCAAACCTTTGAAGATAAACAAACAGGCGGAGTACAAGAAGGCAGTATTAATAAATATTTTGCTGAAAATCCTAATCAAATACTTGGCGAAATGCAATTTGTGAGAGGGCAATTTGCCGATGAACTCAAATGTGTTGATACTAATAATATAAACCTTGCTGATGAGATTTCAAAAGCTCTTGAAGCCTTGCCTAAGAATATATTTACGCATAAGGCAAGTCTTGAAAATGCAATTCCTAAAGACAGCCTATTGACTGATGTTTTATTATCTTCTTATTGTAAAACTTTAAAAATTGATTCACTTCTCAAAATAAATTCAGATATTTATTCAAAGAAGATTGACGAATTTGGCGAAGCAATTCTTATTAAGGAAGAATTAAGAAATAAGAAAGAATTTCAAAGAATATCTGGTATGATTGATATTAGAGATAGCCTCCGTACATTAATCAATGCCGAAAAAAGCGATGAAAACAACGAAATTTTCATTGAAGACCAAAGAAAGGTTCTCAATATTCAATACGACACTTTTCAGCGTAAATTTGGCTTTCTAAATTCCACAACAAACAAAGGGCTTTTTCGTTTCGATCCAGAAGCTTCACTTATTCAATCACTTGAAAAAGATTATGATAAAGGTATCACGCAAGATCAAGCAGAAAAGACTGGCCGTGAAGCAAAAGCTCCGTCCGCTACAAAGTCAGACATTTTCTTCAAGCGTATGCTAAAGCCCGTGGAATTGCCAACTCATGCAGACAATACTAAGGACGCATTAGCAATTTGCCTCAGCGAAAAAGGAAGCGTTGATTTTGACAGAATTGCTTCACTTGTAAAGAAAGAAACTGAGGAAGTTCAGCAAGAGCTTAAGAGTGAAAATCTTGTTTTTCTCAATCCTGCAAATGAAGAATGGGAAATCAAGGATAAATACCTCACGGGCAATGTCAAGGAAAAGCTTTCTATTGCACAGCGTGAGGCTGAAAATTATCCAGAACTTTATCAGCACAATGTCAATGCGCTTAGTGAGGTTATCCCTGAAGATATTGAAGCGGTTGATATTGGTGTTCGCCTTGGTTCTTCATGGCTTCCTGCTGAAGATATTCTCGATTTTATAGACGAAGAAATTGGCTATTTGCGAAGGTATGGTTCAAACCTTGAATATATTCCTTTGCTTGGCAAGTGGGAAGCAAAGATAAATATTTGGGATAATGCTGTAAATTGTGAACTTTGGGGCACAAAAGATTATCCTGCTGATCAGCTCATTCAAGCAATTCTTACAAACAAGCCTATCAAGGTTGAGCGTGAAATTGGGCGAGATCCTCAAACAAATAAGCCTATAAAAGAAATAGATCAAGAAGCAACGGCCGTTGCCATGCGTAAAGCAAAAGGCATTGAACAGGCTTTTTCTGATTGGATTTGGAAAGATGATACAAGACGTGAAAGACTTGCAAGAGTTTATAATGATAGATTTAATACTCACGTTGTGCCAAAGTATGACGGAAGCCATATCGAGCTTGTCAACGCTTCTGACACTATCAAACTTCGTCCACACCAGAAAAATGCTGTATGGCGAGCTATGCAGGAAGGGACAGCTCTTTTTGACCATGTGGTAGGCGCTGGCAAGACTTTTGCGGCTACAGCTATGGTGAAAGAATCTAAACGCATGGGCTTATTCAATAAACCTATGATAGTTGTGCCAAACAGCCTTGTTTATCAATGGCGAGATGAATTTTATGATTTATACCCCGACGCAAATATTTTAGTGGCCACGAAAGAAGATTTTCTCAAGCAAAATCGTGAACGCTTCTTTAGTCGTGTGGCGACAAATGATTGGGATGCCGTTATCGTTGCTCATTCCTCTTTCAAGAAGATTGATATGCCAAAACAAGTGGAGCAAGAAATTCTTGAGGAACAACTTGAAGCGACATTTTCAGCACTTGAAACACTCAAAGAAAATGGCGGAAGCCGTGCCACGGTGAAGCAGTTAGAAAAACAAAAGGAAAAGATTACAGAAAGATACGAAGCTTTACTTGCAGGGGCAGGCAATAAAGATAAGTCAGTTGATTTTTCAGATTTAGGCATTGATGCTTTGATTGTGGACGAAGCACACGAATTTAAAAATCTCAATTTTACCACAACCATGAATGTTTCAGGAATGGGCAATGTGGCAGGCTCGGCAAAGGCTTTGGATTTATTTATAAAATGCCGTTATTTGCAAAGAGAAAACGAGGGCAAAGGTGTGTATTTCCTTACAGGCACACCGATAAGCAATAGCATTTCAGAAGTTTTCACTATGCAAAGGTATTTGCAATTTGACGAACTTTCTAAAAAAGGGCTTGAATTTTTTGACTCTTGGGCTTCAACCTTTGCCAAAGTAAGCAGCGATTGGGAGCTTGATTCCACGGGCGTAAATTACAAGCTCAAGAGTAGATTTTCAAAATTTGACAATGTTCCCGAACTCTTATCCATGTATCGCTCATTTGCCGACGTTGTCACTAAGGACGATATTGAAAATCAGCTAAAACTTGCAGGATTGCCGCCTAACACTCCGCCACTTTTGAGCGGAAAACCTATCAGTCATATTGTGGAACGCTCAGGCGATCAAGCTGTGTATATGAATGAAATTATAGATAGAATGGAAAATCTGCCAAGCGATCCAAGCATAGATAATCCGTTAAAAATCACTAACGATGCACGCAAGGCCGGGCTTGACTATCGCCTTATAGATCCAGACGCAGAAGATTTTGGCGGAACAAAAATAAATGCTTGTGCTGACAGGATTTATTCTATTTGGCAAGACTCAGCAGAAGACAAGGGGACTCAGCTTGTTTTCTGCGATTTATCCACTCCTAAAGGAAGTTCAAAGACAAGCAATAAAAGTCCGACACTCAATTTTGTAGACGATGATTTCAGCGAGAAAGATGATAAAGACAGTGCTACAAATGAAATCAGCATGGACGAATTATTGTCTTTTCAAAGCAATAATAATTTCTCTGTCTATGATGGTTTGAAGACGAAACTTATAGCAAAGGGCATTCCGCCTCACGAGATTGCATTTATCCATGACGCGAATACGGATCAGCGTAAGTCTAAGCTTTTTGGCGACGTAAAAAGCGGAAATGTGCGTGTGCTTATTGGCTCAACGGCAAAGATGGGAGCAGGCATGAATGTGCAAGACAGGCTTGTTGCCGCTCATCATCTTGACGCACCTTGGAGGCCGTCTGACTTAGAGCAACGCAATGGGCGAATTATCAGGCAAGGCAACCAGCTCTATAATAGAAATCCTGAAAATTTCAAGGTAGGTATTTATTATTATGCAACAAAACAAACGTATGATGCGAGGATGTGGCAGACGATTGAATATAAAGCGGCCGCCATTGAGCAATTCCGTAAGGGCGATTTATTGCAAAGAAAGATAGATGATGTTCGTTCAGAAGCGGCTACTGCGGCAGAAATGAAAGCGGCGGCTTCAGGCAACCCTCTAATACTTTTAGAAGTAAATATAGCGAACGAATTGAAAAATCTTGAGGCTTTATCGACTGAACACGCACGCTCAAAGCACAGGCTTTACAATCGTATACAGCATCTTGAAAAAGCAGGAGAAAGAATAGAAGCAGAACAAGCAATCTATAATAAAAACTTGGAATTGAGGGATAAAAATACTGTCATTCACAAAGAAAATGATAAAGAGAAAATTGTTGTTGAGCTGTATAGTAGCGGTAAAATCTATACAAAGGAAAACAGCAAAGATATTGAAAATATAATTAAATCTGCTGTGAAAGATACGGTTATCAGTCAAAAAATGTCTGAGGCAAGCATAGGCAAATACAGGGGCTTTGACATATCCATGAAAAAGACATTTCATAACGCAGATCATGGTTTTTACTTCATACTTGAGGGCAATGAAACGAAGTATATGCCTGCAAATTTGAAGTATTCCATCAGTGAAGATTTTTCATTGAGCGGATTTTTTCAGCGTATTGACAATTTCTTAGAAAAGGGAATAGAGGAGCGTTATACAAATGAAGTGGCGATTTCAAAGCGTGAACAAGCGGAATTGCCGAATGCTCGCCTTGCCTATGAAAAAGAGTTTGAGCAAAAGGACGAACT
>CAYJFE010000144.1:3190-5873 GCA_964369165.1 uncultured Desulfovibrionaceae bacterium | reverse complement strand
GAATAAGCAATAATCTCAACCTTTAGGTGTAAAATGTCCTCAATGATGGAAGAAATGTCAAATAAAAATCATGCAGAAGAAAGTAGCAGTCTTTTTGATAAGGCTTCTGAAAACTTTGTTAAGCAAGGATTTTTTTCAAAAATAAAAGAATTGCGTACTAATTTGTACAGCATAGTCTTTTCTTTGTCATTTCTCCTACTTTCTCTTTTGCTTATACTCTCTGTTGCGCAAAGCTATGATTGGCAATTTGCAAAAGTTTTGCCACACATTATTTCTTATGGCGAAGATGGTTTGATATTTGGCGTATTGTTAAAATCAATTTTGGTTACGGTTGAGCTTGTGCTTTTGAGTCTTCTTTTAGCTCTAGGTATAGCCTTATTGCTTGCTTCAATGAATTTATCGGCCTCACCAGTTGCGAATCTTTTGGCTCGGGGCTTTGTTGGCATTATAAGAAATACACCACTTTTGATGCAACTCTATCTTATGTATTTTGTTTTTGCGCCCATATTTTCTATGCCGCCTTTCCTGGCCGCCGCGCTTACCCTTGCTTGCTTTGAAGGTGCCTATATGGCTGAAATTTTTAGAGCTGGTTTTAAGTCAGTCACGCATACGCAGTGGGAAGCAGGTTTTTCTTTAGGTTTTAATACTTTGCAAGTGGGTAGAATTGTAGTTTTACCGCAAGCAATTTCTAACATATTTCCAAGCCTTATAGGGCAAGTGGTTTCCCTTATTAAGGATACTTCCCTTGTGAGTGCTGTGGCAGTTGCCGAGCTTACGCTCACGGCTTCTGAGTTGATTTCAAAGACATTTTTATCCTTTGAAATTTGGCTTATTGTGGCGATGTTTTATCTTATCCTTGCTTCTTTGGTGAGTGTGCCTGCGAATTATTACGCAAAAAGCCAGCAAAGAAAGAAGGGAAGGTTATATTAATTTTTAATTGGAGTTTTATATGAAAAAGATTTTAGCTTTACTTTTGTCATGTTGCCTTTTTACTTCTCTGCTAAGTCCTATTTCGCAAGCGTATGCAGAAGATGCTACAATTACTAAAGCAGAAAAAAGAGGCGTGTTACGCGTTGGTTTTTCTTCCTTTGTGCCTTGGGCTATGCAAAATAAAGCTGGTGAGTTTGTGGGCTTTGAAATTGATGTAGCCACACGCTTAGCCAAAGACTTAGGCCTTCGCATTCAACTTGCCCCAACCGCGTGGGCAGGCATTATTCCTGCTTTGCTTGCTGGAAAATTTGACGTTATCATTGGCGGCATGGGTATTACAGACGAAAGACTAGAACAAGTGAATTTCACAGACCCTTACGATTTCACACGTTTAGAACTGCTTGCAAGTATTGAAAAAGCGGGTAACTTGAAAGAAAGAGCTGATTATAACAAGCCTGAAGTCATTATAGCAATCCGTACAGGCACAACTCCTGCCTTGCTTGCTCAAGAACTTTTCCCTAATGCGACTTTCCGTCAATTTGCTGAAGAAGCTTTGTGTGTAGAAGAAGTATTAGCGGGAAGAGCGCACGCATTTTTGACTTCTGCCCCATTGCCTTCATTTGCTGCGGCTGATAATCCTGAAAAAGTTTTTGTACCTTTTGAAATAGAAGAAGTGAGAGAACCTATCGCAATGGCCGTAAAGAAAAATGATCAACTCACTCTTGATGTTTTCAATAAATGGATTGCTGAAAGAACAAAGGATGGTTGGCTTCAAGAAAGAGCTAATTACTGGTTCAAGACAAAAGATTGGGAAAAAGACCTGTAGATTATGCAAAAAAATGCCCTTGTCATACCAGGCACAACTCCACCGCGTAAGTGGAATGCCTTGAATAAAACTGACTATATTCTCTTAGCCATTGTTGCTAGCCTCTTCCTATGGGGATTTTGGCAACTCTTTGTTGGCAATGAGAGAACTTGGAAGTGGTCTGACTTATTGCCTTATATAGCCTTTACAAATAGAGAAGGCTTGTGGCAGCTTGGTATGTTCTCAAAGGGTTTTTTAATGACATTAAGATTAGGTATATGGGCCTTCGTATTTGCTATGATTTTTGGCATTTGCGTTGGCTCGTATACTGCAAATAAACGTGGTTTTGCAGTTTTGCCATTCACATTATTTGTGCAAGCTCTCAGAAATATTCCGCCACTAATCTTTATTTTTCTCATATATTTTTTCTCGGGGCAGTTTTTTATGCCCTTCAACTTCTTTTTGCAAGATTTTGCTTATACGCTCACGCCAGCAGGCTTGAATATCTTCTCTTATGTCTTCGCACCTCCTGTACAAATAGAGGGCATGACTGCGGCAATCTTGGCCCTAGGGCTCTATGAAGGCGTGTATATAGCTGAAATTGTGCGCTCAAGTATTGAAAGTATACCAAAAACGCAAAGGGAAGCCGCTTCTTCCATGGGTTTCAATGCTTTCCAATCGCTTTATTATATTATTTTACCGCAAGCAAAGCCAATCATGCTGCCTCCACTTGCAGGGCAAACGGTTTCAATCTTTAAAGATTCAGCCCTTGCCGCCCTAGTTTCACTGCCTGAACTCACCTTCCAATCCATCGAAATCATGGCTGTCACACGTATTACTTTTGAAGTATGGATTTTATGTATGTTCTGCTATTTTGCAATCTGTCGCACTTGTACGCTGATATTTTCTTATTTTGAAAAAAGAATTAAGTGGAAACCATTGGTTTAA
>CAYJFE010000144.1:0-3090 GCA_964369165.1 uncultured Desulfovibrionaceae bacterium | reverse complement strand
GAAAAAAGAATTAAGTGGAAACCATTGGTTTAATAATGGAATTTTAAACTTGACATTCAGGCGAAGAAAGTATAAAAAACTTAGCTCTACCTTGCTACTTGGAATTGTTTCAAGTGGCCAATAGACCATAAGATGGAAAATAAAGGAAAAACTATGCGTAAATTTGAAACATTGTTGCTTCTTTCTCCTGAAATGTCAGCAGAAGAACGCGAAAACACACTTTCTAATTTGGTAGGCATCATTGACCGTGAAGGCGGCAAGCTTGACAATGCAGACCATTGGGGAATGAAAGACTTGGCTTATCCTGTTCAAAAACAGCTTCGTGGCTACTATGTTCGTTTAGAATATTTTGCACCAGCTGCTTTGATTGCAGAACTTGAACGTATCATCCGTATCACTGAAGGTATCTTCAAATTCATGACCGTAAAATTAGAAGATGAAAAAAAATCATCTGAAGCTGCAGGAGAATAAGAATGTCATTTCGTAAAAAATTCACACCACGTCGTAAGTTCTGCCGTTTCTGTGCAGACGCTGAATTGCCATTATCATACAAACGCCCTGAAATCTTAAAAGATTTCTTAACTGAACGCGGCAAAATCGTTGCTCGTCGTATCACTGGCACTTGTGCAAAGCACCAACGCGCGCTCACTACTGAAATTAAGCGTGCTCGTCAAATGGCATTATTGTTCTACACATCTGCGCACTCAAGCGAAATCATTAAAAAGACAAATATATAGGGGTAGATAATATGAAAGTTATACTCCGTGCTGACGTTGAAAATCTTGGTCGTCTTGGCGATGTTGTAGAAGTTCGTGCTGGTTATGGCAGAAACTTCCTTCTTCCACAAGGCATTGCTACACTCGCTTCTGCTGCTAATATCAAAAACTTTGAATTAGAACGCAGAAAATTGCAAGCTAAAATGGACGCTATTCGTTCTGAAGCCGCTACATTGGCTGAAAAACTCGAAGGCTATATCCTTGAAATTAAAATGCGTGTTGGCGATAATGAAAAATTATACGGCTCAATCACAACTCATACCATTGCTGATCTTTTGATTGCAGAAGGTTTTGAAATTGACCGCCGTAAAGTGCTTTTAGAAGCTCCTATCCGTATTCTTGGTGAACACCCAGTTCGCGTGCGCTTGCATGCTGACGTTGTTCCAACAGTTACTGTGAAAGTAGTTGCTGAAGAAAGACATCTTGAAGGTGAAGCTCCAGTTGCTGCACCTGTTGAAGAAGTAGTCGCTGAAGTAGAAGCAGAAGCTGCTGAATAAGACAATGTCTGATTCTGACTTCAAACCTTTGTTTATAAATACTGCCGAGGGTGAATCGAATGATTCGCCTTCCGGCAGTTCGTCTTTTAATGCTCCGCAAAGCTATGACGAATTTTATCTTCCTCTTGACGATGACGAAGGCTCTATCTTTATGGAAGAACCTCAAGCTCCTCAAGTGAATCCTGCGCAAAATCAAGAAGCTACAAGGTTTCAGCAAAGAGGGCAAGGGCAAAATTGGCAGAATAAGCAATTTAAAAATAAAGAAGCTACGCCACACTCCACGCGCGAACAAAGGGCTGAACGTGATTTATTAGAGCGCATTCCGCCGCATAATCTCACAGCAGAAAAATCGCTTCTAGGCGGCGTTTTCTTGAATTATTCCTTGATGCATAGTCTTGTGGATATTGTAAAGCCCGAAGATTTTTATGTGCCTGCGCACCAAATTTTATTTAAAGCCTTTATTTCTTTATATAGGCTATCAAAGCCGATTGACCCTAATTCTTTGCTGATTTATTTGGAAGATAACCAACAATTAGAGCAAATCGGTGGCTCGGCTTACCTTTCTGAACTTGTGGATTTGCCAATAGCCGAAGAAAGCGCAAAGCACTATGCTGAAATAATTCGAGATAGATCCATGCAAAGAGAGCTTATCACAGCTTGTGCGGATATTATAGGCTCGTCCTATAGCCCTGGCGTTGTGGTGGACGAGCTTCTTGCTGATTCTGAAAAATCAATTTTTTCAATTTCTGAGCGGAAATCAGCTAAAGGCTTTGAATCAATAGGTTCTTTGACGGATAAAATTTTTGACATTGCTGTGAAAAGGGCTGATCAAAAAGCCTCAGTCACGGGTATTCCTACAGATTATACTGATTTGGACAGAATAACAGCAGGCTTGCAACCTTCTGATTTAATTATCTTAGCGGCTCGTCCTGCTATGGGTAAAACAGCTTTTGCTCTTAACCTTGCCATGCGCACAGCAGTGAATTATAAAACTCCTGTTGCCATTTTCTCACTTGAAATGAGCGCGATTTCTTTGGCTGAACGTATGATTTCACTTTGGGCAAAAGTGGAATTAACAAAGCTTAAACGTGGATTTTTAGATGATGGTGATTGGCAAAGATTGCACGATGCGGCAAGCCAATTAGAGGGAGCACCTATTTTTATCGACGATACTGGCGAATTGAATACTTTGTCCTTGCGTGCAAAATGCCGTCGATTGAAGGCTGAACATGGCCTAAAATTCGTTATTGTCGACTATTTACAACTTATGCGCTCTTCAAGGACTGATTCTCGTGAACTTGAAATTTCAGATATTTCAAGAAACTTGAAGGCTTTAGCAAAAGAATTAGATATTCCTGTTTTGGCATTGTCACAGCTAAACCGTAAGGTTGAAGAAAGGGCAGACAAAAGACCTATGCTTTCTGACTTGCGTGAATCTGGCGCTATTGAGCAAGATGCTGATATCATTATGTTTATCCACAGAGAGGACGCCTATAATAAAGATGGCTCTCGCCCGATGACGAATGAAGCGGAAATCATTTTAGGTAAGCACAGAAACGGCTCAACGGGTACGGTGCGTCTTGCATTTTTAGCGCAATATACTGCTTTTGAGAATTTGCAATATTAATAAATTAGCGCATTTTTTTGAATGAGAATTGCTAATCTGCCGATTTTATTATTAAATATTGGATAAAAACAAAAATTTTCTGAAATGACTATTTTTTGCTTGACATTTATGGCGAATTAAGTCAAATAAGAAGTCCGCGGAGAGATGGTAGAGCGGTTGATTACAGCGGTCTTGAAAACCGCCGTGGGTG
>CAYJFE010000143.1:0-5905 GCA_964369165.1 uncultured Desulfovibrionaceae bacterium | reverse complement strand
CAAAATCTGAACTTTAAGAGCATTTTTCTTTTCAATCTTGACTTTAATAGTATAATCCCCTATCCTTATAAAAAATAATCTATAATGAGGATAGACAATGAAATTTTTATCAGCACTCTTATTAACTTTCTCACTTTTTCTTTCTCATGCCACTTTAGCAAAGGCAAATAATCTCTTGCCTAAAATCCATAGCTTTGACTTTTTAGTGGACTATTCAGGCTCTATGATGATGAGTTATGAAGACAAAAAAGTCTTTGATGGCAATAAATTAGAAGCTTTGAAAATGGTGCTTACAAAAGTCAACAGCATGATTCCAAATCTTGGCTATTCTGCTTCTATGCACACTTTTTCGCCGCCATCAAATATTGTTCCTTATGCTCTATGGGATAAGGCAAATATGAATAAGGGCATTCAAGCACTCGATGCTGAATTGAGTGTTTTTGACCGTCGTACAGGCATTGGCGATGGAATGTTTGACTATGCCCCGCAATATGCGCAAATGAAAACCCCTTCTGTTCTTATCATTGCATCTGATGGCGATAATAATGTTGGCATTGATCCAGTGTATGAAGCACGAGCACTTTTAATTGATAATCCAAATCTTTGTTTACACGTTATCTCTTTTGCTGACACTCCTAAAGGCCTTGCCACTTTACAAGAAATTGCAAGCCTAAAGCCTTGTTCTGTTTTTGTGAACGGACTTGATATACTTACTTCAAATCAAGTAGCTGAAGATTTCGTCCAAAAAGTGTTTTACAATATTGAAGAAGTTATTATTCTTCGTGGTGTCAATTTCGCTTTTGACTCGGCTGAACTCACCTATGCTTCAAAAGCAATTTTAGATCATGCCGCAATGGTTATAGCCGAAACAGGAAAAAGAGTCACACTTGAAGGATATACTGATTCTCTAGGTAGTGAAAATTATAATCACACTCTTTCTATTGAAAGAGCCGAAGCTGTGCAAAACTATCTTATTTCGCAAGGAGTGCCTGCCCATCTTCTTTCTTCTGTAGGTAGAGGCATTTCGCATAAATACGACAATTCTAGTGAAGAAGGTCGCTATCTCAATAGACGCACAGAAGTTTTATTTAATTAAGGTTTATTATGTCGAAAAAAATATATATTTCTTTTTTATTGCTTTCTTTAGTTTTTTGTAAAATAGCCGAAGCAAAAACATTTTCCTATACAAATGCTCAAGAATTCATCAATAAAACTCAAAGCTTATTAAAAACAAGCTCTGACACAATGGAAAAATTAAATCTGCAACTTGAATTAGCTGTTGTAAACTTTATAGAAAGGCATGAAAAACACAGTAATGCCTCAAAGAATAAACCAGCTATTAAGGCTCATCAAAATGGACAAAATCTCTACTACTATTCTGAAATTGACACTTCACATATAGAAATTGAAGTCACACCAAGTAAGAACGAGCAAGCAGATTATTTTGGCAAGGTGCGCTATATTGAAGTATTTTATGAAAGTTTATGTTCTTCTTCTGTGCCACAAAACTGCCAATTTAATAAAATCAATTCACGCAGAGTGACTGAATTTGCCATATATAAGAATGGTAAATGGCAGTATTAAAATCTCATGTTAGTTTTGAAAGTGAGATTTTCGTAGCGATGCATAGAAAACAAATCAGAATAAAAAAAGCCCACTCCATTAGTTATGAAGTGGGCTTTATTCTTATTTTATATTGTCTTATACAATTTATTGTTTGACTAACTCAAGCAACTTATCGTAATCGACTGGTTTTGCAAGGTGAGCATTCATTCCGCAGGCTAAAGCTTTGTCAACATCTTCCTTGAAAGCATTCGCGGTAACTGCGATAATTGGAATTGTTTTAGCATCAGGTCTGTTGAGTTCACGTATAGCTTTTGAAGCGTCATAACCATTGATAATTGGCATTAATGCGTCCATAAGAATAAGGTCATAGTAGCCTTCTTCTGAATTATTGAACATTTCAATTGCATCTTTACCATCAGGCGCTTCTTCAATTGATCCAACAACATTTTTGAGCATTTCCATAATAATCAATCTATTCAACTCAACGTCATCAGCAACTAAGATACGTTTTGTTTGTAAATCAACAGGAGCAGAGAATTCTTGCACTTGCTCGACAACTTCAGATTTTTCAAAATCAATATGCTGAACAATCAAAGTATTATCTTCATTCAAGCAGTCAAACCAAAGATCGAAATAGAAGTTTGAACCTTGTCCAAGTGTTGACTCTACACGGATTTGATTACCCAAAAGGTTGATAATGCTATTACTGATTGAAAGGCCAAGCCCAGTTCCACCGTACATACGCGCTGTGTTTGCTTCTGCTTGTTCAAATGGAGTGAAGAGTTTTGAAATGCCTTCTTCAGAAATACCAATACCACTATCACGCACTTCAAAACGTATATTGATGCGATTTGCTTGTTGTTCCAATACATTAAGATTCAAGGTGATTGTGCCATTTTCAGGAGTAAACTTCACAGCATTACCTAAAAGGTTGATGAGCACTTGTCTTAGACGAAGTGGATCACTCACAACACGGCTTGTAATGCGTGAATCGAAGTTGACATTGTAGTTGATATATTTTTCTTCACAACGTGGACGAATGATAGGATCAACCGCTTGTACAAGCGCTGGAAGGTCAACTTGTGTAAGCTCAACTTCAATCTTACCTGCTTCAATTTTTGATAAGTCAAGAATATCATTCAACAAGCCAAGTAAGTGCTTGGAAGATCTTTCGATATGTTGTAATTGAACAAGAATTTTAGGAATATCCGCATCTGGTTTTTCAAGTGTACGACGAACAATATCTGTAAGACCAAGAATAGCATTCATCGGAGTTCTGATTTCATGGCTCATACGCGCTAAGAAGTCACTCTTCGCAGCATTGGCAGCATTGGCATTTGTTAAAGCATCTTCAAGATCATGCTGGATTTGCAATAATGCATTTTGTGCTTCAACACGAGAGGTAACGTCACGAGCAATACCTAGGATTGAAGAGATTTGGCCAGCTTGGTTATACATAGGTGTGCGCAAAATCTCAAGAATTTCAGTATGACCGTCTTGGAATCTCACAGTTTGTTCGCGAAGAAGAGTTCTGCCTTTTTGGATAACTTCACTGTCATAAGTTTCTGTTTCTAAAGCTAAGGCATGGTCATTTGCATAGATTTCATAGGAAGTTTTGCCCATATATTCTGAAACGTGCTTTCCAGAAATGTTTGCATAACGTGGGTTTGCCATGAGGAATTTCTGTGTGACAGCATCTTTAAGCCACATCATATCTGGGCTTGAAGTGAAGATAGTGTCTAGGAGTTGACGTTGCGCATCAAGATCCTTTTCATTTTCAACAATATTTGTCATATCACGAGTAGTGATGATATAACCTTCTTCGTCTTCTTCATAATCAGAAACTGAAGTTCTTATAAATGAATCTTGGAAGTATACTTGCTTTGAGTCGCTGAACATAATTTCAGCTTCTTTTTTATCATTTGCTAATGACATTGGGCAATACGGACTTGATTCTTCATAATAAGCTATAGAAAAGAAAGGAGCGCCTACAACATCGTCCAAATCTTTGTCATACCAAACTTCTGCCGCTTCGTTCATAAAGATAATATTTTTATCGGCATCAAGAATAACTTGTGGTTCATTCACACTTTGTACGAGGCTGTCAGCTAGTTCATCAAATGAATCAGCTAAGGCACCTAATTCGTCAGTTCTATCGCTATAAAAACGGAATTGTCGCTCACCATTTCTAAAGCGAGTGAAGCCTTCTAAGAGTAAAGTTACAGAACGGGTGATAGCAGAAGCGAGCATTACAGCAATAATAATAACAAGTATACACATTATAAGAGTTGAAATTGTGAGACTTTGTGCAATGCCAAATAAAGAGTCAAGAATAAATTCTTCTGATTCGATTGATAAAGCATCAAGCTCATAATCGGCTTGTCTAATAACTGTGTCTAATTTATCTTTTGTTGCAAAAGCAGGTGCTTGCAAAGTATCAAGACTAGCTGAAATAGCTACAAAGCCAAAACCAACTTTTTTCTCTGCATATGGACCTGTATAGTAAGGAATAGCGGCTGCAGTAGTGATTTTTACAAGTCCAGTCCATAAGATGTGGACAGAACCAGAACCACCTTCTTCGGCTAAATCAAACCAACCAACACATTGCGGTGCGTTATTAAGATAACGACAGTCAAGCCCCATCAATTGCTGCGCTGTAAGCTCAGCCGCGGGTTTCTTGCTTCTGGATTGATTTTCAAATACAGGATAATCCACAATAAAGTCAGCGTAAGATTCGCCACTTTGTTGCCATTTGTCATAAATGCTTTGCTCAAGCCAAGGCACAGCTTGTTCACCTGTTTCTGGATCAAAACCAACTATGGAATGGTGACGAGGGTGAACAATATTCTTCCCTAAATGATCCCAAATAAAAGCATAGTTACCTTCAATAGGATCGCCTAATTCGCCGTATCTATCATCAGTTGGAAGGATACGATTTGTTACTTCCATAATATGATCATGATTATAGGCAATTGTAATGTAACCTACGCGCTCGCCATTTTGCTCAACAGGAGTGATCCAGCGGATAATACCTTCAAAACGTTTACCGTGTGGGTTTTCTGTGCTTGCAAAGGCCGCATCTTTATATGATTCAAATGGAATATTTTTCTTTGCAGCGTTTTCAGGTGAAAAAACACCTAAAATTGGAGTGCCCACATAGGCACCTGTTACGTCTGAAACATAAATTTCGCCAGCTTTTAGTTTTTGAGCTTCGGCAAAATAATTTTCAGCTTTTACATAAGTATTGGCTTTATCAGAAACATTAAGTAATTTGTCTGAAAACTTATCACCTGAAACAGCTTTATAGACTTGATTACCTTCTAGATCAAGAAAAGCAATTTCATCGTAAAGTGGCACAGATTCAAATTCAAATGGATCAGGCGCTCTGTAGTGAAATGCATCATTTTCAGCATTTGAATTAATGTTTATTTGAGGAAAAGGCTTTGGATTAGCCATTACCCACGCTTTTTCAGCATTAGACCAAACATACTCACTTTGAACTAAAATATCACCAGTATGGTTTCTAATAAAGGCTTCATAAAGTTCTTTACTCGGAGGGATAGAAGCTAAGAAAAGTAAGTCATCATCGACATCATAAAGCATATCAGCTATTCTATCTGCCAAATCTGTAGTGGTTCTTTCAAATTCGTTTCTTACACGAATTTCAAGAGCTTGCATAGAATCCTCTACAGCAACTTCACCAGTAAACTGTAAGGAATTTTCAAGTGTGATTGAAAGCTGATCTAAACGCTCTTGCAATTCATCAGCCATATTTGATGACTGACTCCATGCAAGCATAGCAATCAAGACAAGTGGAACTACCTTAATAAATACAAACAAAACAATGAGTTTTGTGTGCATGCCTGTTGAAAGGTTTAGAATCATTTGCTTGAGAATAGAAAACACAGAATTTTCTGAGGAATTACCCATAGTGTAAAAGCTCCATTTTATAGGATTACTCACTTTTTGTGATCATTTTTCCTAGTTTATAAATCAACTAAAAAAAGTTAATTTATATAAGAATAGCACTATCATACAATTAGATTAATTACAAATAAAATATCAATATTTTTTATTCTTATATTATAGCACGTTAGATAGAAGCAATAAAAAAATATTTTATTCAAACTATTTAATTTTCTTTTAAAAAAAATCTTGCATTGCATTTTATAATGTTATATAATTATATTGATTTAGAGTTGATTGAAAATTCTTTAATCAATCTTTATTGAGCATTAGTAGATTGGTTCGATAATACTTCAAAAATCTTTACGATGAGAAGACATATGTCAACACAAAAAAATGATAAAAAATGAAGATCATCTCACAAATTAAAAGA
>CAYJFE010000142.1:0-5914 GCA_964369165.1 uncultured Desulfovibrionaceae bacterium | reverse complement strand
AAGGAAAAAAATTTCTATAGACAGAAATACTGTGGTTGTGGACTAGCTGAGAAATAAATGTTAATGAAATGAACAAATCTTTACAAATACTGAAAAATAAATGTTAATGAAATTAATTAAGGATTTTATACTATGAAAATGGCAATTATACGTGGCATGATATTAGGTGGATCAATAGGGATCTTCGCCCATCTCTTCGGATTTTCCGATGTTATGGTGCGTTCAGCCTTATCGGGCTCTATAGTCGGAGCTTTGGCTGGTTATAGCGCAGAAAAATTAAAAATTAGACACGCAAATAAGCAAAAGAAATAGCATGAGCGAACAAGAAATATTGGATTTAATCCATCAATATTTCCCGAATGATGATAATAAACACATTCTCGCAAGAGGTGACGATTGCGCTGTTATAGACATAAGCGCAAACTCTCATCTTGTGATTACTACAGATATTTTCGCCGAAGACGTGCACTTTCGCTCTTCTTATTTTTCACCTAAATCCATTGGTTATAAAGCCTTAGCCGTCAATATTTCAGATATTTATTCTATGGGTGCAAAGCCATTTTCTGCGCAATTAGCTTTAAGTTTGCCTAAGAATTATGAGCAAAATAAGGTTGAAGAATTATTGCAATCTATGGCAGATTTGGCTAAAGAGCATGACATACTTCTCAGCGGTGGCGATTTATCAAGCTCTGACAAGCTTTGCCTAAGCATCACTCTTCTTGGCTTGAAAGAAAAAGAAGTAAAGCTTTACAGAAACATGGGTGGAGTAGACGATATAGTCTATATTGTGGGCGAAATCGGCCTTTCAAGACTTGCCTTACACTTGCTTGAAGAAGAAAAAATCAGCAAAGAAGAGCTTGAAAAAAAATTTCCAAATGCTTATAAAGCGCATTTCTTTCTAGAATTACACAAAGAAACTGCCCTACAGATTGCCGATTTTCAAAAAAAACATACAGATTATACTTTCTCACTTATGGATTTATCAGACGGTTTGGCAAGGGATCTTCCAAGATTAGTGCAGGATTATGGCCTAGAGCTTTTGCCTGAATATATCCCTATTCATCAAGAAATTATGAGCTATTTTAATAATAAAGAAAAAGCCCTTGAGTTTATTATACAAGGTGGCGAGGATTATGCCCTTCTTGGCACTTGCCCCAAAGATTTATGGAATGAATTTTTATTGGCTTGCCCAAAAGTTAGGCAGATTGGCATAATAAAAGAAGAGCAAGGGATTTTTGTCAATAACACAAAGCTAGAGCTTCAAGGTTTTGATCATTTTGCAAAACAATAGAGAAAAATATGGAAAAGAATAGAATTATATTAAGAAAATTTTCCTTATTGAGCATAGGCTCTATAGGGATAATTATTGTGCTGGTAGGGATATTTACTTGGCGATCAATAACTAGAGATGAAGATTTTCTATCCACCCTACTTTTTGAAAAAGGCGGAACCGTTATTCATCTTATAGAAAGAATGCTTTCCTCAAGAATGCCCAAAACCATAGATAATCCATTGCAAGTTTTGGCTGAAGAATTGGTGGATGGCGAAGAATTTAGCTTTATCGCAATTGCTGACACAAAAGGCGAAATCCTTATACACAGTGACCCTTCATATATAGGTATGCCCATACATTCAGGCAATATCAAATTTTTTTATAAAAGATTAGACATAGGCAAAAAAGCCAAGTGGGAACAATCAAATATTCAAGGGCAGGACACTTTCTTAGTTTATAAAGAAATTTTACCCTATTTAGGTAATATGCCTGGACCTTTTACACCACCCAGAAAAAATGAAAGGGAAAGAGAAAGATTTTTCCAAGAGGGGCATGACCGACAAGTCAAGCGCACTTTCACTATCAATGGTCAAAATTATGATTCGCTCTATGTCTTTATAGGGCAAGATGCTGCATTTCATAGAATCACTTCTGAGCGTTCCCGCTTTGCCTTGCTTCTGCTTTCAAGTGGCACGCTATTTATAGCTCTTGCACTTATTACATTACTACAATATGCCCAAAGAAACAGAGAATTGCATAAAAGGCATCTTGAAGCGCAAGTTCTTGCCGATGAAATGGTGGAAAAAATTCAGAATCTTGAAAAAGATCTGCGTCAAAAAGAGAAACTTGCGGCCATTGGTGACTTAGTCGCTGGTGTTGCCCATGAAATAAGAAATCCGCTCAGTTCAATTAAAGGCTATGCCACATTCTTCAAGCAAAAATTTGAAAAGGGTAGTAATGAAGAAAAAGCCGCCCATATTATGATTGAAGAAATTGCAAGGCTTAATCGTGCTATTGACGATTTAGTGGGTGTGAATAATTCTACAGATGTGCGCTTAGAAAAAGCTGATATTAAAGAAATCTGCCAGAAAATCTGCTTCTTACTAGAACAAGAAGCCAAGCAGAAAAATATTGATTTTGATTGCTTAACAGCAAATAAAGAACTCAATACAAGTTATGAAACCTTAGCTGATTCTGATAGATTGACGCAAGCTATTTTGAATATCACACTCAATGCTTTTGAAGCTTTTGACAGTCTACAGCAAGAAGATAAAAAAGTTTCTCTCACACTTACAAAAGAGAAAGAAGAAATTATTATAACTATTAAGGATAATGGCTCTGGCATTTCCGAAAGTATTCTCTCACGCATTTTTGACCCTTATTTTACCACAAAAAACCAAGGGACAGGCCTTGGTCTTGTGATGTCAAAAAATATTATTGATGCGCATAATGGCAAGCTTTTAGTTGAATCGAGTGAAGAGGGGACTGTATTTAGTATACATATCCCCCTCTCGTAATAATTAAGGATTTGCTGATTCCATCCAGATACGTAATATGCGTAAGGTCATATCCATATCCTTTTGGGCTTTTTCTAGGGTGAGGTGTTTTATTTCCTCGATTCTCTGTTTTTCTTGCATCATGCTTACGGCTCTATCCTGCGGATTGAAGGCCGCTGCTACTCTTGCTTGTGCAGCTGGATTAGCTGGTGGCTGTATTGCCTTACTAGGCAGCTTTTGCTTTTGTTGCGTCATGCATCCATTCCCTTACTATTGAAATTGTGTGTTCCATATTTCTTTCGGCTAATTGCAATGCTTTTGCTTTGATATCCTCTACTGAAAGATCGTCACCTACTTCATATACAGCTGCATCAAGATAATTTTGTTGTTGTTGCCTTTGCTGAATTTCCATTTGTCTGGCTTCTTCTTCTTGCGCTTGGAAGAGGGCATATTGCTCTTCTGCGGCTGGCAAGCCTTCAAGGCCTTCTAAAACTTCGCCTGATTCCACTCGTGGACGGATAACGCTCATAACTATAGGGCGTAAAACTAACATGATAAAGAGGAAGGCGAGGATAGCTGTAAGAATTGGTTTTATCATTCTATTTGCAAAGTCAGACAAAAGTTCTGATGCGCTAGGCTCATAAGGTAAATTGTTTTCACCAAATGCGATATTACTTACTTCTATCGTATCTCCACGTGCATTGTCAAATCCAACTGCATTAGCAACCAATTCTTGAATGCGCGCCAATTCTTCTTCACTTCTTGGCACATAAGTATATTCATTATTTTCGCCGCGAACATATGTTCCGTCAACAGCAACAGCAACTGTAAGCCTGTTTACTGCGCCCATTTGGCCAATGATATTTTCTTCAACTTTATTGATTTCATAGTTTACTGTACTTTGTTCGCGTGAGCCATCTTGAGTGGAAACTGAACCTGTAAGACCATCGCCACGGAAGTTTGCATCAGGTGAACCTGCTTCTAAATTTGCTTGACCTTGTTGGATTTCTTCACTGGTTTGCTCTGAACGCACAACGCGGCTGTCAGGATCATAAGTTTCACGTCTGATGGTGCGCTGGCTATAGTCAAGTGCGGCATTTACCTTTGCAATGGCTTTACCAGGCCCTAAGATAGGGCTGAGAAGTTCATTGATTCTTGCTTCAAGAAGTTTTTCAAAGCGAGTGCGGTATTCTAATTGTGAATTATTTGCGCTAAAGCCTTCTTCTTCGGGAGTATAGATGGCATTACCGCTATTATCTGTGATTGAAACATGGTGCTTATCAAGACCTTCGACTGACATAATAAGCAAGTTCAAAATTCCGTTGATTTCTTTTTTTGACATTTGTTGACTTGGATTTTCTAACATAAGCACAACAGAAGCAGAAGGAGGGAGCTGCTCTTCAATAAATAATGAACGTTCAGGCATAACAAGGTGCACACGTGCTGTTTCAACATTTGGCATTTCGCTCAAAGTTCTTGTGAGTTCGCCTTGTAAAGCTCTTTGGTAATTGATTCTTTGCACAAATTCTGTTTGACCCATTTGAATTTCATCAAATATTTCAAAACCAAGACCAGAACCAACTAAATTGCCCTCGCCTGCGATTTTAATACGAAGATCATACACTAAGTCAGCAGGAACGGTGACAGTTTGCCCTTCGTCCACTAATTCGTAAGCTACTTTCTCAGTTTCAAGGAAGGTGACAATTTTATTCGCATCTTCGCTTGTAAGATTAGTGTAAAGTATTTTATGGTTTGGCTTATTGAGCCATAAAACAAAAAGAATAAAGACTGTCATCATCACTAAACCTGCGCCAATAATAAGTATGCGCTGATTTGATGTGAGCTGTGTCCAAAAGCTTTTTGCCTTGTCTGTAATAACTTCCAGATTGAATTTACTTGCATCCATAATTACTTCTCCCAAATAAGTGTCAAAAAAAATAAAATCTAAAAAGAGTATTGCAAAGACTGTGCCATATAAGTAATAGAAAGAGTTTACAAAGAATGTGCCAATTTTTTATTAAAAATAATTTTAAAAAGCACTATATATATTGTTAATATAATTAAGCAATTATGTCTAAAACACCTGTCAAATTAAAGACATATATTTTGGCACGCTCTTTGCAATGTAGCCATTAGAAAATAATAAAACTCGAAGAAAGAGAATATTTTCTTCAGGAGGTTTTATGCAAAATGCAGTCTACACAAGCTTATTTGGAGCACTCAGCTCTGAACACAGGCTCGCAGTTATTTCAAATAACTTAGCGAATGCTAACACTAATGGTTATAAAACTGACAAGTTAGCTTTCAAAGACACTATGATACACTTTGCCCACGACTATATACGTGAACCTTTAGAAAACTTGCGCTCAAAGCCACTTTTTCCTGAGGCACATCTTTTATCTCGTGTGAGAATAGCAGAATCTAAAACAGATTTTACGCAAGGCCCTATGGAAACAACAAGCAATCAGCTTGATGTGGCTTTAGCGGGGAAAGGTTTTTTCAGCGTGCTTACTCCGCAAGGTGAATTTCTCACAAGAAATGGCGCATTCAGTCAAAATGCCGACGGAACGCTTATGACTAAGCAGGGTTATCCTGTTTTAGGCGAAGGCGGGCCGATTGTTATTCCTGATGGCACGAGAAATGTGCATATTTCTGACGATGGCAGAGTGTTTGCTGATAATGTTGAAGTAGGCGCATTTAAAATCACTGCATTTGCTGATCCTTCACTTGAAATGGAAAAACTAGGCTATAATCTTTATAGAGTCCGTGATGGAGCCACACCTGAAACTGTTGATGCTTATGCTGAAGGTTTAGTTGTCAATCAAGGTTTTTTAGAAAAAGCTAATATCAATGTTGTTGAAGAAATGGTAAAGATGATTGAAACACAACGCGCCTTTGAAGCCAATTCCAAAGTAATGCAAACAGGGCACGCTATGGATACGGAAGCAATTACGAAAGTTGGTAAAGGCAAGTAATAACTAGTCAACCGTGAGCAAAGCGAACAAAGGCTTTAGCGAACAAGTGAAAACGACGCTTTTCACGCAGTGAGGATTTCGTATACGACAGTATAGAAATCTATACGATAAGGTCACGGAAGCAATTACGAAAGTTGGTAAAGGCAAGTAATAACTAGTCAACCGTGAGC
>CAYJFE010000141.1:3649-6058 GCA_964369165.1 uncultured Desulfovibrionaceae bacterium | reverse complement strand
GCGTTTGCAAGTGCTTTTTTAGTATCCATGCCATTTTCCAAATCTTCCACATGATGCGTAAGCGCAGGTGCTTCTAAAAATAAACGGAAACGCCCACCTTCGTAAAAAGTATTTTTCAAATGATTTTTCAGCATCTTACGCATAAGCGAAGGCGCGTGAATGGGGCGAAGTTCTTCAAATATATAAAGCGAACCTTTTGATTTTATAAAGGCATCACGCATATCAGTTTCTGGTGAAGCCTTCCAATCAAGCAAATCAGGGTTTGCGTCAATAAAATTTTTCTTAACTAAGAAGAAATCCACACCGAGCGACTGCCTTTTCTCAATCCAAATTGAAGTAGAAATATCCTTATCGTCTTGAATTGCTTTATGAATTATAGCATCGTCTAAAAGCCAAAAGTCTGATTCAATAAAAAGTATATAATCAAAATTATTCAAATTTTTTATGTGTTTATAGCCTGCCTCAACCAAAGTTTGCGCGCCTGATCTGTGCCCAACATTATTTTCAACTTCAATAATTTCAGCATTTTCTTTTACACTTTCATCAAGCAAATAGCCGTCTTTTCTTCCATTATGCACAACAAAAAGAGTATAGTTGTGCCTATTCCAAAAATGCTTTATTATTTTCACAAGCTCTTTAGTATCTTCGACTCGTGAATAAGTGCGTATAATTACAGCAATATTTTTCATACTATTTCTTATTCAAAAAATTTCTTTTCTAAAATATGCGAAAGCCTATCAAGGCCTTTTCTTTGTAGAGCTGAAATAACAAGGGCATCAGGGTAGAGGATTTCAAGCTCCTCTTGGCGTTCTTGTGTTGTACTTTCCCACTTATTTAGCACAAGAAGGCTTGGCTTTTCGTGAAGTTCCATTTCTTCTAAAATAGCATTCACAGCCTCAATCTGTTCGCTCACATTTATATGCGAAGCGTCGGCTATGTGCAAAAGAAAATCTGCCTCTTCGATCTCCTCTAAAGTGGCTCTAAAAGCTTCTGTCAAGTCTTTAGGAAGATTTCTGATAAAGCCCACAGTGTCAGCCAGCACAAGCTCATGTTCTTTTGGAAAGCGAAGACGTCTTGTTGTAGGGTCAAGTGTCGCAAAGAGCTTGTTTTCAGCAATAACATCTGAATTTGTGAGCGCATTTAGAAGGGTAGATTTGCCCACATTTGTATAGCCTAAAAGCGAAACAATAGGCAGATTAGATTTATTTCTTCTTTGGCGAACTTGTTGCCTTTGCTTTCTTAAGCTATCCAAATCATTTTTTATTTTAGAAATTTTATCACGAATTCTACGTCTGTCAGTTTCAAGTTTTGTTTCGCCAGGGCCACGTCCACCGATGCCGCCCATAAGTCTGTCCATCGCGCCTTTTTTACCGATAAGCCTAGGCAATGTATACTTTAATTGCGCCATTTCAACTTGTAATTTACCAGCTTTTGTCTTGGCGTGCTGCGCAAAAATATCAAGAATAAGTTGTGTTCTATCTAAGACTTTTCTTTCTGTCATTTCAGCAAGATTTTGTAATTGCGCAGGAGCTAAGTCATTGTCAAAAATAACTAATCCAGCCTGACCTTGCAAGGCCAAAATCTCAAGTTCGGCAAGTTTTCCTTCACCAAGAACTGAGCGTGGATGAATGCGCGAAACTCTTTGAATAAGCGTGCCGACTATAGCAATTCCTGCAGTTTTAGCTAAATCAGCCAATTCTTCAAGATGTTTTTCCTGCACAGGCTTTGGTGCAGTGGAAACTGAAACCAAGATAGCTCTTTCTTTGTGGCTTGTATCTGCATCAACGCTATCTTTAGTTATGCGCTCAAGTTCGCTCTCCAAGGATTGTACTTGTGATAAAATGTCTAAATCAAAGCGATCCCAAGGTTCAGCAGGGTAGACTTTATAGGGTTTATCGTCAATATTTTGTGGAAGCAAATGCGCATAATGCACTTGAACAGGATTACCGTGCGGGTTTACAGTGAAAACCTGCAATGAGTCAAGGCGCAAGAAAAGCATATCCATCAAATCTTCTTGAGTAATGCCTTCCATATCTAAATGCGTGTGCATAAAGCGCAGAGCACGCAATTTGCCTTGCGAGAGTCTTTCACGCGGAAGTTCAGGAATAAAAAGACCTGAATTTGTGCCCACAATAACCATAACAGCAATGCCTATTCTGTCGATAATAAGCCCAATTTGGCGATTGATAAGGCGAGAAACAGCGCAGATTTCATGCGCTTGCTCATTCGTATAACCCTTTATATCGTTATACTTTCTTTTGCCTAAAGCTGTAATAGCCTTGACTTCGCTGGCCTTAAGTCCTGTTAGGTTTCCCTCAATCTTTGCAGCTATGACGCGCTCCTATTTTTTTTCTTGGGGAGAGGGAAAACCAAACTTTTGAAAAAGTTAGTTTTTCCCTCTCCCCAAAC
>CAYJFE010000141.1:0-3549 GCA_964369165.1 uncultured Desulfovibrionaceae bacterium | reverse complement strand
ATATTTTTTTGTATAATTTTAGTTTGAGAGGTAGTTGTGAATCATAGCATCGTATTCAGAAGTTCTTTTGAAAGTGTCAGATGCCATTTTCTTTCTGAATGTTAAGTCAATTTGCATATCATTATTGCTAAGAATTTCTTCAGCTTGCGCATAATCGTTAAAGTCAGAAAGCACTAATATGGAATGATAGTTTTTTGAAGAAGCACGAAGAAGGCAAGGGCCGCCGATGTCGATTTCTTCAACCATATCACGAACTGGCAATTTCTTTTCTAATGCGGTTTTGAAGTCATAAAGATTTACAACAACTAAGTCAAAAGGTTCAATTTCATGCCCAGCTAAAGTTCCTAAATGTTCGCTATTGTCTTTATCAGCCAAGATGCCGCCATGGATTTTGGGATGCAAAGTTTTCACCCTGCCACCTAAAATTTCAGGAAAGCCAGTCACCGTGCTTACAGCGGTTACAGGTAAGCCAAGTTCTTGTAAGAATTTCAATGTGCCGCCTGTTGAAACTAATTCGACATTGTTTTCTACAAGAAATTTTGCAAAATCAGCCAAATTGTCTTTGTGAGTCACGCTTATAAGTGCGCGCTTAATGGGGAGCATATCCATAATTTATTTCCTTATATGAAGGTTTATTTGTTTTTCAAATAATCTATAGCATTTTTAAACAATACAGTCGCCAATTTTTGCGGTTCGCCCCGTGTCCATGTAGGATAGTTTGTGACGTGGCAAGCGGCTTCTGGGTGAGGCATAAGGCCAAGAATGTGGCCAGTTGGGTCGGTTATTCCAGCTATTGCCAAGGGTGAATTATTTGGATTTGCAGGGTATTCTTGTGTTGGATTATCGTCCTTGTCGCAATATTGCAAAGCTATCAAATTTTCTTTTTCAATACGTGAAAGAGTTTCATCGTCTAAGGTGACTAATCTGCCTTCGCCATGACGTACAGGACAATCAATAAAATCAATGCCTTTTGTAAATACACAAGGTGAATCGCTGTTTGCTTTTAAGCGCACCCATCTGTCTTCGTAGCGAGCTGAAGCATTATGCGCCAAAGAAACTTGACGAGTGAAATATTTCTTATCCAAAGCAGGAAGAATGCCAAGCTTTACAAGCAGTTGGAATCCATTGCATATGCCAAGAATAAGTTTACCTTCCGCTATAAATTCTGAAAGAGAATCAAGTAAGGCTTTGCCATTTGCGTCTTCTAAGTGAAGCCAGCGTTGAGCCGCCGCTTGAGCTGCGCCAAGATCGTCACCATCTAGAAAGCCACCAGGGAAGATAAGTAGTTGATAATCTTTCAACTTTACCTTTCCAGAAGCAATGTCAGCAAAATGCACGATATCCGCATTGTCTGCTCCATTTTGCATACAGGCAAAGGCGCTTTCTTTATGCGAATTTGTTCCAAAACCAGTTATGACAAGAGCGTTCACTAAAGCCATGTTATCTCCTAACTAATTGTTATTTATTGTGTTCTAAAGCGAATGTGTAGGCATCTATAAAGCTTTCCATCGGCACAGCACCACGAATGATAAGGTCATTCATAAGAAAATAAGGTGTGCCAGTAAAGCCAAGACTGCGCGCATCAGCAATGTCTTCTTCAATCATTGCAGTATATTTCTTCTGATTTCTTTTCAAATCATTTTCCAAAGCTTTCACATCAAGCCCCGATTGCGAGGCTACTAACTTAAGTGTGGCATTAGGATCTGCAAAAAAATCTGCTTGACTTGAAAAGAGGTTAGCGTAGAAATTCCAACCTTTGATTTGATCTTGCTGTAAAGCCGCTAAAAACCAGCGTGAAGCTTCTTGAGCAACAGGTGAATCAGAGGCAAATTGCTTGAATACAAAGCGGATCTGCCCTGGATATCTTGCAAGAAGATTTTCAATAGTTGCAGCAGCTTGCATACAATACGTACAAGAAAAATCTGAAAAAGCAACTAAGGTTACAGGGGCATTTGCATTGCCGCGAGTAGGTCTGCCGTCAAGTTTTATTTTCTTTTCAGTTTTTATGTCTTCAGCCCATTGCGCTTGAAGTTGCTCGCGTCTTTTTGCGTCTGCGCCTTGCTGAATAACGTCAATCAACAAGATTTTATTATCGCGAAGAATTTCAACAAAAATATCATTCACGATATCTTTGTGTTCATTCATAACATCTTTTAATATTTCAGGATTTTCCATTAATATTTCTTTAACTTGCGCAATTTCTTCTTTTGAAGCAGCGGCAAAGGCATTTGTGCTAAGAAGTTGTGAGCAAAAAAGTATTGCTAATGTGAAAAGGGAAATGTTTTTCATATCTTACCTATTTTGTTAGAATTATATTTACTTATTCTTCTGTGTTTTTCTCTTCATCTTGGGCAGAATCACCGTCTAGTAATTCTTTTTCAGCTTTTTTCTGTCTAGCCACAAATACTGTAAGTAATATACTGATTTCATAGAGAATAATCATGGGGCCTGCCATGAGAAGTTGTGAGAAAATATCAGGAGGAGTGAGCAGAGCTGCTGTTATGAAGATAAGCAAAATTGCATATTTACGCCATTTACGCATTCTTTCTGCCGTAAGCACACCCATGCGTGCTAAAAAGAAAGAAAAGAGTGGCATTTCAAACACTAAGCCAAAAGCAATAAGGAGCTTGAGCACGAAACTCAAGTATTCTTCAATAGAAATCATTGGCACTATTTCTAGGGTTGCAAAGCCCATGAAGAATTTAAAAGCGATTGGAAAAACAAAGTAATAACAGAACGTTGCGCCGCCTATGAAGAAAAATGCGGAAGAGAGAGAAAGAGGAATAAGCATGGCTTTTTCTTCTTTGTAGAGGCCAGGAGCGACAAAAGCCCATATCTGATAAAAGCTAAAGGGTGAAGAAATAAAGAAGGAGAGGAGAAGCGAAATTTTCAAATAGACGAAGAAAGCGCCTGGAGGCGAGGTATACATTAAAGTTGAGCCTTCGGGCATATTTTCTGTCAGAGGAATAGCAAGGAAGTTGTAGGCTGGTTCTGCTATTGTATAGCAAGCAAAAAAGCCAACAAATACAATAACTACCACGCGAGTAAGGCGCACACGGAGCTCTTTTAGATGATCTAAAAGAGTCATAGGACCCTCTTTTTCTTCTTTTTTCTTTTTAGCTTTCTTTTTCTTTGTTTTAGGTTTTTCAGCTAAATCAGAATTTTTTGTTGCAGGAAGATTTTCTTCGCCTTCATCATGATTTGTTGTATCATTTGAAGGGTTTGAGCCTTCTTCTTCTTGCTTATTCGAAGAAAGGTCTTCATTATTTGATGGATTTTCTTCTAAATTTTTATCTGTTTCTGAATCTTTTTCTTTGTCATTTTCTTGAGATTTTTTAATGCTTTCCGCTAAAGTTTCTGGTGTAGGAAAGCCTTGCAATTCTTCTTCGTCAAATTGCTGTGGGCTACGAAAGTCGCCTTGTTCATCGTAAGGAAAGTCAATAGAATCAGAGTCTTGTACTGTATTTTTTTCTTGAACATTTGTGCGTGTGAGCGTGTCAGAAGAATCAACTGTGACTTGACTTTGTGAGCTCTTTTCTTGACTTTGTG
>CAYJFE010000140.1:0-6070 GCA_964369165.1 uncultured Desulfovibrionaceae bacterium | reverse complement strand
AGGATAATAAGTTCTGTCATTTCCTGTTCCATAGATACGTTAGAAGTTTCAATAGCCGAACCAGTTATATAACCATAATTTTCAGTTCCAGCTATACCCTCTTCTTCTAAACCGCTTTCTCTTGTAGTCGTGTAATGATTATTGCCTTCATTTCGCAAACCGTCTTGACTTGTCACCCTATAAACAGGAATACGGTATAAATCGGCTGATTTACCATTTGTAAAATTGCCAACTGCTGTGCCGTCAGAAGAAAAATAGATACTTGCCAATTCACCTTGAGGCGCTCCGTCTTGCACATAGTTTGTAATGCTTGAGGTGGAAAGGGGGTAGTTAGTTGTGGCATAAGCTTCTAATTCAGGCGGAACACCTATTGTAGGAAGTTTTGATATATCGCTACCCACTGAAGCCGCCGTAGCGCTAGGATCAGACCAACCACTTGTTGAAGCTGCACCAAAGTTGATAGCTATTTGTTTTGCTTCTTCCGTGCCATCAAATTGCACTGTAAGCATTGGCTCGCCTTCTTCATTTAAAGGAGCGGCAGTCCAATTATTCAAATCAGAAGCATCGCCTGTAGGCGTAAAGGCTGACATATTTATAAGTTGACCAGCAGATGAAAAAGTCATTGTGCCAGCCATCAAAACACCGTCTTTTGTGCCAGAAGTGTTTAATGCTTCGCCAGGGGGAACAGTGGCAATAAATTCCACAGTTCTTTGCCCATTATCTTCTGTCGCTGTATCAAAATGGAAGGTAATTTCTTGCTTATTACCATTACTATCGTAAACCGTCATAGGCTGTGAATAAGGAATATCCTCAGGCATAATTGGGCTAGAGCTTGCGTCATAGCTTTCTAATAAAGAAAAATAAGGATCAGTTTCTTGGCTGACTTGTATCGTCTGTGTAGGATCATTAGGATCAGGTATAGTCACCATTTCATAGGATTGAACAGCATTATCAGAAAAACCAAGATTGAGTTGCCCTGAAACTTGAGTTGTTTCCATAAAGGGTGAAATAGGGGCATTGTGTACCATGTCTAATTGAAAAGGTTGTAGTCCACCTTCTTCACCTGTTTCAAAATCAATAGGATAGGCCATTACAGTCGCACCAGTAGGATCTTGTAAAAAGCCTTCTTTTGTGAAGATAAAATCGCCGGCTCTTGTGAGGTATTCTTCGCCACTTTCTGACTGGACTTTGAAAAAGCCTGTACCGTTAATTGATAAATCAGTAAAATTATCCGTTGATTCTTGTGCACCTTGCGTGAATAAAGTACGCGTGATGCATTCCATCGAACCAGCACCGGCTTGGTTATTTATTGTCGTGTTTGATGTTCCTAAAGCAAGATCTTTATACATAAGATCTTGAAATAGCCAATCTTGCTGCTTATAAGCAATGGTATTTACGTTCGCCAAGTTATTGCCGACAATTTGCATACCGTATGATTGTGTTTTCATACCTGTCGCGCTTACATAAAGGGAACTCATCATAGCTCAAACTCCTTGCCAAAATCGAAGGAAAATATTTCCTCACACTGAGTATAAAGCAAAAGCTGTGCCAATAGTATAAAAGAAATTAAGGAGTTAAGAAGAGATGTGTTATAAGCTACTGTTATTTATATGAATTAAATTTCCTTTCACAAAATTAAACTCTATTTCCCTATTCTCCGCTGTATTGTAAAAGGGAATATTTCGCCTAGTAAAATAATCCTTTACTTCTTTGCTTGGGTGATTGAAACGATTATTTTGCCCCGCTGAAACAAGGGCATATTGAGGATTCACGGCTTTATAGAAATCTTCATGATAGGCAGTTTTAGATCCATGATGAGGTATAATCAAGAGAGGAGCATGAATTTCTGCCTTCGAAGCTAAAATCCTATCTAAACCACTTTCTTCAATATCACCACAAAAAAGAGCAAGTGGAATTTCTTTCTTTTCGTCATACATAAGCCTTAATACTAAAGAAGCATTGTTTGAAGAATAGACTCCCCTTCTCGGCGGAGATAAAATTTCAAAATAATATTTTGAATCTTCTAAATAGATTTTGTCGCCCCTCTTCACTTGTACTTGCTTCACACCCTCTTTATTTGTTTCATTCACAATTTCTTTGCGAATGTTTTCTTCCTTTGAAAACACCGAATAAACAAGAGTATCTATTTTAAAATGCTTGATAATATGTAAAAAACCTTTGGCATGGTCGATGTCAAAATGCGAAACAATAATCGAATCTAAACTTGGAAAATCTTTGTAAGTTAGGACTTTTGCTACAATATCTCTTCCTGTATCAAAACGATTTGAATGCGTCCCACCTGCATCAATCAAAGTTTTCTCGCCTTCACATTCGATAAGAACTGCTTGCCCCTGCCCAACATTTAAAAGCTTCACAGTCAGGCTTTCTTCTATATCTTGATTATAATCAGCATAAAGCTCATGCACAAAAGGCAAAAAGAGGCTAAGGCTAAAAAGAGAAAACAATAAATATTTCTTTTTTCCTATCTGTTGCCAGTATAAAAAAAGTAGAAGCAAAAATAAAAAACCCAAACCTTGCCAAATATCAAAGCGGTAGGCTTGAAACATTTCTAAGCCAAATTTAGCTTCAATATATTGCAAAAAAAGAGTGAAATGCTGAATAATAAAAGAAGCAATTTCAGCGCATAAAGAGCTAAGAAAAGCATAGGGTAAAGTAAAAAGAGCAAGAAAGGCAAAGGGCAAAACGAGCATTTGCAAAATTGGCAGCCACACAACATTTAGAAAAGCATAGGAGCTTATAAGCCCAAAAACATAAGCTTGCACAGGATAGAGAAGAAGCTGAATAGCCACACTTATCCACAATAAAGAGAGGCAATATAAAAAAATACGCAATGGATAGCTCAATATATTTTCCCCTTGCTGGACTTTATGGGAATAGGCAAGAATAAAAGCTCTTACTTTATAATAAAGAGGAGTAGTCAGCCCGATTGCGGCCACCGATAAAACAGAAAGCTGAAAAGAAATATCCATATATGCCCTTGGGTAAGCTAATAAAATAATGCTTGCAGCAAGTATAAGTATATCCAGCAAAGTCGCTCTTTTATAAAGAATGATGAACACTCCCCCAATAAAAAGCATGATTGAAGCGCGTATCAATGAAAGAGGCGTATTTCCTAACCATAAGTAAGCCAAACACAAAGGCATTGAAAATAAAGTTATCAATACTTTTAGTGGAGTTTTATAAAGAATTTTCGGAAAAATTAGGCTTATACCCTTTGCAAACACAAAGGCACATAGAACAGCAAAGGCTAGATGCATACCTGAAAGTGCTGTCGAATGGATAAGAGAAGCAGAAGTAAAAAGTTGCAAAGTTTCAGTATCAAGAAAAAAACGCTCTCCAAAAATAAGGGCAAGCAAAAAAGCTTTAGATTGTGAAATCTCGAAAATTTTATCTTGAGGCGAATTTCCTCTTTCTTTGCCATTACTATCCAAAAGATTTAGATAAGATTTATAAATTGTATCCCTAAGATTAGCTAAAAAAGTGGCCTCACCATACCACTTTATAGGCGAGTCTTTCTTATCCATATAGATATAGCTCACATAAAAAATAGCTTTGTCAAACCAATAGTTTTCAGCAGGCAATATTCCCTTATTTTTCGCAAAAGAAATAGCATTGAGCTTTGCCTCAAAATCAATTGTCATGCCTTGCAATGGCGAAGAAAAGTCATCGCTTCTTTCGTAATAAAGATAGACAAGGCCTTTACCTTCAAAACTCTGAGAATTGCAGTCTTTTCTATGCATATTTGAAACAATAAGACGTACTCTTTTATCTGGCAGACTTTGCACTTTTTCAACATAAGCAGTATATTTTGCAACTTGATTTTCAGTATAGCATTGTGGCATATCGGGAAAAGTGTGCTTTGCTCCATAAGTATAACCAAAGAAGAATATGCCCAAAACAATAATATAAAAGAAAATATTTCTTGAGGCGGATATAAAAAATAAAAGAGCTAAGCAAAAAAGGGCTTGTATGAAAAAATCATTTGCAAATAAGCCGAAAAAATAGGCAAAAGCAAAAGCGTACCACTTCATAGGGTATATTGAGCTAGAGATATTTGTATAATCTTTATTGCGACTCATATCAAAAACTCTCTTTGCAAAAGGGTTTTTAAAGCAATAGCATACGCAGATTTACATTATATTATATCGCTAATAGGAATTAAAAGCAAGAGGGAAAAAACTCACTCTATTAAAGTAAATTTTTTCCCTCAAAATTTATAAAGATTTCTATACCTTGTATACAAAATCCTCACTGCGCAAGAAACGTCGTTCTTGCTGGTTCGCTAAAGTCTTTGTTCGCCTTCGCTCACTATGACATTATTCCCATTCAATCGTTGATGGTGGTTTAGGAGAAATGACCTCATTTGTATAGATTTCTATGCCCTGCATAAGAAATCCTCACTGCGCAAGAAACGTCGTTCTTGCTGGTTCGCTAAAGTCTTTGTTCGCCTTCGCTCACTATGACATTATTCCCATTCAATCGTTGATGGTGGTTTAGGAGAAATGTCATAGACAACTCTGTTAACGCCTTTTACTTCGTTGATAATGCGTGTTGACATACTTTCAAGAAGTGATTCAGGAAGGCGTGACCAATCTGCTGTCATTGCATCAACTGAATCAACAGCTCTAATCGCTATAACGTGTTCATAGGTTCTGCCATCGCCCATAACACCCACTGTTTTTAGTGGAAGCAATACAGCAAAGCCTTGCCACACCTTACGATAATAACCGCTTGAGCGCAATTCTTCTTGCACAATAGCATCAGCTTTTCTGACGATTGTAAGTCTATCCTCTGTGATTTCGCCCAAAATTCTGATCGCTAAACCAGGGCCAGGGAATGGGTGACGCCACAAAATAGAATCAGGAATACCAAGTTCCGCACCCACTTTTCTTACTTCGTCTTTGAAAAGTTCACGGCAAGGCTCGATTAATTTCATATTCATTTTTTCTGGTAAACCGCCCACATTGTGATGCGATTTAATAACTGCTGATGGTCCCTTGTGTGAAATTGATTCAATAACATCAGGGTAAAGTGTGCCTTGTGCAAGCCATGCCACATCAATGCCAGCTTCTTTCAATTTCTTGGCTTCAGCATCAAAAACTTCAATAAAGGTATAGCCAATAATCTTACGTTTTTCTTCAGGATCGTCAACACCCTTCAATTTATCTAAGAATAATTTGCTAGCATTCACAAAGTTCAAGTTCATATCAAAGTTATTTTTCAATAAATCAACAACTTCTTGTCCTTCACCAGAACGCAAAACGCCATTGTCCACAAAAATACAATGCAATCTTTTGCCAATAGCTTTATTGAGCAAAACAGCAACTACTGTAGAGTCCACACCGCCAGAAAGCGCGCAGATAATATGGCCATTTTCGCCAACTTTTTCTCTTGTTTCTTCAATAACTCTGTCAACAAAGCTATGCATAGTCCAATCAGCTTTCAATTTGCAAATTTCAAACAAGAAGTTTTGCAGCATTTTTTCGCCTTCTACGCTGTGATGCACTTCTGGGTGGAATTGCACAGCATAGATATTTCTTGCATGATCTGCCATTGCCGCAATAGGTAATGATGCTGTTTTTGCAATGATTTCAAAGCCAGCAGGAACTGCTTCCACAACATCGCCGTGGCTGTTCCAAACTCTTGTCACTTTTTCAACATTTCTAAATAGTGGGCTGTCTTTTTCAATCAATAAATCAGCCGGGCCGTATTCTCTTTTGTGTGATTGCGCAAGTTTGCCGCCTAAATTCAAACCTAATAATTGCATACCGTAGCAGATAGCAAGCACAGGCACATTCAATTCTAAAATAGCAGCATCAAATTGTGGCGCGTCTTCTTCACCAACGGAAGCAGGGCCGCCAGACATAATAATTGCATCTGCATTCAGCTCTTTAAGCTTATCGCTTGTCACATTACAAGGATGAATTTCAGAATAAACACCAGCTTCACGCACTCTTCTCGCTATAAGCTGAGTGACCTGTGAACCGTAGTCTATAATAATAACTTTTGATGACATAAATTTTCCTTTATTAGAAAGTTTTTTTGGGGG
>CAYJFE010000139.1:0-6376 GCA_964369165.1 uncultured Desulfovibrionaceae bacterium | reverse complement strand
TTTTTTAATGTTATATAATTATATGGATTTAGAGTTGATTGAAAATTCTTTAATCATTCTTTATTGATAATTAGTAGATTGGTTCGATAATACTTCAAAAATCTTTACGAAGAGAAAACATATGTCAACACAAAAAAATGATAAAAAATCAAGATCATCTCACAAAATAAAAGAAAAAATCAAACCACAAAAAAAACCAGTTCCACAAAATACAGCTAAAAAGAAAACCACAAAAAAATTATCACGAAAAGCTTCTACTGAAATAAAAATCCTTACCACTTCAGGTAGATACCTTATTGGCTGGTGTGCTTTAATGGTTTGTATTACAATGATAAACCTCTATCAAGTATACGAAAGTTTTCAAAGAGCTGCTATTCGTGAAGCAGAAGTTATAAGCCTGCGCGAAGATTCGTTTAGAAGTTGGTTTTATCAAATGGATGAAATTTACGCTGCACTTCCGCACACTGCAGCGCATTTGATAGAAGGAAAAAACATTAGTTCTATAACAAGCACTGATGGTAATGTGCTTACAAAGATCAATCCGCAGATTTTCACTAAAGCTTTGAATGAAACTTCGCTTAGAGAAGAAATTAAAACTCGTATCATTAGCTTTGACAATAACATTTCCTCTATTCGCCCTGACCAGTGGGAATCAAATGCCCTGCACTCCTTCATTCGCAACAATAACTCTTCAACTTCGGGCACAGTCGAACCAGTCTATGATACCTTTGACACAGATAATGGAAGTGTTTTCCGCTATATTAAGCCTCTTTATATCACCGATGGACATTTTTCTTCACCAAACTTAAAAAAATATTACGAAGATTACAGTATTGGTGAAATTTATGGCGCTGTAAGCATCTCTTTTTCTTTAGACAAAATTAGACAATCCGCTGTAATAAGCTATCTAGGCTGTTTTTTAACACACTTTATTATTTGGCTTTCTGGCACAATCATGCTCTATATTTACACGCAACAAGCATTGAAATATTTCAAAATTGCCAAAGAAGCAGAAACTCGTCTTCAGTCAACTGAAAATACTAATGTCGAACAAGCAAAACAAAATGAAGTTGAACTTGAACAACTTCGCGAAAGAGCAAAGCTGTTAAGAGAATATAAATCCTCCTTCCTTTCGGCAATCAGCCATGAAGTACGTACTCCATTGAATGGAATCATCGGCATGACAGAGCTTATGCTTCGCACAAAGGTTGACGATTCACAGGCCTCAATGCTCGGCTCTATCAAATCTTCAGGCAATGCACTTCTCACTGTTATCAATGATATTTGGGATTATGCAAAAATCGAAGCAAACCAAATCGAACTTGAAAAGCAACCCTTCCCTCTTCGTGATACTGTTTTTGATGTTGTAAAAAGCCTTGCGCCAAAAGCTTATGCCAAAAACTTAGAAGTGAATGTAAACATTTCTCTTCAAGCTCCAGATATTCTTGTTGGTGATACGCTACGCCTACACCAAGTCCTCTATAATATTATAGACAATGCTATTAAATTTACTGATTCGGGTGAAATTGGTATAGATGTTTTTGAAAAATCAGTGCGCGATTCTAATGTATCACTTGAATTTGTTATTAAAGATACAGGCATTGGCATTCCACTAGATAAGCAAAAACTTATTTTTGAAGAATTAGAACAAGAAGATCACTCTAATACAAGAAAATATTCAGGTGTTGGCCTTGGCCTTACTATTTCGCATAGAATAGTTTCACTTATGGGTGGTTCAGTCAAATTACACAGTGAAGCTGGCGTAGGCAGCACTTTTACATTTACTATTGAATTCCCTTATCTTGCTAACTACGCACAAGATTCAGACTCAGTTTCAGCTGATAGATTGAAAAATATCGAAGTTCTTGTGGTTGACGACAATCTCACAAATAGAAAGATCCTTACAGAGCAATTGACCGATTGGGGTATGGTTGCAACGGAATGTTCTAATGTTGACGATGCCATGAAGATTCTCACTCTTGCCTCTAAGTCAATCACCCCTATATCTATCATCATTTCTGATCTACAAATGCCAGGAAAAGACGGTATTGACTTAGCATTTGCAACAAAAAACAACACACACTTAGCACATATTCCAGTTATCATTCTATCCTCAGGCACAATCACTACAAAAATTCCTCACTCCCTTATCTTCTCCTACCTCACTAAACCAACGCGCCTTTCCGAACTTCTTAAAGTTTTGGTTCGTGCTGTTGACTCTATTGATGAACCTGATATCAAGCCTGACTACATTCCTTCAATTGAGGATATGGCTAATAAAAAACCTGGCCTTTCTGTCCTGCTTGTTGAAGATTTAGAAATCAACCAACTTGTGACTACGCGTATGCTAGAAATGCTAGGCCATTCAGTTGTTATCGCTCAGAATGGACAACAAGCTATTGATATTCTTACAAGAGAAGCTTTCGACATTGTCTTGATGGATATCAAGATGCCTATTATGGACGGGCTTGATGCTGTACGTATTATTAGAAAAAGAGAAATTGAAAACTCTCTTACAAAGCGTATGCCAGTTATCGCCTTGACTGCGAATGCCCATAAAAAAGAGAAAGAACTCTATCTTTCAGAGGGTATGGACGCTTACCTTCTCAAACCTGTAACTATTCATGAGCTTACTGAAACTATTAATGAAGTTGCAAAGCGCTTCAATATACATCCAGCTCAAAAAGACACTTCAAAGCAAGCTGTTGAAGTTGAAGAACTGTCAGCTATTGATAAAACAGCAGCGCCTACTGTTATCTTAGGTGCAGAACCATGCAATACTTTCCCAAGGCTCACTTCAAAACCTGATGAGGCAAATGTAAGTACAAAGCAAACACTTTTCTCAGCTGAACCTACCATAGATCCAAGTCTGATGAAAAAAAGTATGAATATTACAAAACCAAATTCATCAAGTAATCAACCAAGTATAGCGATCAATCCGCCTACACAAGCGACTGATAAAGCAAGTATAGAAGCGACAACAGCTACTCAAACAAATGCCGCAAATACCCCAAATACAACAGATACGCCTGCAACTCCAATAGCAAATTCAGGCCCAAGCATAGCAACAGCCTCTACAACAAAGCCTTCCATAGCAAACTCAGGGCCAAGCATTGCTAATTCAGGACCGTCTATAACCAAACCTTCTATAGCTAATTCTGGGCCAAGCATTGCCAATTCTGGGCCGTCTATAACCAAACCGTCTATAGCAAACTCTGGTCCAAGCATTGCCAATTCTGGACCGTCTGTTGCAAAACCTTCGATAGCTAATTCAGGACCGTCTATAGCAAAACCTTCTATTGCAAGCTCTGACCCAAGCATTGCAAAGCCAAGTACAAAAAAGATTGAAGCAAAAGCTACTCAAGCAGAAAAACCAAAAAGTTCGAAGAAAGAAAGAACAGTCACTCCTCCACTTGATGCAGAACAAATCAAACGTTCATTCTCTGCATTTCCTGACTTAGCAATAAGAAGTATGACTGTATTTATTAAAGACTATCTTGGACTTATGCACGAAATGACTGAAGCTCTCAAACAACAAGATAATAGCAGTCTAAAAGTCAATGCACACGCCATTAAAGGCCTAGTTTCCTACTATACAAAGGGTGACATTTATGAATTAGCTCTTACTTTGGAAAATATGGGTAGAGATGAATTTTTGCCAAATCAAGCTGATGAAGTGCAAAAAACCCTCTTTATGCTTGAAGAAGAGATGGAAGCAATTGTAAAAGCAATGCAAATATATTTAAACGATGAATAGATACTATATAGGTATATAAGGTAATATATGAAAATTATTATAGCAGAAGATCAAGAAATGGGCAGACTTATTCTTGCTGGACATCTCAAGGAAGCTGGGCACGAAGTTATTGAAACTTGTGACGGCGTTGAAGCTCTTGAGGCTATCAAAAATAATCTCGCTGATGTTGATATGCTTATTACAGATTGGAGTATGCCAAATATGAATGGCCTTGAGCTTGCGCAAAAAGTGCGCGAACTTACTGCAGGTCAGCAATATATTTATATTATCATGCTCACAGCAAGAACTGATAATGACGATAAATTTGAAGGCTTTTCAAAAGGCGGTGTTGACGATTATATTGTAAAACCTTTTGAAGGCGATGAGCTTTTGTTGCGTGTACAAGTTGGCGGAAGATTAGTCGAGGCAGATCGTCAGCAAAGGCATCTCAATCAAAACCTTCAACAAATTGTTGATGAGCAGACTGCCATTATCAAGCAAAGCCAAACAGAAATTGTTAACCGCTTGCTCTATGCCTTAGAATCACGCGACGGCGAAACAGGTGGCCACGTTTTTCGCATTGGCCTTATGAGCGCACAAATGACTCGTCTGCTTGGCTGGGATGAAGAATATGTTGAGATCATGGAATCAGCAGCTCCTTTACACGATCTTGGAAAAATCGGCATATCAGACGGAGTTTTAAGAAAACCAGGCAAACTTACTGAAGAAGAATTTCGTATGATTCAAACCCACTCTGCTGCTGGTGCAAAACTTTTGTCAAATTCAGTGAATGCTATTATCAGAATGGGTGAAGTCATTTCACATTTCCACCACGAAAACTGGGACGGCTCCGGCTATCCACTTGGTCTAGAAGGCGATCAAATCCCCATTGAGGCGCGCATTGTTTCTATTGTTGACGTGTATGACGCTCTTATGTCTGACCGTGTCTATCGACCAGGTTTACCCGAACCACAAGTAATTGAAATGCTCAAAGAATATTCTGGAACAAAATTTGACCCTCAGCTTCTAGAAATATTCTTAGACAATCTTCAAAGCATCAAAGAATCTGCTAAACCTTATTTGAATTATTAGATTATATTTTTATAAAAAAATTATGTGTTACTGAGCTTAGCTAGCTTGGTAACACTTTTTTTAGACATATGATTTCAACCACATTTACGAGGATTTATTCTTAAATTTAAGTAAATTGTGATTATTTTCACGCAGATGTGCTAAAAAAAGTGCTTGACCTCTTTGACTAGAACTTATAAACTTTTCACATTATTTATTAAGGAGTTGTTATGGCATTATTCACTAAAGAAGACGCTTTAAATTATCATTCAGATTTTCGTCCAGGAAAATTAGAAGTTTTACCTGTTAAATCATGTGCAAACCAAATAGATCTTTCGCTTGCGTATAGCCCAGGTGTAGCCGAAGCTTGTAAAGCAATCAAAGAAGATCCATCAAAAGCAGATATCTACACAGGTAGAGCAAACCTTGTTGGTGTAGTATCAAACGGTACAGCCGTTCTTGGTCTTGGCAATATCGGCCCATTAGCAGGCAAACCTGTTATGGAAGGTAAAGCAATTTTATTCAAAAAATTTGCTGATATCGATGTTTTTGATATCAATTTAAATTGCAACGACCCTGACAAAATCATTGAAATTGTTAAAGCTTTAGAACCAACTTTTGGCGGCATCAATCTTGAAGATATTAAAGCCCCTGAATGTTTCTATATTGAGCAAACACTTATTGAAGAAATGGATATTCCAGTATTCCACGATGATCAACACGGTACAGCCGTTATTTCCGGTGCTGGCCTTATAAATGCTGTTGAAATTTCAGGCAAAAAAATTGAAGACATGAAAATCGTTGTTTCAGGTGCTGGCGCGGCTGGCATAGCTTGTTCACGCTTCTATGTAGCTTTAGGCGTTGACCCTAAAAATATTTATATGTTTGATTCCAAAGGCCTTATCACAAAAGATAGACCAAATCTCGATAAATATAAAGGGCAATTTGCTCAAGCTAAATCTGCTACTTTAGCCGAATGCTTCCAAAATGCTGATATGTTCCTTGGTCTATCACAAAAAGACATCGTAAGCCAAGATATGGTAAAAAGCATGAATAATAGCCCAATTATCTTTGCTTGCGCTAATCCTGACCCTGAAATTCCATTCCCTAAAGCAAAAGAAGCTCGTCCTGATTGTATGATGGGCACTGGCCGTTCTGACTACCCTAACCAAGTCAATAACGTTTCTGGCTTCCCTTACATCTTCCGTGGCGCATTAGACGCTGGCGCAAAGAAAATCAATGAAGCTATGAAACTAGCTGCTGCAAAAAGTATTGCTGACCTTGCCAAAGAATCAGTGCTTCCTGAAATCGAAGCAGCCTATAATGGCAGAAAATTTGTTTATGGTCCTGATTATATCATTCCTACTCCGCTTGATCCACGCCTCCTTACACGCTGCTCTGCTGCAGTTGCTCAAGCCGCAATCGATTCAGGCGTAGCAACTAAAAATATTGGTGATATGGAAACCTATAAAAAATCTCTCGAAGATAGAATACAAAAATTCAATGCGAGAGCTGACTTTATAGTAAATAGCTATAAATAGTTTTTTTATGTAAATTCTTATTGAGGGG
>CAYJFE010000138.1:0-6381 GCA_964369165.1 uncultured Desulfovibrionaceae bacterium | reverse complement strand
CTATACGATTAATGTCATCAGGAAAAAGGGTAATTATTGAATATTTCAATGTATACCTATTAATACTATAATGATTGTAACAAAGTTTCGCGAATAGATTCGATAGAGCCTTCGCCATTCAATTCAATGTATTTTGTGCTAGATTTTGCAGCTAAGTCTTTGAAATAATAGGCAGCTGCTAGAGTTCCATCTACTGTATTGTAATAGATGTCGTGTCTTTTATCGATAGCATTTTCGTCTTGATCGTCTTGACGTGCACTAAGTTCGCCTTCACAAACACGGCATTTGTCGCCATTTGGCTTGATAGCGTCAATAAATATATTATTTGGGTGATTATTATTGTTTTGGCAAAGGCGTCTACCCATGATGCGATTTTTTGCAACTTCTCTTGGGAGAAGGATTTCAACAACAAAATCAAGAGGCATATTTGCTTCTTGTAAAGCTTCATCAAGCTTGCGAGCCTGTTCCATATTGCGTGGGAAGCCGTCTAAAAGCCAGCCTTTTTCGTCAGCATTTTGCAAAATTTCTAAAATCATAGGAATGGTGATTTCGTCGGGCACTAATTCGCCTTTGTCAATAAATGCTTTAGCTTTCATGCCAAGTTCTGTGCCGCCTTTAATATGTTGGCGGAAAACAGCGCCGGATTCTATATGAGAAATACCGTATTTTTCCATCAATAGCGAGCCTTGAGTTCCCTTGCCACTGCCGTTTGGTCCGAAAATAAGAATGTTCATATCAAGTCCTTAATATAAAAAATTTATAATTGAAAATTTTGCATGAAAAGTTAATTTATATCAAAAGCCTTGAGATTGCAAGCTAAGAAAATTTGGAAATAAGAAATTTATAACTTGACAATGGTTTGATATCGAACTATATTTATTTTATGCAATGAGTAAATTATTAAACAGGCTTGTACAGAGTCTAGATATAAGGAGTAAAAAAAATGGCACAGTCAAAAGCGACACAATTATTAATAAAAAGAGGCGAAGATTTAACAGCAAGAATTGTTAAGATAGCTGACAATGTCTATACTTCCGTGAATCATTCGGTTTCAACAATAAGCATGATTGAAGGCGAAAATGCAATAGTTATTGTAGACGCAGGCTTTGATGTTGACGATTGCAAGATGGCATTTGATGAATTTAGAAAAATCACGCAAAAGCCTGTTGCCGCTATAGTTTATACGCATGGACACCCTGATCACACAATGGGAACACCTGCATTTTTAGAAAGTGGCAATAATGAAGATGGCAAAGTTCAGATTTGGGCAAGAGATAATTTCAATGCAGAAAATAAACAATTTGCCATGCTTGGACCAATTTTTGCTATGCGTGGTGCAAGGCAGGGCGGATTTAAACTTCCAGTAGAAAAAAGAATAAATAATGGCATTGCGCCAATTCGTTTTCCTAAAAGTGGTGGCTTTAACGCCCACGCAAAGGCAGTTGCGCCTACGCATACTTTTTCAGAAGATAAAGTAGTTTTGAAGATTGACTCCATCGAACTTGAACTTCATGCCGCACCTGGTGAAACAGCTGATCAGCTTTTTGTCTGGTATAAAGACAAGGAAGTGCTTTTTTGTGGCGATAATATGTATCGTTCTTTCCCAAATCTTTATGCAGTAAGGGGAACGGGCTATCGTGATGTGCGCGTTTGGATTAATTCCATTGAAAATATGATGACTCTCAATCCAAAAGCTATAGTTTTAGGGCATACTCTTCCTGTGCTTAGCCGTGAAGAGGGCGCAGAATTTATGAAAAATTTCCGTGATGCAATCAAATTTGTATATGATAAAAGCATAGAAGGAATGAACAAAGGCCTTACATTGCGTGAAATTGGCGAATATGTTGTACTTCCTCCGCATTTAGCTGAACTTGATTATCTTACTGAATTTTATGGCAATGTTGCTTGGTCTGCAAAGAATATATTCACGGGACATCTTGGTTGGTTTGACGGTAATTCCACAAATCTTATGCCTTTAACCTTGCTTGAAGAAGCAGAGCGCATGGCTGAAATGGCTGGCGGAAAAGAAGCTCTATTAGAAAGAGCAAAAAAAGCTTTGGCTGATAATGATGCAAAATGGGCAGCACAATTGGCTGATTATTGCCTCACACTTGGCCTTGATGCAAAATCGGTAAAGGCTGATGCGATTGAAATTTTGGCTGAACAGCAAATCACAGCGACTGGCCGCAACTATATGTATACGCAAGTTGAAGAACTTCGCGCATAGAAAGTATAAGGAAATATCATGGCAAAATCATTAACTATACTATGGGTGAACGATAATCCTATCACGGCTGAGCTTATGCTTTTCATGTATGCCACAAATAGCTTGAAATTTGGCTGGTGGGAAGAAGTGCGCATTATTGTATGGGGCGCAACAGTCAAATTGCTCACAGAAAGTGAGAAAATGCAAGAATTGGTGCAAGAATTTCAAAAAGCTGGTGGAAAATGCCAAGCTTGTCTTTCCTGCGCTGAGAAATTAGGCAAAGTGGAAGATTTGCAAAAGATTGAAGGCATTGAAATTGAATATATGGGACAGCCTTTGACGGAAGTTTTGAAAGAAAATAATCCCGACAAAGCATTTATGACAATTTAAGATATTCTTACTTTATTCATTAAAGCCGTATTTCTTAATCAGCGATACGGCTTTTTCTTTGCAAGCAGGATCACTATCGTTTTTTGAAGAGAGTAGGGCTTTTTTTGCATAATCGCGATACTTTGGATAGGTATCAAGCAAAATCTCGACAGCCTCAAAGCATTGTATTCTTAAAGGCGCATGATCGCAATAATTGCTGTCAGCATCAATATCCCATACATAGGTAATAGGTATTTTATAATATTCTTTTGCTAAAGCTTCTGATTGGGCAAGAGCCTCAGCAAAGGCATAGGGAATGCCCCAGCCTATATTGCCAGACTCTTCATTCATTTGCCAAATCATGCGCCTAATAATGATGCGTGCTTGCTCCATGTTTTTTTCAGCTATATGCTTTATGGCATAGCCAAGCATTTTTGCTGCACGAGAATTTTGAGGCTCTGCATAGAGCAGGCAGGCAAATAAAGGGCTTATCCATTGTTCATAGCTTAGTTCTTTTATAATTTGCGGTAAAGTTTCTAGGTTAAAATCTTCATGAGCTATATATTTTCTTACTTCTTCTTTGATTTTTCTAAAATGTGGCATACAAACCTCTTGGTTTTTGTAGAATATTAAGCCTTATCCTATTAATATGGTGCTTATTTCTAAAATGTCAAATAGCTTCTATTCTTGAAGAATACAGAGCTAATTATAATTAAATCAAAGAATTATAAAAAAAATTAATAATACTGCTATTTAACGCTTGACAAGTGTATAAAAATAGGTAAAAAATTGCAGTTCAAATACGAATGAAATAGCCATAAAAGGCGCGGAGGATTTCATGTCTAATACAGATAAACAATTACTTAATGCTGTAAAAACAGATGCTGGTGTAGTTTTGAATGGTGTAAGCCTCAAACCGGTTATTGATAAATGCGAAGGTTGCGAACGCATCAGATTGTTTGAAGAAGAACAATTCTGCCAAGCATATCCTAACCCTGCACGCAAATGGACTGACAGCCGTTGCAACTTTGCTACACACGTTAAAGTGACTGCAAAAGCTGCTGCGAAAGTTAACCCACTTAAAGCTTCTAAACGTGCTGCAAAAGGTAAATAGTTTAGAAATTCTTGTCCTTTGTAGCTAGTTTTTTTTTCGGACTAAACAAAAATTAAATTTTTGCAAAAAAAAGCTTTACATTTTCTTTTGAATGAGCTACATATCTTTTCTACACAAATTCAAAGCTTTTACGAGATGTGAAAGTTCTTGATTATACTCGGAGAGTGGCGCAGCTTGGTAGCGCATCTGGTTTGGGACCAGAGGGTCGCAGGTTCGAATCCTGTCTCTCCGACCATTAGAAATACAAGCCCTCATTTAGCAATAAGTGAGGGCTTTTTTTGTATAGATAGGCAAAATTGACTTTTCAATTATATCTGTGTCAGATTTCAATTTAGTAGGTTATAATATGCATATAGTTCTTTTTGAACCTGAAATTCCGCCAAATACAGGCAATATTGCACGTATGTGCGCTGGCACAGGTCTTGCATTACATTTAATAGAGCCGCTTGCCTTTAGTCTTGATGACAAATATTTGAAAAGGGCAGGGCTTGACTATTGGGCTCATGTTGAGTTAAAAACATGGAAGAGCCTTGATGCATATCTTGAGGCTTATCCTGAAAAGAGAATCGTCTGCACTTCTGCCCGTCAAGGAATGCCCTTGCAACACTTTCAATTCACCAAAGACGACGCCCTTTTATTTGGTCCTGAAACAAGAGGTTTGCCGGCTGATGTGCTTTCTCGCTTTAGCAATAGAATACGCATTCCGACAAAAAACTCCATACGTTCACTAAACCTTTCTACTTCGGCTGGCATTATTGCTTTTTTCGCCATGAATTCAGTAGGAATGCTCGAAGACTGGTTGTAGCGAACGTTCTCTCTTAAAAGGTATACCATGGATCTATTTACATTTGAACTGACAACAATATATTCTTTTTTGTTGACGCTTATGCGAGCCTCCTTGGTGATCTTTATGTTGCCTGTTTTTGGTGTTGACAATACACCAAATCAGTGGAAGGCAGGCTTTGTGCTAGTGTTTACAGCGGCTGTTTGGCCACAAGTGAATGTTATAGGCGCAACTTTGCCGCCACACCCTTTTGCCATAGGTCTTATAATGCTTGGCGAGCTTGTGCTTGGCATCACGCTTGGCCTTGCTGTGCGCTTCTTTTTTGCAGGCATTCAAGCTGGTGGTGAGCTTATAGCCATGCAGATGGGCTTTAGTATGATCAACTTTGCAGACCCCTCTGGTGGAGGGCAAGTGGGTGTTATTGCTTTCTTTTTTAATATGGTTGCCACACTTCTTTTTCTTGCTTTAGACGGGCATTTGTATATGCTAAAAGCCTTTGTTGCTACTTATAAATATATCCCACCAGGCGGAATTGTGCTTGATGGGCCGATTCTTGCGCAAATGCTTACGCTTTCAAAAATGGTTTTCACTTTTGCTATTAAGATTATTGCGCCTGTGCTGGTGGCTTTATTCTTGGTGGAAGTTGGTCTTGGTCTTATGAGCAAGGTTTCGCCGCAGATGAATATTATGGAAATGGGCTTTCCATTAAAAATTATGATAGGCTTTTTCTTTGTGGCCATGCTTTTTCAGCTTTTTGAAACAGAAATTTTCACTTATATTAAAGGTTTAGACGATATGTTTTTAAACCTTATTCGTTCGATGTCGCCCATGTTTCAGCCTGAAAATGTGATACAAATAAATAATTAGACTTTCTTATTAGGAAAAGAATATGGCAAAAGACCCAAGCAGAACCGAGAGCGCAACCCCTAAGCGGCGAAATAAGGCGCGAGGCGAGGGTAATGTTCCAAAAGCGCAGGAGATAACTAAAACTCTTTCGCTCTTTATGGGTGTTTGCGTGCTTTATTTCTATATCCATATTATTATTGATAGATTTCACGCTATCTTTGCTTATTTCTTTACTGAAGGAATATTTCGCGTTGTTGACGAAGCAGAAGCTTATATGATGATTCAATTGCTGGCTTATGAGATGGCAATCTTGGTTTTGCCTATAGCTTTGGTACTTTTCTTTGCTTCTTATATTGTGTTGCGCTTACAAGTAGGAAAACTTTGGACGACAAAAGTTTTTAAAATCAAATGGCAAAATTTTAATATATTTAATGGCTTAAAAAATCTTTTTTTGTCGCCACAAACCCTTGTTCGTTTAGGCAAAAGTGTGGGTTTTGCAGTCGTTATTGGTATTATACCTTATTGGTATATTATGGACGAATACCCTAATTTTCTCACTCTTTACCATATGGATGCGGCTGGAATTGGCGCGTATATGCTCTACCATGGCTATTGGCTTATTGTTTACGCTCTCATTCCGATGGTGGCCATTGCTATTTTTGATCTTTGGTATACAAGGCATGAGTACGAAGAAAATTTGAAGATGACGAAAGACGAAGTGAAGGACGAAAGACGTCAAGCAGACGGTGATCCTATGGTCAAGCAAAAGCAAAAGCAAAAAATGATGGAAGTTTTGCAGAGGCGTATGTTTCAAGACGTGCCGAGAGCTGACGTTGTGGTGACAAACCCTACACACTTTGCTGTTGCGCTTATGTATGATCCTACGGTATCGCACGCGCCTTTGGTTGTGGCAAAAGGTGCGGATCATGTGGCTATGCGGATAAAGGAAATTGCGGCAGAACATAATGTGCCTATAAGAGAGAATAAACCGCTTGCTCAAGCTCTTTACAAACAAGTCGAAGTCGGTGATATTATCCCCGAAGATCTTTTTAAAGCTGTCGC
>CAYJFE010000137.1:0-6420 GCA_964369165.1 uncultured Desulfovibrionaceae bacterium | reverse complement strand
TCTTGCTATAAATCAGGAAATCTCAAAGCAAGAGAAGAAAGCTATAGCGAAGAAACTCCCGATGGTAGATGGCGTAAATTTAATTATGACGACATCATCACTCGTGACAAAACAAGCCTTGATATCTTTTGGGTGAAGGATAAAACCCTTGCAGATTTAGATAATCTACCCGAACCCGAAGTCTTAGCTCAAGATATTATGGATAATCTTCAAAGTGCGATGGAAAGCTTTAGCGAGATTGTGCGCAAAGTTAAGGGGTAGGCGATGGTTTTAGCAGAAAATAGTAATATAAGCTTCTAACATTATAGTTGACAATTTATAGTATGAGCATTAATATATAAAAAAATAAAGGTGAGTAAAAATATGGACAAAGAAGTGTTTGATAATTTTGACTATGGTTTTTCCGTGATTTCTGATGAAGAGGGTATGAATAAAGCAACTTACACTGCAACCTGCTCTGGAAGCCGCTCAGATTGCTGTACTCGTGTATGCTCAGCGGATGCAAACTTTGCAGAATCTGCAGAAGCATGGGAAAAATATCTTGTTGCCAAGGGCGGACAAGTTCAGTATTAATAGCTATGAACTTATCAGAAATTTATCCTGAACTACGAGATGGTGTAGAGGTGTTTGTGCTATCCAGAGCAGAAGACGCTTGTACACTTCTTTTTGTTTTTTTATCAAATAGAAGGCGTCTAAAAATAAAATGTCTTCCTGCCTATGCAGAATTGGTGAAAAGATTTTCAAAGGGAGACAGTCTTCTTGATGCTCTTACTTTTGCAGGATTAGTTCTAGATGCAAGAACAGAAAACTTTCTGAAATTTTTAGAGGCTGAGGGGATTGTTATGCAAAACCCTCTTGAAACTTCTTTGTTGCCTAAAAAATATATAGAAAGATATAAGAGACAAATCTATTTTTTATTAGATACTCTGAAACAAGCCGATAAAGCAATTAACGCACAAAAGAAAATATTCGATGCCCACATAACAATAGTTGGATTAGGAGCTATCGGTAGCACTATCCTTGTTGAGCTGTGTATGATGGGCTTTAGAAAATTTACACTAATCGACTATTCGAATGTTGAAGAAAATGATGTAGCTCGTACCTTATATCCAGTCGCACATGACTTAAGTTGTTCAAAAGTAGATTCCGCTAAAAAGCTTGTTGAAGAGTATGCATTTTTTCCTAAAATAGGAATCCACAACTCAATGCTTTCCACTCAAAGTAATTTAGATGAGCTTGTGTTAAATACCGACTTGATTATTAATACAGCTGATGAGCCATACATTGGCTATACAAATATCAAGCTTTCTCGTTATGCAATAAATAAGAATATTCCAATTGTAGCAGCGGGAGGATTTGATGCGCATTTAGCTTCGCTTGGAGAAATTCTTGTTCCTTTTAAAACACCGTGTGCTGACTGTTATTCAACGTTTTTTCACGAAAATTTGAAAAATTGGAAACCTATTCCCCACCCTGTCAAAAATAGAAGTGGGTGCTTTGGAGGTTTAGGTAGCTTAGCATCGTTTAGTGCCTCAGCCTGTGCCCTTGAAGTTTTTAATTATTTTACAGCAGAAGATGCAAATTATATAAATAATAGTCGCAGAGGTGAGTTTTTATTTCACGACTACTCTTTAGACTCTTTTTACGTCAATAAAGATGAAGATTGTATAACTTGTAGGGGTAGAAATGATTAATTTTCAAGATAAATTCCTACGTTTGAGACCTTCTGTTTCTTTTGTACCATTACCTGACAAGAACAAGTATCAGTTTTTTTTATCTGATATACGCCAAAGCTTCAACCTTGAAATAAGAGATGAGAAATATATCGAAATATTAGCTAATCTTAATGGTTCGTTATCCTTTTCAGATCTTCTTACTTTCTATAATTTAACTCCTACGCAAAAAATGGGTATTAGTAAATTCTTTGAACTTCTTATAGATAGATGTGTGTTAGAAGATACTTTTTTTGCAGAATATACATATTCACATCCATTTCGAAGAGTTTTAAACTTTATCTCATCATATGTACCATTTTATAAAATCAATGACTATTGGGAAAAAATAGAAAAAACGAATATCATTCTTATAGGTGCAGGCGGTGTTGGTAGTTGGGTAATTTCAATGCTTGCACAGCTTGGCATAAAAAACTTCTTTGTACTTGATGATGATATTGTAAAACTACACAATTTAAATCGTTCTCTTTTCAAAAATTCTGATATTGGAAAATATAAGGCTCAAGCATTAAAAGAAATGCTAGATTCTCGAATTCAGAACTATTATACTGTCGACATTGCACTTGAAAAGCTATCATCTCCTGAACAATTGACCAAATACCTAGAGAAGTATTCTCCTGAAACTATTATTATTAATTGTGCTGACTACCCATCTGTTGCTCACACATCAGCAATTATTACAGAAAGTGCTTTTGCACGCAATCTTCCACACATAATTGCCGGTGGCTATAATATGCACCTAAGTCTTATCGGACCGACTATTATACCACGTAAAACCCCTTGTTTTCATTGCATATCCCACGGATTAGAAGAACTTCATATTTCTGAGCTCGAAAATGCTGAAAGAATTGTAAAAGAGCATAGAAACATTGGTAACCTAGCTCCATTGGCATCTATTTCTGCCTCATTCGTTGCCAATGAAGCATTAAAGTTGATGTTGAATATAGAAAAAATTCCTCCAACAATGTTTGGAAAACGTGGAGAATTTAATTATTTAACAAAAAAACTAAATTTAGATGAATATCATTTTTGGGACAAATGTCCTTGTTGTGGAAAGGGGGAATATAGCGATGGATAGTATTATCTTTTTATTAGGAGTTGCATTGGGGCTGTCTTTATTGGTTGTTTTTATTATGATATTTTTTGCTCAATTTACTAAAGAAATAGTTAGTCTTGAATCAAAAAACATATTAAAAAGCTTAGGTAAAACTGTTTCAAAAACTTTAAAACTGATGATAAAGAACATAACATATATTTTAGTATTCATGTTTCTTGTACTATTAGTAAGTTATATGGCGAAATTTGTACTAACTTATTTATTTGAATACTATAATAACCTTGCTAGTTTAGAGCAAGACTTGCCCATTACATCTCAAATTCACAGCCTCAGTTTAACATCAGTAGGTTCAAGTTTAGCATACAAAGATTTCCTAACAATTGTAACAGGTTTGCTAACACTAATTATTGGAGCAACTGCTGTTGGGGCATATTTTTCTTTTAAGAATTTAAGAAAAGAAGAAAAGAAGCTAAAAAAGTATAATAAACAAGCTAAGAACATTTTTCCCTTGATTTTTCAAAGTATGGATGAAGATAATAGTGTTGATAATTTTGCGTACAAAATTGAAGGCCTCACCGATTTGCTTCAAAGCGACAAGAACAATAAATTTTTGTATGTTTTACGAGGTGAACAGTATCAGCTCTCAGGGAAATTTAATCAAGCAATTGCCGACTTCGAAAGTGCTTTGAAGATTGATTCGTTTTTCCCAAGGGCTGAACTAGGTATAGCAACTACACTTAGAAGTAAATATATGCTTCTTGAAATTGGAAAATTACCTGATAAACAATGGCGCCTGAGTGATTTTACCTGCGAAAATGAATTTATAGCACTAAAAACTAATTTATACAATGGTAATACTGATGATAGAAAGTTACATGAAATAATTACACACATGGAACGAGCTGAGGAATATAATCCAAAGCAAGTGTTTTTTGAACTAGGACGAACTTATGATCTTGCTGGAAGACGCGATGAGGCACTCACCTATTACCGAAAGGCTATTGATACAAATAATATTGACCCTGCTCAAAGTAATTTTGATGCAGAACTTTTTTATACTATACTATGGATGAGAATAAACATTGAAAAACAGGCAATTTTTGATAAAAGCTTAGAACATGAAATTGAAGACATTATAAACAGATTAAATAAAACTGCGTCCTTAGCTCCGCTTTTTTCTAAAAGAGCACATGCCTTATTAGCTTATCTGTACACTAAACTTCACTCAGCTCATATACTAGAAAAGTATACAGACAAAGATTTAAAAAAGCTTGCATGCAAATCCTTTTTCTTGACAGACGACTACACTTTAAACGATATATTTGAAATAAAGTCAATGGAAGGCACAAACGCAATTTCTAATGAGGAAAAATAGTCATGATAACCCTCAATAGCATTACAACAAACAATCTAAAATCCATTAATGTCACTTTTCCTTACAATAAAATTACAGCTATCGTCGGTGGAAGTGGCGCAGGAAAATCATCACTTGCATTTCATACTTTATATAATCTTTGTAAAAATGAACTTGATATTCTTTCTGGTAATCCATCCTTGAATAATCCTATGCTAGAAGGTTACAGTAATCTATTGCCTGCTATTGCTCTAAAGCAAAAAAATCATCATACAAATCCTCGTTCAAGCGTCTTTACTTTTCTAAATCTTGATAAAATGCTTTTACCCCTTTTTCTTCATCAATATCCTGAATTGAAAACAAATATTCTTTCTCATAATAATCCTTCAAATTGCTGTCAAAGATGCGAAGGTTTGGGGGGTGTTTTTTTACCCGATGAAAACCTTATTGTTGACTACACTAAACCCCTTACCCAAAAGCCATTTCATACTTGGAACAACTTTATTTCATCTCACTACTATCCCCTTTTAGAAAGTTTTTGTATAGACTCTGGGATAGATATGAACAAGTCACTTGAAGATTTAACTGCAAACGAAAAAAAGCTCATTCTATACAGTAAAAGCGAAAAAAGTTATACCATAAAGTTCAAACAAAAAAGTAGGTATAAGCAAAAAAATATCTCTTACATTGGAGTACTTGAAGAAATTGAACAAGCTTGTAGAGATATTAGTGTACCGGGAAATAGGCAAAAGATTCAATCGTATATCAAAAACGAATTATGCCCAGAATGTATGGGGGCAAGATTTTCATCAAATCTTTTGAGATATAAACTAGAAGGCAAAAATATCCATGATATCATGCTCTCCAGTTTTGAGACTTTAGTCTCATATTTTGAAAGTTTCATGAAAAATAACATACTGGTAAAATCATTATTCAATCTTTGCAAGATCGTATGTAATAACAATCTAGGCTATTTGACACCAGCAAGAGGCATTCCTACACTTTCTGGAGGTGAATTTCAAAGGCTATTGCTATCATCTGTTGTAAGGTCAGAATTTTCAAACCTTCTTTATATTATTGACGAACCATCTTCTTCATTACATGCTTCAGAGTATCAAGCTATTATGACACAAATCCTTGCTCTAAAGCAGAAATCTTCTACAATTGTAATTGTGGACCATCAACTTGATTTTATAAAAAAAGCTGACAAGGTAATTGCATTAGAAGATGGGAAGATTATTCACTCATCTAATTGGATTAGTGAGCAAGAATCAGTGAATCTTGTACGCAACAGGAAAAAGGCTATTGACTTTCGAAATGTAACTATCGCAAACTATAATAATATTAAAAAAATTGATGTAAATATTCCACTGCACTGTATGATTGGATGTTGCGGAGCCTCTGGTTCTGGTAAATCTTCTTTTGCAGAAGCATTTTCTAAACAAAAAAATGTACATTATATCAACCAAGACAGCATTAAAGGAAGTAGTTCATCTATTGTTGCAACCTATCTAGGGCTTATGCAGTCTATTGATAAAACAATATCAACTAAGCTCAATTTACCAGTAAAAACTTTTTTATTTAATAATTCCGCTAGCCAATGCCCTTTCTGTGAAGGGAAAGGACATACTAAATACGAGCCTGCATTTGCAAGTACAATAAAAATACGATGTGAAGTTTGCGAAGGTAAACGATACAACAATACAGTTTTAGGATATAAATATTCAGATTTAAATATTTATGAAATTCTATCAACACCAATCTCCAAACTAGTTTCAGATAAAATTTTCGGCGATAACAAAGTCTTACATAGCAAGCTAAATAATCTTCTTAAGCTTGGCTTAGGTCACCTGTCACTCTTTATGCCCACTCATGAGTTATCAGGAGGCGAAGCACAAAGAATAAAATTACTTGCAAATTTAAAAGTTCATTTAAAGGAAGTGTTTTTAATAGTTGATGAACCAACTAGAGGACTTGATCAAGAAAACATAAAAAAGCTTCTCAACTATTTTGACGAATTACTTCCGAAGACACAAGGAATAATGATTATAGAACATAATACATTTTTACTCTCTGCAATGGACTATTACATTGAATTCGGTCCAAAGGGGGGTGACAATGGCGGTCAAATTTTATATGCAGGGCGACCAGAGGATATTACTGACAGTAACTCTATAATCAAAAACTACTTATCAATAAGTAACAATTAATTACATAAACTAAATAGTGTTCTATTTCTAATGTCAAATTTAATTTATTTATTTCTTCCTTGACTC
>CAYJFE010000136.1:0-6427 GCA_964369165.1 uncultured Desulfovibrionaceae bacterium | reverse complement strand
TCAACTAAGTAACGAGCCAAGAATTTTTCGCCACGGGTGCGGAGGATATCGTGCAATTCTGGATGCCCTTCAGTGAGGAGGTCACCAGCTTCAACAAAGTCGCCGTCAGTAATGGTGATATGCTTACCTTTAGGGATAAGATATTCTTTAGTGTCGCCGTATTCAGGTGTGACGATAAGTTTACGTTTACCTTTCATTTCGCCAGCATAAGTAACTGTACCGCCGATTTCAGATACTACAGCCATATCTTTTGGCTTACGCACTTCAAAGAGTTCAGCAACACGTGGAAGACCACCAACGATATCTTTTGTTTTTGAAGCTTCACGAGGTTTACGAGCGATAATGTCACCAGCTTCGATGACTTGATCGTTAGTTACCATCAAGATAGCGCCAACAGGAAGAGCATAGTTAGCAGGCAATTCTAAATTACCTTGCGCTGACATACGTGTCTTCACTGTGCCAGTTTCATCACAAATTGAGATGGCAGGTTTAAGGTTGGTTGTACGGTATTCAAGAATAGTACGAGTTGTTTGACGAGTTGCGTCATCTATTTTTTCTTGAACTGTACGGCCTTCGATAATATCTGTGAATTTGATGTGACCACCAACTTCAGAGATAAATGGTTCGTTGAACGGATCCCATTCAGCAAGCATATGGCCTTTAAGGATGTCTTGACCATCTTTTACATAAAGACGTGCGCCTTTAGGAAGAGTATATTTTTCTCTTTCACGGCCTTGTTCGTCAATAATTGTGACTTGGCCACTTTTTGAAAGAACAAGTTCAATGCCTTCTTTATTCGTTACACTTTGTATACGGTTTAATGCAACCTTACCAGTGTATTGAGCTTCGTAGTTTGAACGTGAAACTGTGCCTGTTGATGCTGTACCACCGATGTGGAAAGTACGCATTGTAAGCTGTGTTCCTGGTTCACCGATTGATTGAGCAGCAATTGTACCTACTGTTTCACCGATGTTTACAAGGTGGCCACGAGCAAGGTCACGTCCATAACACATAGCGCAGATGCCGCGTTCTGATTGGCAGGTGAGTGCTGAACGAATTGTTACGCTAGCAACAGCTGCTTCATCAATTTTTTGTGCGATTTTATCGTCAACCAAGGTGTTTTCGTCAACAATGATTTCTGATGGTTTAGCTGGATCAAATACAGGATAAAGAAGCACACGGCCGACAATTCTGTCTTTCAATGGCACTTTAACTTCATTGCCTTCCATAAGAGCTGTCATTTCGATGCCGTCAACTGTGTTACAATCGTTTTCGCCAATGATAACGTCTTGAACAACGTCAACCAAACGACGAGTCAAGTAACCAGAGTTTGCAGTTTTCAAAGCTGTATCAGCTAGACCCTTACGAGCACCGTGAGTTGATGTGAAGTATTGAAGAACTGTCAAACCTTCACGGAAAGAAGCTGTAATAGGAGTTTCGATGATTTCACCTGAAGGTTTAGCCATCAAACCACGCATACCAGCAAGTTGACGCATTTGGTCTTGGTTACCTCTCGCGCCTGAGTTTGACATCATAAAGATTGGGTTGAAAGAAGGATTAAGTTCAGTCTTGCCAGTTTTTTCATCAACCATGGTATCGTTAGAGATTTCACGGCTCATTTCTGAAGAAACGTCGTTTGTGGCTTTTGTCCAAACGTCAACAACTTTATTGTATTTTTCTGTAACAGTGATGATACCGTCACGGTATTGTTTTTCAATTTCTTCTACTTCGTCAGTAGCAGTAGTGATGATTTTCTTCTTAGTGCTTGGAATGATTAAGTCTTTCACACCGATAGTAATACCAGCGCGTGTTGCGTTTTCATAACCAAGATCTTTTAGTCTATCACAAAGAAGAACAGTAGCTTTAATGCCAGCTTCATTGTAGCAATCGCCAACTAATTTCGCAATGGCTTTTTTAGTAAGTACGCAGTTTACAGTGTCGAATGAAAGTTCTTTTGGCAAGATTTCTGAAACCATAATACGGCCAGGAGTTGTGTCATAGACTTTACCATCTGGCATACGTACTTTAATTCTTGCGTGCATTTCAAGTTGGTCAGCATCAAAAGCAGCAATAACTTCCCAAGGTGCTGAGAATACCATACCTTCGCCTTTACAGAAGCTTCTTTCAGCTGTCATGTAGTAGAGGCCAAGAACAATATCTTGTGATGGAATAATAACAGGTGAAGCGTTCGCAGGTGAAAGCACGTTGTTTGTGCTCATCATAAGAACACGACATTCAATCTGTGCTTCAACTGATAAAGGAACGTGAACAGCCATTTGGTCACCGTCAAAGTCAGCGTTATAGGCTGAACAAACGAGCGGGTGAAGTTGGATAGCTTTACCTTCAACAAGTAATGGTTCAAAAGCTTGTATACCAAGTCTGTGGAGTGTAGGAGCACGGTTCAATAGAATTGGATATTCTCTTACCACTTCTGATAAGATATCCCATACTACCAATTCTTCTCTTTCCACCATTTTCTTTGCACTTTTTATGGTGCTTGCATGGCCTTGAGCTTCAAGTTTTGAATAGATAAATGGCTTGAAGAGTTCTAATGCCATCTTCTTAGGAAGACCGCATTGGTGCAATTTCAATTTAGGGCCAACAACAATAACTGAACGGCCAGAATAGTCAACACGTTTACCGAGCAAGTTTTGACGGAAACGACCTTGCTTACCTTTGATCATGTCTGATAAAGATTTTAAAGGACGACCATTTGTGCCAGTGATAGCACGGCCACGTCTGCCGTTATCAAATAAAGCGTCAACAGCTTCTTGAAGCATACGTTTTTCGTTGCGGATAATGATTTCAGGTGCGCCTAAATCTTTCAATCTTTTTAAACGGTTGTTACGGTTGATAACACGACGATAAAGATCGTTCAAATCTGATGTGGCAAAACGTCCGCCATCAAGTGGAACAAGTGGGCGAAGTTCTGGTGGAATAACTGGAATAACTTCCATAATCATCCACTCAGGTTTATTGCCTGATTCTAAGAAAGCTTCAACGATTTTGAGGCGTTTTGTGATTTTCTTTTTACGAGTTTGACTTTTTGTGGTGAGTGATTCTTCACGCAAGTCAATCTTTAAAGTTTCCAAATCAATTTCTTCAAGAAGTGAGCGTATAGCTTCTGCGCCCATGCCTACTTGGAATTCGTCTTCATTGTATTTTTCTAAGATGCTGAAATAATGATCTTCTGAAATAACTTGAAATTTTGTAAGATTTGTCACGCCTGGATCTAAAACGATGAAAGAATCGAAATAAAGAACTTTTTCCAAATCAGCCATAGTCATGTCAAGCAAGGTACCGATTTTTGATGGAAGAGTTTTTAGAAACCAGATATGCGCAACAGGAGCGGCAAGTTCGATATGACCCATACGTTCACGACGAACTTTTGAAGCAATAACTTCAACGCCACATTTTTCACAGACAATGCCTCTGTGCTTCATTCTTTTATATTTGCCGCAGTTACATTCGTAATCTTTGACAGGCCCGAAGATTTTAGCACAGAAAAGGCCATCTCTTTCAGGTTTGAAGGTTCTATAGTTGATGGTTTCAGGTTTTTTTACTTCACCAAAAGACCATTCACGAATATTTTCAGGTGAGGCAATGGTGATTTGTAATGACTTTAAACTTTTGATGTTAGAAGCATTTGCTTGTGTTGTTTGCCTTACGCTAAATAATTCATCAAGACTCATAGGGGTATCTCCTAATTAGAAAGGAAAATATGGGTATGTTTCTAAATCCATTCTTTCGCGTTTTTTCTGCTAAAAATTGAATTTTCTACTCCAATCATGTATGTTTTTGATACATTCATTTCGTAAAAAATCCTTTTTTATTGAAAATTCCACGAAATTTTTGAATTTAGAAACACGCCCACGTTAACTGCCAAGATAGAGGCAAGTATCAGTATTTATATATTAACCAAGATCGATCTTCTCATCTTCCATGAAAATAAGAGGTTTGTTTTTCTTTTTTGCATCTTCTTGTAACATATTTACATTAAGACCTAATGACATAAGCTCTTTTACCAAAACGTTAAAGGATTCAGGAAGGCCTGCTTCTAAGAAGTTATCGCCTTTAACGATTTTTTCATACATTTTCACACGACCAGTCACGTCATCTGACTTAACGGTGAGGAATTCTTGTAAGAGGTAGGAAGCGCCATAAGCTTCAAGCGCCCAAACTTCCATCTCACCAAGACGCTGACCACCAAACTGCGCTTTACCGCCGAGTGGTTGCTGTGTAACAAGGCTGTAAGGTCCTGTTGAACGAGCGTGGATTTTTTCGTCAACTAAGTGGTGAAGTTTCAATACATACATAACACCAGTGGTTACTTTGTTTTTGAAAGCATCGCCTGTTCTGCCGTCATATAGTTGTGTTTTACCGTCTTCAGCAACACCAGCTTTATTGAGCCATGGCCAAATGTCAGCTTCTGTTGCGCCGTCAAATACTGGAGTTTTTGTGATAATACCACGACGAAGTTTCAAGACTGCTTGTCTAAAAGTGTCATCGTCCATAGAATCAACAATTTCGTCAATATTCATACCAGGGTTTTCAGAAACAAATATTTCTTTCACTTCTTTACGAACTTCGGCCAAAGCAGTATTTGCGTCAACCATTTCAGCAAGTTGACGGCCTAATTCTTTAGCAGCCCAACCAAGGTGAACTTCCATAATTTGCCCGATGTTCATACGTGATGGAACACCAAGTGGGTTCAATACGATATCAACTGTACGTCCGTCTTGGAAGAAAGGCATATCTTCTTCTGGTAAGATACAAGATACAACACCTTTGTTACCGTGACGGCCAGCCATTTTATCGCCCACTGAAAGTTTACGTTTAACAGCAATATAAACTTTTGCCATCTTGATCACACCTGGAGGCAAATCATCGCCTTCAGTTGCTTTTTCACGCTTAGCATCGTAAAGGCTTTTGATAACATTGATATAACGCTCATAATCAGCAATCATATTATTGATTGTAGTATTAAGCTCTCTATCTTCAAAAGCATTTTCAAGTTTTTTCAAAGGAATTTCTTGAAGAAGTTCTTCTGAAATAGTTGATTTTGCAGCGACTATTACTTCGTTTTTCTTATTGCCGGAAATTGCATCTTGAGTCAATTTGCCTTCGATAAGAGGAAGCAATTTTTCTTTGATATTTTTTGTAAGAATCTTGATATGACTACGTTCTTTTCTATCGATTACTGAAATTTCATAATCTTCGATATCACGAGTTCTTTCGTCTTTTTCACCTGAACGGCGGTTGAAAACTTTTACGTCAACAACAATACCTTCAATCCCTGGAGGAACTTTGAGTGATGTATTTTTTACATCTCTAGCCTTGTCACCAAAGATAGCACGAAGAAGTTTTTCTTCTGGTGTGAGCTGAGTTTCACCTTTTGGAGTGATTTTGCCTACGAGGATATCGTCAGGTTTAACTGGAGCACCGATGCGGATAATACCAGCGGCATCAAGGTTTCTGAGCATATCTTCGCCCACGTTTGGAATATCGCGGGTGATTTCTTCAGGCCCTAATTTAGTATCACGAGCAACAACTTCAAATTCTTCGATATGGATAGAAGTATAAACGTCTTCTTTTACCATTCTTTCAGAAATGAGGATACTATCTTCAAAGTTGTATCCACACCAAGGCATGAAAGCTACGGTGAGGTTTTTACCAAGTGCGAGTTCGCCACGTTCGATGTCAGGGCCGTCAGCAAGGAGTGTGCCTTTTTCGACTTCTTGACCTTTATAGCAAGCAGGAACTTGACCAAAGCATGAGTTTTGGTTTGATTTGTGGAATTTGAGCAAGTCGTATGCTACAACGCCACCGAATTTTTGCATATGTGTGTCATTGTAAGCTACGATAACTCTTTCAGCGTCAACATACTCAACAATACCTTTGCCTTCAGCAAGTAAACACGCGCCAGAGTCACGAGCCACGTCGAATTCGATACCTGTTCCAACTAATGGACGTTCAGGACGAAGAAGTGGCACAGCTTGACGTTGCATGTTTGAACCCATAAGCGCACGGTTCGCATCATCGTGCTCAAGGAAAGGAATAAGTGCGGCTGAAATTGAAACCATTTGGCTAGGAGAAATATCTTGGTAGTGAATTTCTTCTGGCATAGCCATAACAACGTCATCTTTTGTACGAGCTGGAATAGTAGCATCAGCAAAAGAGCCGTCTTTATTGATTTTTGCAACAGCAGGAGCGATAACTGAACCGTCTTCTGTTGTCGCATCGATATGGATAATTTCGTCAGTCACTTTACCGTCTTTTACAACTCTGTAAGGAGTTTCGATAAAGCCAAATTCGTTTACTTTTGCAAAAGTTGTGAGTGAAACGATAAGACCAATGTTTGGACCCTCAGGAGTTTCAATAGGACAAATTCTGCCGTAGTGAGAGAAGTGAACGTCACGAACTTCAA
>CAYJFE010000135.1:0-6450 GCA_964369165.1 uncultured Desulfovibrionaceae bacterium | reverse complement strand
ATTCTTGCTTTTTGCCACTCAATGCCACTAAAGTGTCAATGAGCGGACTAGAGCAAACACAATAGAAAAGGCTCAATATTTATTGCGTTTACTCTAGCTTATAAGGAGTTAGGCATATTGTGTTAAAAGGTAATGCTTTTCAGTTGCTTAACTTGAACAATAGAAAATTAAAACACTAAAGGAAAGATTATTATGTCTCAAGCAAACACTGCTCCACAAAAAGGTGCAGCAAATACTGCCACAAACCCTATGTCAATGACAAAGATAATTCACATAATCATAGGTATGTCGATTATGCTTTTTGTTCCATACCTAAACAGTCCAGAATTTATTGTAAGTTATTCTGAGAAACTTGTTGGATTAGGCTTTCCTATAGTTGACGAGGGTATTCTTGTGTCATTTACACCGATGGGAATGAAGGTTATTGGCATTTTTGCCGGTGTTATATACCTTTGGACGGTTGTTGATACTCTCTGGCCAAGTTTCATTGCGGTTTTCCTTTTAGGTATAAGCGGTTTTGCGCCAATGAATAATATCTTAACTATGTATATGGGCAATCCAACTGTTGTTTATACATTTTTTATTTTGATATACGCTACTATCATTGCCAGAAGCCAAATTGCCTCTTATTTAGCACGTTTTTTAATTACAAGAGAATTTGCCAAAGGCAAACCTTGGATTCTTACTTCTTTAATTTTATTCACTTCTTATAGTGTTGCTTTAGTAGCAACGATGGCATCAATTTTCCTGATGTGGGCAGTGCTTTATTCAATGTTTAAGGAATGCGGTTATAAAAAAGGAGACAAATTTGTAAACTATATGGTCGTTGGTATAGTTTTTATGGCCATGCTCGCATTCTCAACAGATGCAATTAAAGGTGGACCTTTTTACTTTCTCTCAGCTATAAACAATATGGCACAAAATCCTAATATGCAAGTTGCTCCGATGAGTATCCCAGCTTTCATCCTTATGGGTATTATAGTTTCGCTTGTATCTATAAGTCTTTATCTCTTATTTATGCGCTTTATAGCAAGAGTTGATGTAAGTTTATTGCATAATTTTGATATTGAATTATTAAAATCAAATCCACTTCCTCCGATGACGTGGAAGCAAAAACTTACTGTCTTTTTCTTTCTCTTTTTAGCAGGTTGGTTTATTATTGCCGCACTTCTTCCTGCGGGTAATTTTCTAGATGCTAATAAAATGGGTATAAGTATCTTGATGACATTTATTATGACATCAGTACAGGTAAAAGGGGATAAATTTCTTGAATTGCCTCAAATAATGAACCAATTCTCCTGGTCTACGTTCTTTCTTATAGCAACAGCTATGCTTTTAGGTTCTGCTCTTTCATCGCCGCAGACAAACTTCTCAATTGTTGTTGAATACACACTTCGTGATTTTTTTTCATGGTTTTAGCTATATAGAACTTATTATTGCCACTGTACTTATAGGAACGCTTCTTACAAACTTCACAAATTCAGTGGTGACTGGTTTGATTTTTGCTCCTATTCTTGTCACTTTAAGTAATGCTTATGGCTATAACCCACTGCCATTGCTTGCGGTTTTCTTTTTTACTGTGCTTATGGCTCTATGTACGCCTGCGGCGTCTCCATATGCAGCATTACTCTTTGGTAATTCTGAGTGGGTAAGTAAATTTGATGCAACAAAATGTGCTTTTATAGCAACTATTTTAACAATTATTTCGCTAATAATTGTTGGAATTCCACTTGCAAGAGCCTTTTTCTAGATAGATTCAATTTTCAAGCGAAAAATAATGGATATTTACATTACAAAAAACTGCAGTAATGCAGAAAACAATACACTTAGGAGAATTTACAAATGGCAAACTTCGTTACTTATCGTTATGAGGAACACATTATTTCTGCTCAAAATGCAGCAGAGGCAGCATTTTTAGCGGCTTTTGAAGAAAATAAGCCTTCACTTGAAAATGCAACCGTGATTCCTAATCCTTATATTATCAACCCTTTATCAGCACTTATTCTTTTTAAAACTTCATCAAAACTAAGCGCAACTCTTACAGTGCATGGGAAGCGTAACAGCCGTGAAGATATTGTGCATAGCTTTGATGCAACTGACAGTCATATTATCCCTGTTGCGGGTTTGTATGTTGATTGTGAAACAAAGGTCACAATCTGTCTTTCTGATGGCACAACAAAAGTATTCATGATTAAATCTGCTCCAATTCCAAGTGAAGGCGTTACACAATGTCAAAACATTATGACGAGTATGGATTATTTTGGTACGGATTTAATGTTTCTCACTCCAGGGGGAACGCAATATCCTGTAGCCTTCGACTACAAAGGTGACCTTCGTTGGATGTTAAATGTGAATACAATGTTTGATATCAAACGCCTTAAAAACGGTAATATTCTTACTCAAACACATCGTTATAGCCGTATGCCTTATTGCCCAACTGGGCTTTTAGAATTGACTATGGTTGGTAAAATAGTGAAAGAATATCGTATGCCTGGTAATGCTCACCACGATCACTGGGAAATGCGTGACGGGAATATCATTGCGTGCACACAAGACTATTCTGAAGGCAAAAATACGGTTGAAGATATGCTTGCTATCCTTGACAGAAAAACAGGCATGGTACTTCGTACGTGGGACTTTAAAGACTTTTTGCCACAAAATGTTGGCGGTTCTGGCTCACAAGATGCACACGACTGGTTTCATAACAATGCTCTTTGGGTGGACGAAGACAAAAAAGAAATTATTCTTTCAGGCCGTCACCAAGATGCTATTGTTTGCTTTAATTACGAAGAAAATGACGGTAAAGGCGAATTGAAATGGATTATTGGTGACCCAGAAGGTTGGCCACAAGACATGCAAAAATACTTCTTCAAACCAGTCGGTGACTTATCTAAATTTGATTGGCAATATGAACAACACGCTTGCATTATTTGTCCCGATGGTACAATAATGGCATTTGATAATGGCCAGTTCCGTGCTAAAGTGAAAGATAAATATATTGCTAATCGTGACAATTTCTCACGAGGTGTTCGCTATCGTATAGATACTGACAAAATGGAAATTGAACAAATCTGGCAGTTTGGTAAAGAGTGGGGCCAAGACTTTTTCTCACCTTATATTTGCAATGTGGAATATTATAGTGAAGGTCATTATATGATCCACTCAGGCGGTATTGGTTATATTGACGGTTATGCTTCCGATAAAATTGCTGCATTGGCTACAATGCTTCCTGGTGTAGAGATTGAGCAAGTTTCAAAAACTGTTGAAGAAAGAAATGGCGTGATTATGTATTACCTTGAAGTTCCGGGTAATTTTTATAGAGCCGAACGCCTTTCAATCTATCATGAAGGAAATAATCTACCTGTAGGTGTTGATGGACAACTTATTGGTGAATTGGATATCACACCTGAATTTGGCACTATTCCTGAAATAGCCGAAGTAGATGAACCATGCCCATTGAAGCTTGCTATAGACATTGTTGAAGAAGAAGATAAATTTGTTCTTGCGGGCTCTTTCCCTCGTGGTTCACTTGCTATGTGGGTTATTGAAAATGTAAACAATAGCGAAGAAGTTCATGCTTACTATATTAATACGGCAGGTAATGAGTTTTTTGCTATGTGCTCAGCCGCATACCTTAGTTCAAATGCTGAGATAAGAAGATTAAGTCTTAGCAAACGTGGATTTAACGGCAAATTTGAAATAAAAGTTATTGTTGATGATAAAAAATACTCAACAGGTATTGTATTCAAAGTATAAATCATTGCTTCTTTTGTACTCTCTTTTTGAGAGTACAAAAGAATTGAATTATAGTTTTTTAAATCTCTTTAATCAAAAACAAATAAAATTAAATCTTAGGAGTTATTATGTCTCAAGCGCAAGCTCAGCCACTTGCAATAGGGAAACTTATTCATACGATTATTGGTGTGGCAATCATGCTTATCTGCCCTTTTTTAAATTCACCGCAATTTGCATTCCCAACATCTGAACGTCTTGAAGGAATGGGCTTTCCTGTTGTTGACGGTATGGCAATGATTTCACTCTCTCCTGCTGGTTGGGTTGCTGTTACAATTTTTATTGGTTTACTTTGGCTTTGGATTTTTGTTGATACCTTCTGGCCAAGTATATTAGCTCTCATTGTTATCGCCCTAAATCCGCTTTATCCTTTACCAGAGGTGATGGCGCTATATTTTGGTAACCCTACAACATATTTCATATTTTTTCTTTTGTTTTTTACTGCAGCTATTGTAAAATCACAAATTGTAAATTATATTGCTAATTTTTTCATGACACGCGATTCTTTGCAAGGTAGACCTTGGAGACTCATGTTCACACTTGTACTTGCAACATATTTTGGCGCATGGCTTGATGGTCTTTCTACCGTATTTATACTTTGGCCTGTAACATACCTTATCTTGAATGAAACTGGTTACAAACCGGGTGATAAGGTATCAACCTTTATGGTAGGTAACCTTCTTGCTGCACTTATTCTTGCCGCAAACGGTGATATTATTAAAGGACCGATTCTCTTTGCTACCGCAGGCTATACAAGCTTTGTAAGAAATAACCCTAGCTTAGGATTACCGGAAATTAATGTTGCTTCTTGGGTGTTATTTTCAATCATTATAGCTGTTTGTACAATTGCTCTTATATTCTTTTGTATGCGTTTTATTTTCAAACTTGATGTTGAACCTATCAAGAATTTTGACACTTCAAAATTCAAAGAAAATAAACTGCCCCCGATGAATTGGCAGCAAAAAACATTGATTGGGCTTTTTATAGTATTCTTGTTATGGATGCTTGTTCCAAACTTCCTTCCAGCAAGTCCAATTACAACCTTCTGCAAGCAAAATGCATATATTGGTTCCATAGTGCTCTTTTTTGCTCTTATTTCTATCAGATATAAGAATGAACCTATCGCGAAACTCCCTGAAGTGGTAGCCATTATACCTTGGTCACTCTTCTTTTTACTTGCAACAGCCTTCTTCTTTGGCGGAAGACTAACAGTGCCTTCAACAAATATATCAATTTTGCTTGAGCTTACAATTTCAAATATGCTACAGGGGCTTAGTTATATTCCATTTATATTACTTTTGATTGTTCTTGCCTTTATTGCAACAAATCTTATGAATTCAATTGTTGTAGGTGTTATTGTTGCTCCAATTCTTGCCACAATTTCATTAAATTATGGCTTTGCGGCAGTGCCTGTAGTCGTAATTTTTGTGTACACGCTTATGTCGGCTATTCTTACGCCAGCAGCAGGCATTCCTGGAGCATTACTCTATGGTAATAGAGAATGGTTTCCTGGCAAAGAGGTTATGTTCTATGCCATCTTCTTCTCAATTGTTATTACCCTTGTAACAATAGTTGTAGGCATTCCAGCCGCTCAAATACTGTTCTAGAAAAAATAATCAATATAGTTACTCTTTAATTTTGAGTTTCAAAGTGCAAAGCTTTAGCTTTGTGAAAAGCCATACTCTCTATAAGTATGGCTTTTTTTAGGATAAAAAGGTAGGTGAATTCTTAGTTTCTAATGGAGCGTATACAAACATAAAAGAGAATTATGTATGTGTGGTAGAAAAGCTTATTGCTGAAAAGCACCTTAGTTAAAAGAGCTAAGAACTAGCAAGCAAAAAGAGCTTAAACTATTAAGTATAACTAAAAAATATTAAACTCGATAGAAAAATCTGAAAAAAATACAAATTTCTTGTTTTTTGGCTTAAAATTTACAAAAAACGCTGAGTAGAAGGCTATTTCAATATTTTCAATATACAAAAGCCTAAATAAAAAAATCTTATTCATACTAATAGTATCAACACTATATTAAGGATACTATGAATATGAATGAAAAAGAAATAAAAGCTCTTCAACCAAAAACTAAAAGGTATAAAATATATTTAGGAAGCTCTTTGCTCCTTGAAGTTATGCCTACAGGTAGAAAATTTTACAGAATTAAACAAACAACATGCACCAAAACTCTTGGCGAAAGCCCTTATTTATCCTTAAAAGAAGCCCAAATTTTAGCACGGGATTATTTTGAAAATCTCAAGCAAATTGAGCCAGCAGGCAAGCTTTTTGGTGCATTGTTTGACGAATGGCTTGAACATAAGAATTGGACAGCGTCCACAAGGGCAAAAAGATCTTCTGTATTCAAAAAATACCTTGTACCTTTTCGCAAATTAGAAATTAGCAAAATCAAGAAGCTTGATATTATAGAAGAAATAAGAAAAATAGAAAAAGAAGGAAAATACGAAACTGCAAGTCGAGCACTTGGCATATTAAAGCAAATTTTTGACTATGGCATTATTTGTGGCTATACCGAAAATAATCCTGCTTTGGGGTTGAGTGCTGTTTTGAAAAAAGTAAAATCAAGTCCAAGAGCAAGCTTATTGGAGGAAGAAAAAATCAAGAAGCTTGTGAAATCAATAGATTCTTACGACAAGCCTCTTGTTA
>CAYJFE010000134.1:0-6480 GCA_964369165.1 uncultured Desulfovibrionaceae bacterium | reverse complement strand
CTTCTAAATTTTGAATTATACTGGCAAAGTGCTTGCCCTTTCTTCTAGTTTATCATTCAATTTTTTACTTACTTTTTGCTGATTTTTTTTCGAGTAATTTAAAACTATACCGCAAAAAATTCGTATGAGTTAAGAACATTAGAGCCTATAATACAGCCTTTAAAATTTTGAGGCAATCTCTCCTTATTCATGCAAAGCATTTTATAGAGCATCATACTATTATTGTATGCATCCATACTCTCTCGATAGTTTAAAAAAAGTGCGTGCTCACAACAAGCAATGTGTTTGAAATAGCCATTTTGTGCCAAAAGTAAATCAAAAAGTATATCAAGAGTAATTATTGTATTTTTGGAATATTTTGCGTCTAAAAGCTCAAATCTATGCACTTGGCTTTCGATAGTTTTTCCTAGCGCGTCCATGCCTATCACTGCAAGTATACAATCGCTTGTATGTGGAATACATGGTTCACTGTTACCATGGATTTTGAAGTTTTTACTTTTTGCCCCGTCCGCTTCCATTATGAGCTTAGATTGATTTTCATTGTGGCAAATACTATCGAAATATTCGCACGGAAAACCAATGACTTTATTTTCTGAATTTATTTTTGAAATAAAAAGTGGTATTTTTTCTGATTGATTTGAATAGTTCAGGATTTCACTCTTCTCTTTAATACACTTTATTTCTATAAAATCTGGCGCCTTATTCCACATTTTTGTAGTGGTTGAAATACTACAATCTATGTTATTTTCTTGAAGATTTTTAGCGATATTCCAAATAAGTGAGCTTTTTCCGCCAGCCCCAATAATTGATATTTTATTCTTGTTTTTGAGATAATTCGCCCATGTAAATTCGTATTGCTTTAAGTTGCTATAAGCTTCAAATGTATCAATATCTTCAAAAATTCGGGCTTCATCAAAAAAGATTTTTTCCACTTTATCTGCATATTTTTCAATAAGTTTTCTGGCGCCCATATCTTTTGAAAGTTTAAGTAATTCTGCATTGTATTTCGAAGAAAAGAGCACAGGATTTTTTCTTTCTTCATTATAATAAGGCAGAAGAATTTCACACTTCTTCTTATAAAAAACTGTGCACATTCTATTAATTTCTTGCGCAGTGAAAAAAATTTGATCGGCCAATAAAAAAAGACTTGCTTGGCTAAGTGGATTAATATTCTTTACTCCAAAGCGAAGACTTGCCGCCATCCCTTCCAAAGCTTCATCATTGAGAATGATTTTTATTTTTTCCTGTAACTCCTCAGAAAACAAAGAAATATACTCTTTTGCTTTCTCTTCATGCCTTGCTTGAATGACAAGTAAAACTTCGTCAAGTTTTGAAAATAAAGCCTGTTTGAGCACTTGAAAAAAAAGCCCTTTGCCTTGCCATTCAAGCATGAGCTTATCACAATGAGCACGTCTTCCAAAACCTGAAGCAAGGATTATTCCCGATATAAAAGCTTTTTTTTGCATTTTTTTCCTTTCAGTATTCTCTATATGTGCAAGAAAAATGAATAGATAACTACAATGTGCAATGCTCTTCTAGTTTCTTTCTATCTAATATTTCAAGATTTTTACGAGTAAAAGATCCTATAATACCATCATCTCTCAATTCCTTTAACACATTACACACGGTAACCCTGTGCAAACCCAAGCTTAGCGCAAGATCTGTTTGCGTAATATTTGGAATAAAAGTATCCTGCCTATGTTGGGAGGCTAAGTCAACCAGGTAATTACAAACTATCACTTTTGGATTGAATTCGCCTTTTTCTAGGAGCAAACGCGCAAAAGAACTTGCCTTAATTGTTAAAGAATAAACAATATTACTGATAAGTATTGCATATTTACATATAAATTCACAATCTGTTAAATAGGACTTTGGAAAAGAATACACTATACAATCAGTCACGGCAATGTCTTGTATAAGAAAAGATTCATCCGTAGGTACAGCAAACCATTCTCTAAACACACATCCTGACTCTAAGTGTAGAATAATTGTGTTTTGCCCAGAGGGACTAATGGCATTAATCCGCACGATTCCTTGATCTAAAAAATAAAAATTTTTTTCATCAGAACTATCCCATATATGTCCTTTAGGAATTTGGTGCCTTGTTCCAAGAGGAAAGGCTTCACGCCAAACACTATTGATTTCTTTCCATCTAAGGTATGGAGTTCTATCACTTAAGTTTTTCGCTTTCATGTCAGTAAACCTTCTCATTCTATAAAAGTTTTTTACATTTAAGAAGATAATAGCATTTTTATAGTAAAAATGTAAATAGAACTACAAAAATAAAAAAAAAATTGTGTTATACTCATTTTTAAGTATAGATTTATTACTATCCTATTTACTTTTTATCAATTATTTTGATGCACATTATGGAGGTGACAATGCAAAATATTGGATATTACTCACCAAAGACGATTCCACAAGTCTTTTCTTGCTTTGAAAAAACAGCAGGAACAGGACGTATAATCGCAGGTGGTACGGATTTAATGATTTTTTACGCAAATGCCCCACAATTGAGAAAAGATCTCATTGATGTTTCTTCAATTTCAGAAATGAATGGTATATCCGAAGAAAATGGATATATCGTCATAGGTGCGGCAACAACCCATGCTCAAGTAGCGCAATCATCTATTATTAAGGAATATGCTCCTTTGCTCGCTCACGCTTGTGGAGAAGTTGGCAGTAAGCAAATACGCAATGTTGCTACAATAGGTGGCAATATAGTCACTGCTTTGCCTGCAGCAGATTCAGCTGTCACACTTACAGCTTTAGATGCTGAATGTGAAGTATATACAGATGCAAATACTTGTTCATGGGTACCCATTTTAGAACTTTATAAGGGTGTAGGTTCTTCTCATGTAGCTACAAACCACTTGCTTAGCCGTGTGCGCTTCACAGCAGATAAAAATCGCAAATCAGCCTATCAACGTATGAGCATACGTAAGGCGCTTTCACTTCCTATGCTTAATGTTGGTGCAGCGCTCATCATCAATAATAATGTTATTGAAAAAGCACGCGTAGTGATTGCTCCAGCTGGCAATTCTCCTTTACGTGCAAGTGCTGTTGAAAGCTTCCTAGTTGGCAAAGCACCAAGCGAAGCTCTTTTTAAAGAAGCTTCTGCTCAATGCCTTGAAGGTTGTGCCATGCGTTCATCAGCGGTTCGTGGCAGTAAGGAATATCGTCAAAAAGTAATGCCAGTCTTTGTTTACCGTGCATTATGTGAAGCTGTGAAGTAGGAGAGTAAACAATGAAAGAAATTCAATTTACATTAAATGGAGAAATAGTGAGCGTTGTTGCTGCTGTGACAACACCACTTGTTGATATTTTGCGTGATACCTTCATGCTTACAGGAACAAAAATCGGCTGTAAAGCTGGTGATTGCGGAGCTTGTACAGTTATTATGGACAAACAAGCTGTGAATTCTTGTCTTATCCCTATGGGAAAAGTTGAAGGCAGAGAAATTACAACAATCGAAGGTTTATCAAAAGACGGTAAACCAGATCTTATCCAGCAAGCTTATATCGATCAAGGCAGCGTGCAGTGCGGTTATTGTATTCCTGGTATGGTGCTTTCAACAAAAGCTCTCTTAGATGCAAATACATCACCCACAAAAGAAGAAATCAAGGAAGCAATTTCAGGTAATATCTGCCGTTGCACAGGCTATGTAAAGATTGAAGCAGCTATCGAGCAAGCCGCCGCTGAGCTAAGAAAACAAGGAAGCTAGGGGGAGATACACATGAAAAAATTTAGAGTAGTCGGCAAATCTATTCCAAGAAAAGATGCCTTTGCAAAAGCTAGTGGAGAAGCTATGTATGCTTCTGATATGCACATTCCGCATATGCTTCATGCAAAAGTATTGCGCAGCCCTCACCCGCACGCAAAAATCCTCAGCATCGATACTTCCGAAGCTGAAAAATTACCCGGCGTAAAAGGTATTGCACACTACTGGAATACTTCACAAAATCTTTGGAACGGCGCTGCTCCTATGTTCACCACACTCCCACATACGGAACGTGTTCTCGATCAAAGAGTATTTGATAATGTTGTGCGCTATGTAGGTGATGAAGTGGCAGCTGTTGCAGCAACCACAGAAGAAATTGCAGAAGCAGCTGTAAAACTCATTAAAGTTGAATACGAACTTTTACCTTTTGTTCTTACTCCAAAAGAAGCAACTGCAGAAGGCAGTATAGCTTTACATGGTGATAAAAACGTAACTCCTGAAGGGCACAATATTCCTGCTGAAATCGTTAGAATTAACTACGGTGAAGGCGATTTGGAAGATGCTTTCAAAGAATGTGATTACGTGATTGAAGGCGTTTATGAATTACCTGTTGTAAAGCAAATGCAAATGGAAACACATACTGCTGTTGCCAGCATAGAAGGCGATGGAAAAGTAACAGTATGGTCAACAACACAATGTCCACATCCTACACGTTATATTCTAGCTTCTGCTTTTGGTATGCCAGCAAGTAAAGTTCGTGTACTTGCTCCTTATTATGTAGGCGGTGGTTTTGGCGCTCGTATCGGTCTTTCAGGTAAAGCAGAGCCAATTGCTATGGCATTGACTTTGTTAACAAGAAAACCTGTGCGTTGTTGCTATACTCGTAAAGAAGATATTATTGCTTCTGATACAAGACACGCAACTACCATGACAATTCGCCTTGGTGCAAAGAAAGACGGCACATTCCACGCCCTTGATTTGCATGGCTTCTTTAATGCTGGTGCATACTGCACATTCAGTGCTGAGCTTCCTGGCGTTGCAGGTGCTATGAATTTACCTATTTATAGCATACCTCACTCACGCTATATAGGCCATGCTGTGTATACTAATACTACTTGCGCTGGTGCTATGCGTGGTTTTGGTAATCCACAAGGTAACCTTGCTCTTGAACGCTCAGTTGATTTGATGGCTGAAAAACTTGGTATGGATCCAATGGCATTGCGTGAAAAGAATGCAATGCAAGCTGGCGGTGCTTGGTTCTTGCCTTATCCATGTAGTTCATCAGAATTGCGTGAATGTATGAAGCAAGGTGCAGCTGAAATTGGTTGGGATAAACGTAATACTTTTGATAATTCAGGCACAGTAAAACGTGGTATAGGTCTTGCTGTAGGCACACACGTTTCAAATGCTTGGCCTTTCTGTGTGGACTATGACAATGCTTATTGTGCAGTGCAAGTTGATGGCTCAATCCAAGTTTCCACAGGTGTTTCTGAAATCGGAACAGGTTGCTCAACTTCTTTAGGACAAATCGCTGCAGAAGCCTTTGGTGTGGATTATGAGCAAGTATCACTAATTTTTGGCGATACTGACCCTACTCCTTTTGATATTGGTAACCACGCAAGTCGTGCCCTTTATGCAGCTGGCTTAGCCATCAAGCAAGCTTGTGAAATAGCTCGTGGAAAAATAATGGATTACGCTGCCGAAGTAAGCAAATTGAATAGGGACGATATCGTTATTGAAAATCACATTATCGGTCTTAAAGGCGCTAAACCAGGAACAGATAAAGAATTTGAAGCTGGCACAGCAAAAGCTATGAAATTTGATGAATTCTGTTACTATGCTCATGTTCGCAATACTCAATTCATTGGAGTTGGGCAAATTGTTCCACCTAACTCACCACCATGGCATTGCGTATTTGCCGATGTTTCTGTTGATACAGAAACAGGTCAAATCGAAGTACATAAAATTGTTGGTGCGCACGATGCTGGTACTGCCGTCAACCCTAAACTTGTTGAAGGACAAATCGAAGGTGGACTTGTTCAGGGTATCGGTTATGCCTTGAATGAAGAAATCACTTATAACGATAAAGGTGTGCAGCAACATTCAAATATGCACAACTATCTTGTGCCTACTGCCTCTGATATTGCAGAAGTAAAAGCAATTATTGTTGCAAGCAATGATCCTCAAGGTCCATTCGGCGCGAAAGGTGTTGGCGAATGTGGTCTTGTATGTCCAGCTTCAGCAATAGCAAATGCTGTAAGTAATGCTATTGGCAAACCTATCAATCAATTACCTATAAATACAGAAAGACTGTATTCAATTCTACACGACTAAAATAAACAACAAGGGAAAGAGTTAACGCTCTTTCCCTTGCCATTTTAAATAAATAGAGGAAGTATGCCGATTTTTATTAAAGGCGCTGGTGATTTAGCAAGTGCAGTTGCACTTAGGCTCTATAGGGCTGGCTATCAAATAATTATGTCTGACATTGCAAAACCAAGCATGGTACGTCGCACAGTTTCCTTTGCTGAAGCCGTATATACGGGAAATTGCAAAGTAGAAGAAGTTATGGCGGCAAGAGCAGATTTATTGAATTATCAAGATTTTTTACATAAGGGTATTATCCCTATTCTTGTGGATATAAAGGAAGATGAAATAAAATCCACCAAGCCTCGTGCTCTTATTGATGCAGTTATCGCCAAGAAAAACCTAGGCACATATAAGAGTAACAATTGTTTTACTATAGCTCTTGGCCCTGG
>CAYJFE010000133.1:0-6559 GCA_964369165.1 uncultured Desulfovibrionaceae bacterium | reverse complement strand
TGCTTGATTAGCGTCTGTGCCCGTATTTGTGACATAGTCAACAAAGGCTTTTTGAGTAACACTTAATGGCGTATTACCAGCTTCTGTGACGAAGTCGTTTACACTTTGATTTACTTTTGGAAGCTCCACTTGTAGACCTATTAGGTTGACTTTGTATGCGCCACCAGTCCAATCAATGCTACCAATGCCCACGGCACGGGAATCAGTCATAATGGTATCTGACTTACCTTTTACTAGGGTTTCACCTTGCCCCCAAGCTCCACTTTCTACATTGCTTGTTACCGCTGTAAAACCATCAACTACAGTAATTGTGCTACCTGCGACACCTTCAGCAACAACAAGAACTGCGCCTGTTTTTACTTCAAGTATGCCCGCAGTTGAAGTTAATGCCGCAACACTGCCAACATTTTTTGCATCAACCACAAGCAAGGAATTATCCGCAAAGTGTGCTGTGTTGGCATTTGGAATAAACGCATTAGTGCCATCTTTTGTTGGCGTATCATCAACACCGCCGATGCTAGCACCATAAATACTGCCGTCTACATAAATAGAACCAGTATTCGCAAGAGTTTGCGTATTATAAATACCTAGAGCGGCTGTAAGGCCTTTGCTGCCCCACATTTGTGCACCATGAACAGCTTCTAGCGCAATGACATCATTAGCAAGCACGTTTATATCACTGCTACCTAAAGCAACTTGTCCATTGCGCCCTGCAATTAAGTTACCGTCAACGCCGTTAGTAAAGCGATTAAAGGCAGCAACGGAGGCTGTTGTTGCGCTTTGATAGTCTTGATTTGCAATCCAAGATGGATCAACAAGAATGGTGGAATCTTTAATGGTTTCAACAGTTTCAGCGCTCATAGTGGCCTTTGCATTTGTATTACCAATATTTGTCTTTGTATTTATTGCATTCAATTTCTCTGTTTTGAAATCTCCACCATCTTCAATTTCAAGCTTGGAGTCTTGCATTTTTGTAGTACCAGCAACTTCTGTGTCGCCTGTTACTTTGGTGGTAGAACCGCCTGTTCCTTCGAGATTTTCTTCAACCTTTGTATCTTTTAGTTCAGAACTTGCATTATTACCATCGGTTGTTACATCGCCTTTAACTTCAACATTGTTTAAATCAGTTTTGGCAGTGCCAGTTCCGCCAGTATTGGCAGTAGTTTTTACATCACCGCCAACAGAGCTTTCATTTGAGTCATTACCAATACTTGTGTTTGCTGTGCCAGTAGAAGAGCTTGTTTCAATGCCAACTTCTGAAGCAGTACCGCTATTATCTTTAGAATCACCAGTAATCTTGAGAGTACCATCTGTATTTTTAGCAGGGGTTGTTGGTGCGGTATCATCTTTAGTAATAGTACCTACAGTAGCAGATTCGCCAGCAGTCACTTCACCTTGTTTGACAGAATTTTGCCCAAGAGTATTATCATCTTCATCAGCAACGTCAGATAATGAAGTATTTGCCGTTTCTGCGCTTACACCTTCAAAGTTAATGATAGCACTTGTGCCATAGGCTGTTTGGGCTGCCGTGCGTAAGGCAGCATAATCAGTCAAGTAATCTAATTCTGTGCCAGCGGTAAAGCCAACAATATTCACTTCGCCAAGAAGGCTGTTTGTTGTTGTGCCATATACAGTAGCATTTGCAGCAGTCACAATACCTGAAACATCAGCGCCTATAGTTATATTATTAACTACAAGCTTTGTATCTGCCGCAGAAGATAAACCACTTGCATCAGCAGTTAAGCCAGCACTCACATCAAAAGTTCCGCCTTGAATATCAAGCACACCAGCATTGTGAATAGTAATAGCTTGTTTAGCTATTACACTTGAAAGTATATTGGTTGTGCCTGTTGATGCAATAGTCAATGTGCCATTAATATTTGCTGTATATTCAGCACTTGCCATACCTAAATTCAAAGTGCCGTCATTGGTCAAAAATCCTTGATCAAGTAAGACCTTATTTGCATTATTACCGCTTAAATTTAATGTATTACTTGCGGCAATGGTGGAGCTTATAGCTTTTGTAGGGTCAGTTTCAAGGATAGTTTTTTCAATACCAGCCGCATTGACGATTCTATTAGTACCAGTAAGGTCGCCAGCCATGATATTTTGGCTGCCATTTTGAAAAGCAGTATCCTTTTCATTCACATAGCTAAGCGAATAAAGGCCTACTAACTTAACTTCTTCACCAGAAGCATTTTTAAGTATGACAGAGCCATCGCCTGTTATTTTGTTTTGCCAATCTGTATTGTTTTGTAGTTTTACATTAGCCGCTCTTGTCATTTCATCAAAGGCTACATTCACAAGAACAAGCTCGCCATTATTTGTAAGTTGCTTATCTATTCTATCTCCTGCCGTAAAAGAGCCATCTTGATTAATGCTACCGAAATTGCAAACCTCAGTAGTTATTTTGCCGTCTTCGCCAATGCTAAAACCGGTGACTACAGCTTCAACAGTGAACTCTGCGCCAGTAGTGTCTAGTTCGCCTGCCTTTACATGAAATTCGCCATTATCTACATGGAGATGGCTTGTGCCCACCACTTTTTCTGCGGCATCAACTGTGAAAGTGCCACCGTTGAGAGTGATAGTATTATTAAATGTAACATTGCCTGTAATAGTAGTTTTACTGTCAGCACTTGATCTGTATTCGCCTTGAACTTCACCAGTTCCAAGGCTAATAGTGCCGTCATTGGTCATATTGCCTTCAATAAGCAGATTGTTTTCACCTGTGATATTGAGCGTTGAGCCACTTTTTACGATAGAGTCTATTACCGTACCGTTATTCTTCACCGCAGACACTGTTATGTTTTTATTGTCATCGAGTGTACCTGCTGTGACAGAGCCTTGAGCAAAACTGCTATGCACATTGGTGAGCGAATAGGCATTATCCATGTTAAGACCTTCAAAGGTGATAGTGCCACTGCTGTTTACAGCGGTAAGGATACCTTCAAGCATGGCTTCATAAACCATTTTACTATCTGGATCTCCTGCCATGCCTGTAAAGTCACCTGTGAGGGTGAGATTACCCGCATTATCAAGAAGTTTGTTTATTGTAGATGTGGAGCTTTTTGTGAAACTGCCATCGGCGGCAAATGTGCCAAAATCCAAAGCATTCATCTTGAGCGTGCCGCCAGCTTCTGTTGCAAAATTGCTGGCGGTGCCAGCAACGCCGAAACTGCCTGTGGTTGCATCAAGAATTCCAGCTTTGATGGTCAATCCGCCATTCGTCACCTCTACATCACCCGCCGTTATGGTTTTACCGGCCGCATCAATGACAAGAGTACCACCGTCAACATATGTACTGCCTGTGACGCTCTCTTTAAAGGTGCTTGTGCCTCCTGTGACGCGAAGCCCATTAGCAAAGTTTGCCGTGCTATTAAAAGTAGTTGTGCCGCTACTGCTCACAGTTTTATTAAAGATTACGGCAGAAAGCACATTGGTTGTACTTGTAGCCGTGGTGGTGAGAGTTCCATTAAATTGTGATGTATAGCTCGCACCTGCCTTACCTAGATTCAGAATTCCGCTATTTTCAAGGCCAGTTCCAGCATCGACAGCATAGAGTATATTGCCAGAGCCTTCGCCTGTGAGAGTTATGCTATCACCAGCACTTATTTTAGATTTCTCTGTAAAGGCATCGTTCTTTACAATACCATAAAAACTTGCCGTATTATTTGTGGTGGTATCAGTTATACCTGCCAAGACAACTTCCCCAAAAGTGCCGTCAACTACAGTAGAAAGAGAAAGCAACTCACGAATTGTCACGCCGTCAAGCTTGATATTGTTTACATTGCTTACGAGGCTAATAAAATCAGTATCGGCAAGCAATAATGCTTTTTCATATGAGTTCATATCATTAAAGCTAAAACCCGTAAGGGTAAGCGTGCCAATATTGGTAAGCTGTTTGTTAACTGTGCCTCCAGTAAGTTCAAAGCTGCCGTCATCACCAAAGGTGCCAAAGTTAGAAGCTTGCACAACAAGTTCACCATTAGCGCTTACGCTAAAGCTAGCCGCATCGCTAGCAACAGTCAAAGTACCACCAGACACGTCCAATTTGATGCTATCTTTTACTACAAGTCCGCCGCCTGCTTGAATGGTCAAGTTTGCCGTACCTATGCTTCCACTAAAAACAGTATTTCCCGCGCTGTCTTCCTTTACATGAGTATGACTGCCCACTTGCAGGGTGGCATTTGCTACCGTGACAGTGCCTGCATTATTTAGCGAATTATTGAGATTAAAGTCATTGTTAGCGGCACTTTGCCCTGTAATAGTAAGATTATACTTGTCTGTGCCGTTTGTTGTAATGCTATCATTCAACACAAAGCCGCCCGTGCCTTCCATATTGAAGGCAAGAGTTTTGGCATTTGCTGCTATATAAAGGGCATTATAATCCCTTGTAGTATCATTGTCTGTGCTTGTGTAGTTGCCACTGAAGGTATGAGTTTTATCCACGGCTTTGAAGTTAAGGTCGGTGTTTGTCCAAATGGCGCCACCTTGGGCAGTGCCTCCATCAGTAATAATTCTATTATTAAGAAAGCTACCACTGATAAAACCAATGCTGGCACCAGTATTATAAATAAGGCCGTAAGCATTGCCTGCAGTGTTTTCAATCTTATTATCCTCAAAAATCCCGATGATGGCGTCGATGTTGGAATCACCAGTATTATAAATAAGGCCGTAAGCATTGCCGCCATTGTTTGTAATGCTACTATTCGTAAAATTACCCCTAATAGGGCCCATGCTGGCATTAGCACCATTATATATAATAGAGCCATATATATTAGTGCTAATGTTAGCTTCATGAGAATCAAAGTTACCTGTTATAGAGCCAAAGGTAGAGTCATTATTGTAAATATATCCACCATAGGTTTCATCCTTGACATTATTGATACTAACATAATAGTGATTGCCAGTTAAAGCGGAAATAGTAGACTTATTATTATTGTGAATATAACCACCGTAAGTATTTTCTGCATAAGAAATTGTGTAATATTCAAGATCACCTGTGATAGCATATATTGTTGAATTATTGTTATAAATACCACCTTTGTAATCAAAGTCGGAATATATATAAGTAGAAAGATCTATAGTAACGTCATGAATATCACTTGTGATAGTATAAATTTTTGCATTATTATTATGAATTAAAGCACCATCTGCAGGCATGTATACCCGAGTATCTGTAAAATCACCTATAATATGTTCAATTGTAGAATTATTATTATAAATTAAACTCGTGGAACCACCATTATCCGCACAATACAGAGAATTGCTTTGAAAATGTCCCCTTAGAGTCTTAATAAGCGCCTTGTTAGTATTGTAAATGCTAGCACCAGACTCTCTGGACTCGTTAGCTATAAAAGAACCAGTAATAGTACCAATGGTAGAATTGTCATTATAAATAGCACCGCCTTTTTCTGCATAGTTTTTTATAAATTTTGCAGTGATACTCTCAATGGCAGATCCATTAATATTAGAAATAGCACCGCCAAGCGTGCCGGCTACGTCCGAACCTTCTATGTCCTCACCATTACCTATAAAGTCGCCTGTGATAGAAGTTAATTGGCTATTGCTATCGTTTTTGATAGCACCATCGATAAGGCCTATAAAGTTTTCTTCAATAGCACCGATATGGTTGTTTTTAGAATTATTTGTATTTGTAATTATGTTACCATCTTTATCTTTCAGCACAAAAACGACTAAGTCTTCATCTCCTAGGTTAGGATCACCCATTAGATTAAAAGTGTAAGTTGTAGGCTTAAGACTAAGCGGTTTGTTATAATCGTAGCCTTCTTCACCAGGATAAAGCATTATGGGTCTGTTAGGGTCGTAGTTAGAGGAAGTTGGGTCATAGGGGTTTAAGTTTGAATCATATTCTGGACTATTCGGATTGTATACAGGATTTAAAAGGTCATCGCGGCTATATCCAAATATTTCCTTGTAATAACCGGCTTTAGTTTCATCAACTGTGGAGCCTTCTAGTATTATGGCAGACCTGAAGCTTAATGGATCGTATGAGTTCTCAATAGAAACATAAGACACAGCTCCAAGCTGTAATGAATCGATGTTATTGTTCCACTGTGTTTTATCTTCGGCATCAATAACTCCATTTCCATCAAAATCGCCAGGGTCTATTCCACGCCAAATATTTTTTATTCCGACATCTCCAAGATCGTCAATGGTAGTTAAGTTTTTTGCTTGGGAAAGTTGAGAACCGCCCAAGATAAGCATTCCAGCCATGGCTAGTGAACCAAAGGTATTTATTAAATTACATTTTTTCAAAACTGCCCTGTAACGATTAATCAAATTTCCAACTGCGTTTTTAGACTGCATAACGAACTCCAAATATATAATATAAATAAGAAAATGTATAAATCAAAATGCTAAGGCTATAAAATATTCTAATACAAAAATAATGTAGAATTAAATGGATTTTTTGTCAAGAATTACACTAAAAAAGAGGGTTGTTGAGGCTTTTTGTCAAAGCTAAATTTGAGCAAAAATATAAAAAATCGACACTTTCGTATTTTACTGACATATCTCATTTTCTTGACTATTTCCC
>CAYJFE010000132.1:0-6583 GCA_964369165.1 uncultured Desulfovibrionaceae bacterium | reverse complement strand
CCCTCGCCCTCCGGCGTGACAGGCCGGCGTTATAACCAACTTAACTACCGCTCCGAAGACTCTGAGATGGAATTTCTCTTTGTCGTGAAAAAGAACCTATAACTTTCTTCCGCACTTGTCAAGAAAAAAAATGCATTTTTTAAAATAAAAATTTATTGAGGAAGTAAGGCTGTGTTTTCTTGCTGTAATTTCTTGTATATTCAAGGTTAATTACAAGAATCCCATTTTTGAGATAGACAAAAATATTCTCTTTATCAAGTCCGTCTGAAAGGTAGATCTGCAAAAAATAGTCAACTTCTACCCATTCCATGAGTTTAATTTCTCTTTCGTGCGCTTTTTCGTTGTCGTGCAAGAGAGGAGGGTAGGGCAAAGAAATATGGTCTTCCATGGAAGCTTTTAAAAATAAATAACTATTTTCAACTTCAATAAAGATATTGTCTTTTTCCACACCCGGGATATCAATCAGAATACTTATACCATTTTCAATTTCAACAATATCGGCAAGGGGTTGGACTTGAGTTCTTTGGGGATTTTTTAAATAATACATAATTAAATCTCCTCTTGGCTGGTGGAAAGATCTTTTGGTATAATGTCTATCACGCTACTTTCTTCTTTTGGTAACCAAATGTATAGAATGCCATTTTTTAATTCTGATTCTATACCTTCTTTATCTATGCAAGAAGTAAATTCGTATATTCTTACAAATTCGTGTGACGCTCTTTCTTTGTGGAGAAATTTGCAAACTCCCATTTTAAACTTGCCCTTGAATTCTAATTGATTTTCTTTGAGTTTCAAGCTAATATCCTTTGCTTGCAAGCCAGGTACAAGAATTTTCATGCTAAAACCTTTTTTACTTTCACACAAAAGAGTTGATGGAAATTCTTTTTGATTAACAATATGTTGCTCTTCTCTGCTATAATGAAAGTTATAAATGTCTTGTAAGGAAAAACGCGAATTGTAATGTCTTCTATAATAACTCATATAAACTCCGGGGCTAAATGAAACTGTGCCTAAATCTTTTAGGTTGAATTTTATTAAAACATAGCTTTGAAGTGAAAAGCAATTATTTTACTCTTGATTTAGGAAATTATGCTCTATTTTATTCAAAATTTTGGTTGCAAGGTCAGCCAATACGAAAGTCAAGCCATGCGAGAAAGATGGCAAAAAAATATACCCAATGCAAAAGAAGTGGAAAATGTCAATAATGCTGAAGTCTTAGTGCTTGCCTCTTGCGCGGTTACCAACGAAGGCGTGACGGACGCGCGCCAGCTTTGCAATAAGTGGAGGCGAGAATTTCCTCATGCTCATATAATTATCACAGGCTGTGCCGCTGAAATTGCAAGAGATGATTTTAAAAATGCCGATGCAATTATTCCGCAAAAAGTGCGGCACATTCTTCTTGAAAATAATCCGCTTACTTTGCATGGCTATTATGAGCCTGAAAAGAAATTGACCTATCCTCCTTTTGTTATTGAGGAATTCAAACGCTCTCGCCCTGTTGTGAAAGTGCAAGACGGTTGCTCGCATATATGTTCATATTGCATTGTTCCCTACACAAGAGGGCCATCTCGCTCAAGGCCTCTTGCTGATATTTTAAAAGAAATCGAAACACTTCTTTCAAATGGTTATAGAGAAATTGTTTTATCAGGCATTAATCTTAGGCAATACGATTATGACAAGCTTGAATTCTGGGATATTGTGAATGCCATACACGAAAAATTTGCTCCCGATTGGGAAAATAAAGCGCGTTTTCGTTTAAGTTCGCTCGAGCCTGCTCAGCTCAATCAAAAGGGTATTGAAAGTCTGACACGTTCTTCACTTGTTGCGCCGCATCTTCATCTTTCTTTGCAAAGCGGCTCTCAAACGGTGCTTAAGCGTATGAATAGAGAGCATTATGAGCTTTCTGATATAGAAAAAGCCCTCGATTTACTGAGTAAAAAATGGCAACATTTCGGGCTTGGGGCGGATTTTTTATTAGGTTTCCCCAATGAAAGTGAAGAAGAGTTTCAAGAAAGTCTCAGATTTATTGAAAAATTGCCTTTTACTTATGCTCATGTCTTCCCTTATTCTATACGCCCAAACACAGTGGCAGGCAAAATGCAAGGACAAATTGAAAAACATATCAAGCAGCTAAGATGTCAGAAAGTGCGTGAAATTATACAAGAAAAGCAAGACTCTTTTTTGCAAAAAACACTAAGTTTTGCTTCTTTGCAGATTTCTTTTGACATTTCCTCGCTTGAGGCAGATACTAACAAAAAGAAAGAATATCTCATGGGGATGGATCAGTATTACAATGCGTGTAAAGCCCCATTCAAAGCAGTAGGGCATGAATTGATAAATGCCAAACCCATAGATCGAGATGGACAGAAAATTTTACTAGAATTATAAGGATTTACCATGTTATACAGCATGACAGGCATAGGGCGATACAGCGAAGAGGCAGAAGGTTTTAGTCTTTCTTGGGAAGTGAAGAGCGTTAACCATAAATATCTTGACACTCGCTTTAGGCTTCCTCAAGCTTTGCGTATGCAAGAAGATGTTTTTGAAAAAATTCTCCGTACTCACGCGCATAGAGGCCGCCTTGAAATAACTTTAGATATGCAGGCAAGTTCTGAAAGTAATAAGAAATTTCTCTCTTTTGATGCTGTTCAAGCAAAAGCTATGCTTAATGAAATGCAAATGTTTGCGTCTGCAAATAATGTAGAATTTAAGCCTGATTTAAACAAATTTTTCCAGCTTCCTTCTCTATGGAAAAACCAATTAGAAGATAATGAAGATGTGATGAACTTTTTTATTTCTTCCTTTAAAAAAGCTTTGGACGACTGGAATAAAAGCAGGGCAGAAGAAGCAAAAAATCTTGCTATTGATATAGTTGAAAGACAAAAGAAAATGCTTGATTGGGTGGCAAATATCAAAGCAAAGGCAGAGCAGATAAAGCTTGATAGAGTAGAGCAAGTGCGTGAAAGAGTGAGCCATCTTTTGAAACATTTTGGCAGTGAGCTTGAAGAGAGCCATTTTTTGCAAGAGATTGTGCTCTTAGCAGATAAAATGGATATCAGTGAAGAATTGACAAGGCTGAAATCGCATTTAGCAAGAATTATTCAATTACTTGATCAAGGGAAAGACGCTGGCAGAAAATTAGATTTCACCCTGCAAGAATGCTTTAGAGAAATAAATACTTGCGGAAATAAAGTACAAGATATTAATGTCAGCCACATCGTCATCGACTTAAAAACCGAATTAGAAAAATGTAGAGAACAGGTACAGAATTTAGAGTAAAAAGATAACCTCTCACCCTTTCCTTACAAAACTTTTAAACTTCAATTATTCTTATAAAACTTTATGCGTGAATCATTGATCATCTTATGGGGAACAATTGTTTCTCTTTTTCACCATATGCACTTTCCAACGAAGGTGCGCTCTCGTCTGCCACGCTTTTTGAAAAAGCTTTTCACAAAAAGAAATATACGCTATGCCATCAAAACTGCTATTGCCGTAGTACTTTCTTATATGATTGCCATGGCTGTGAACCCAAACTATGCTTTTTGGGCACCAATTTCAGCTATTATCGTCATGCAGGTGAATGTTTCTTCTTCCATTAATTCAAGCTTGGAGCGCATTTTAGGCTCGCTCTATGGCGCGGTGATTGGCCTTGTTGCACACTTTACTCTTCATATTGACTATGTTTCCGTAAACGTAGGGCTTTTTGTTATAGCAATTTTTTGCGCTCTCTTACTTCTATTGAACTCGCGTTATAGGCTTGCAGGTATCACGGGCATCACTATCTACCTTGTCGGCCCTGTTGCCACGGTGGATACGATTTGGGCTTTCTCTGGCACATTTATGTTTCATATTATTGTCAGTATCATTGTTGCTCTTTTGGTGTCTTTATTTATCTGGCCTGTTTCAGGCGCAGAGAGTTTAAGACAATCGGCTAAAAGGCAATATTTTATGGCGGCAGACTATCTTGATGCTATCACAAAATCATTTCTAGACGATCAGCACCATCTTCCCCTCTCTTTTTTAGACGATTTACACGAGAGTGTGAGCCAAAATAAAATGAAATATAGAGAAATCAAGGAATACGAAGCAATTAATATCACAAGAAATTATAATGATTTAGATGTTCTTTTGGTGGGGCTTGAGCATATTTCTGTCTATCTTTCCTCCATGCTTGATGCCCTGGATAGTGAGGCAAAAACAATAGAATCTTTACCGCTTAAAGATGAATTGATGAGTCTTTCTTCTTCTTCCTCTTCTGGGCTTCGCTGGATTGCTTCGCATAGCGAAGATCAAGGTTTGCCTGAAATTCGTTGGAATATTGAAGCGGTTGAACTGCGCCTGGCGGATTTGCGCAAAGAAAATTTGCTAAAGAAGCTTGATTTGCCTCAACTTGTGCAGGTGCTGGCATTTTATAATGCGGTGAGCCATCTTTCTGAAACAGTGGCAAATCTTGAAGAACAGCTTGAAATTATTGCGTATAAGAAGAAGCAGAAAAATAAAATTCGTAGATTAAGCAAGATTTTTTCAAGATTTAAACCAAAGAAAAAAATAGAAAATTTGACAGATGATAACAATAAATAAAGAAAATCCATGGCTTGCTCCCCTTGCTGGCTACAGCGATCTTGCCATGCGTCTTTTATGCAAACAATACGGCGCGAAAGTTTGCGTGACAGAAATGGTAAGCTCAAAAGGCATATTTTATCAAGGCAAGAGCACAAAGGATCTATTAAAAACAAGTGCAGAGGAAGAAAATCTTATAGTGCAGATTTTTGCTTCAGAGGCTTCCTATCTTGCGGAATCTATACATATTATTCGCGAAGAATACGGCTTTGAATATTTTGATATAAATATGGGCTGTTCCGTGCCGAAAGTTGCTAAAACGGGCGCAGGTTCAGCTATGCTTAAAGATATTGACAATCTTTTCAAATGCGCTGAAGCTGTGATAAAAGCAAGCAATGGCAAGACAGGCTTTAAATTTCGTCTTGGCTATGATATGCATAAAGCTGTGTGGAAGGAAATTGTGCCTACACTTTGCCAAATGGGCGCTTTGTATCTGGTTTTGCACCCACGCTATGCTAAGCAAATGTTTCAAGGCAAGGCCGATTGGAGTGCGCTTCGTGAACTCAAAGAACTTTCGAGCGTGCCTGTGATTGCTTCTGGCGATTTATTTACGGCGCAAGATGCTATAGATTGTATAAAGGAAACAAATGTTGATAGTGTGATGTTTGCAAGAGGTGCGCTGACTAATCCTGCAATCTTCCGCGATTATCACAAACTTTTGAATGGTGAAGAAGTGGAAGAAGCCAGTATGGAAGATGCGTATACAATGGTTTTTGACTATGCAAATCTTTGTCAAAAGCATTTTCCTGAAAGATCTTTGCCTCGCATGAGAGCCTTTGTGCCAAGAATTTTACATAATTTTCATAATGTTTCGCATCTCAGAAAGGCCATAGCAAGCGCAAGCTCTTGGGAAGAATTTTATTCAACCATGCACGAATATTATCGCATGGAAACAGGGAAGATATATGAATCAAGACAATAAGAAAAAAGATATTTTATCACTCGTCTATGAAGATTTAGAACAATATGTTGTCACAGAGCTAGGCCAACCAAAATTTCGTGCAAAACAGCTTTATGAATGGCTTTGGAAGAAAAATGCTTCAAGCTTTGAAGAGATGACTTCGCTTTCCAAAGATTTTCGTGCTATATTAGAAGAAAAGGCTGAAATATTAAAGCTTTCCCTTATAAAAATGCAAGAATCAAAAGACGGCACTAAGAAATTTCTTCTTGCCTTGCCTGATGGTGAAAGTATTGAAACTGTGCTTATTCCCTCAACTGACAGGGAAGGCAAAGTGCGTATAACGCAATGTATTTCTTGCCAAGTTGGTTGTGCTATGGCTTGCACTTTTTGCTCAACTGGTACGCTTGGCTTCACGCGTAATATGACTATGGGTGAGATTGTGGGGCAAATCCAATTTGCGCGCACTTATTTAGGTGATGACGATCCTTCACACCCTATGATAAGAAATATCGTTTATATGGGTATGGGCGAGCCTTTGCTGAATTTAGAAAACACAGTCAATTCGCTGAAAACATTGAATAATGTGAATGGTCTAGCTTTTTCTCCTCGCCGTATTACAGTATCTACTTGCGGCATAAAAAAAGGCTTGGAAGACTTGAGCGACTTAGGGCTTTCCTATCTTGCACTATCCTTGCACGCGCCGAATCAAGAACTTCGTGAAGAAATTATGCCAAAGGCGGCTAAGGGCTGGCATCTTGATGATTTGATTGAGAATTTGAGTGAATATAAACTCAAATCTCGTGAGCGTATTACTTTGGAATATCTGCTTATAGGCAATGTGAATGACAGTCTAGACCATGCAAGACAATTAGTGCGTATCTGTTCGCATCTAAAGGCGAAGCTGAATTTAATTCCTTATAATTCCACGCCGCACTCACATTATAAATCACCCACTGCAGAAAGCCTAAGAAACTTCCAAAAATATTTAAATGATAAAAGAATAGTCGCAGTCTTCAGAAAATCAAAAGGCTCTGACATTGCGGCAGCCTGTGGACAACT
>CAYJFE010000131.1:0-6598 GCA_964369165.1 uncultured Desulfovibrionaceae bacterium | reverse complement strand
TCTGACACTGCATCAGCTATTGCACCTGCACCTTCGCCCACTAAAACAATTGGTAAGGTTACTATATCAAAAACTGCACCAACAACTGAACACCCTGACAAGAAAAGTCCTAAAACAAGCAAGATTGAAAGGCGAAGGCTCTTCATAATATTCATTGATTTAATTTCCATTGTAAACTCCTATTTGCATACTTTCATTCTTTCTAATACTTTATAGTCAATAGCTAAATTATTATCCTTTCCAAAACCAAGAGCAATATGTGGCTTCACACTACCGTGATAATCACTTCCGCCCGTTGGTATAAGATTAAATTCTTTGGCATATTCTAAACTTTTAGTGTTTTGTTCATCTGTGTTCAAGCTATAAAATGCTTCTATCCCATGAAGGCCGCAAGCCGCTAATTTTCCAATAAGATTTTTTCTTTCCTCCTCACTTTTGCAGCGAATGAGAAAGGGGTGAGCAAGACAAACAAAGGCTTTTGCTTTCAACAAAATTTCAATAGCTGTTTCAGGCGCAATCGTATCTTTTGGAACATAGGCTAGCCCATCCTCAGCAAGATATTTATCAAAAGCTGTCTGCACATCAGGCACATAGCCTCTATTCACCATAGCTTTAGCAAAATGCGGGCGACACATAAGGCGCTCACCCTTCATTTCTTTTATCACATCTTCTTCTGTAATGTTGACGCAAACTTCATGTAATTTATTGAAAAGTTTTACATTTCTTTGCACACGGATTTCTTGAAGCATGGCAATATTTTTCATAAGCTCTTCATCTTCTGTCGGCTCTTTATCAAAAAAATAGCCAAGAACATGTATTTCACCCTTAATATAATCCGCACTTAATTCAATGCCAGCCACAAATTCTATGCCTATTTCTTCCGCTTTTTTTCTAGCCTCTTCAATGCCATTGAAATTATCATGATCAGTAAGCGCAATAGCTTTAAGTCCAATTTCATGTGCTTTTTCAATGAGTTTTGCTGGGCTATCTGTTCCATCTGAAGCAGTCGAGTGTGTGTGCAGATCGATAAAATTAGGCATTGTGATTAATCCTCTTTAGCAATTCTATTTCCAATAAAGTCTAAGATGAGTTTACAAAGTTCCTCTATACTTTTTGTACCGTCTAAATGTAAATCAGGATTTTCTGGTTTTTCAAAAGGCGAAGAAATACCTGTGAAATTTGGAATTGCTCCAGAACGAGCTTTTTTGTAAAGTCCTTTTGGGTCACGCTCTTCACAAACTTCAAGAGGAGTATCTACAAATACCTCAAAAAATTCATTTTCTCCAAAAATAGTGCGTATATTTTCCCTATCCTTTTCAAAAGGCGAAATAAAAGTTGCAAGCACTATAAGGCCAGCATCGCACATAAGCTTTGCCACATTTGAGGCGCGACGAATATTCTCCACCCTGTCAACTTCTGTGAAGCCTAGATCTTTATTAAGGCCGTGGCGAAGATTGTCACCATCTAATTGATAAATATGCTTGCCTTGTGCATAAAGCATCTTCCCTAAAGCATTGGCAACAGTGGATTTTCCAGAGCCAGAAAGACCTGTAAACCATAGCACAAAGGGCTTTTGATTTTTTTGCTCGGCAAATTTTTCTTTTGTTAAATCAAATTCGTGCCACACAATAGAATGACTGCGATAAAGGTCGTGTTTAATCATGCCGCAAGCAATGGTTTGTGCCGTAATAGGGTCAATAAATATGAATGCCCCCAAGGCCTTAGATTTATCATAAGGAACAAAAGGCAAGGGGCGAGATAAGGAAAATTTAATCGAACCTATTTCATTATTTTGCAATGTTTTAGTTTTTTCTTCACTTTGATTTTCAAGATTCAAACGAGAAGAAATTTCCATAATCGTAGCTGTTGCTTCATAAAGACCTAGTTTACAAAGATAAGTTCTTCCAACCAGCAGTGGATTTTTACTCATAGAGATTATATGCGCGGCAAACATATCAGAAACGTTTACAACATCAGCACTATCAGACAGAACATATCCCCTTGCAATATCAATAGAATCTTTGATTACAAGATTGATTGCTTCACCTTCTTGTGCCAAATTCTTTTCGCCATCAAAAGTAAAGATAGATTCAACAGAGGTTTTCTCCATAGATGGAAAAATTGTTAACTCCTGATTTGTATTGATTTTTCCTGATATTACAGTTCCACCTAAAGCCCTTTTTAAATTGCTTTTACTTTCATCAGTATAAAATGGAGTGACTTGTTGCACGGGAAAAATAAAACCTATGTCTAGAGATGGCTTTACAAAATCTTCTAAAAGCGTGAGCAAGGTTTTCCCAGTATACCACGGAGTATTTACGCTTTTATGACACACATTATCTCCGCAAAGAGCCGAAACAGGAACACAATCAATTCTTTCTATTTGCAACTTTTTTGAATATTTATCACAAAATTCTTTCACTTTATTATAGCAGTCTTGTGAGTAGTCAATTGCATCAATTTTATTGATGGCGATAATCACATGACTTATTCCCATTAATGAAACAATAGAAAGATGACGGCGCGTTTGTACAAGGAGCGCTTCAGAATTTTCAATGTTATTCTGAGCCTTTATAGCATCAACAAGCAGAATCGCCAAATCGGCATGACTTGCGCCCGTGATCATATTTCTCGTATATTCTTCATGCCCAGGAGCATCTGCAATAAGAAAACGCCTTTTATCAGTTGAGAACGAGCGATAGGCTAAATCAATGGTGATTGACTGTTCTTGCTCTGAAAGTAATCCATCTAAAAGCGTGGAATAATCAAGCTCTCCCCCTGAAAGTTTAGATTCTTCAAGTTTTTTAAGCTGATCTTCGTACAAAACCCCACTATCATAGAGCATACGTCCGATAAGCGTACTTTTTCCATCGTCAACACTGCCGCAAGTAATCAGTCGAACTATATCTTTTTCTTTATTATTTTGAGCCATTAGAAGTATCCCTCTTGCTTTTTCTTTTCCATTGAACCAACTTGATCAGAGTCTATAAGTCTTCCTTGGCGTTCAGAAAATCTTGTTGCTTTTAGTTCATCAATAATTTCAGGCATATTTGAAGCTGTTGATTCAAAGCATCCTGAAAGTGGCCAGCATCCAAGTGTTCTAAAACGCACCATTCTTTCTTCTATCTTTGCGCCTTGCAAGAAATCTTTAGGAAGTTTTTCTTCATCATCTATCATGAGCCAAGTGTTTGAATGGTAGACAACAGGTCTTTTTTTTGCATAATAAAGAGGAACTATTTCAATATCTTCTGCGTGAATATACTCCCAAACATCAAGCTCGGTCCAGTTTGAAAGAGGAAAAATTCGCATACTTTCATTATGCGCTAAATGCGTATTATAAAGATTCCAAAGCTCTTGTCTCTGTGCGCGAGGATCCCAGCGATGATTCGTGCGCACAGAGAAAATGCGCTCCTTTGCACGAGATTTTTCTTCATCACGTCTTGCGCCACCAATTGTTGCGTCAAAGCCATAATAATCAAGTGCTTGACGAAGAGCATCAGTCTTCATAATCGAAGTATAGCGCGAAGAACCTACACTGAAAGGCGTGATATTATTCTCTTTTCCTTGAGGATTTGAATAGACATGCAAATTTAGATTATATTTTCTAGCAATTTTGTCACGGAAATCAATCATTTCCTTGAATTTCCATGTGGTATCAACATGAAGCAAAGGAAAGGGAACGTCAAGCGGATAAAAGGCTTTACGAGCCAAATGCAGAAGAACCGAAGAGTCCTTGCCTATAGAATAAAGCATTCCTAGATTTTTGAAACTTGCATAAGCTTCTCTAAAAATATAAATACTTTCTGCTTCTAATTCTTTTAAATAGGGTGTCATACTTACTCCGATCGCTCTCTAATAGTGATGAGAGTAAAATTTATCGCATATTTTTGACTATTATTCAAGGATTTATTATCTTAGGAGTAAGACAGAAAATATTCTAACATTTCAGATAGTTCAAGATGCTTGTACTTTTTTACTTTCTATGATAAATTAAAATCAAGTTAGCATAGTCAATATTTTCTAAAACTATTGAAATTTTATGATTAAAGGCCACACATGGACAAAATTTTTGTTACAAAATCTTTCTTGCCCCCACTTGAAGAATATACTAAATATCTTGAAGAGATATGGCAGAACAATGCTTTGACCAATCAAGGGCCACTTCTTCTAAGATTTCAAGAAACTATAAGAAGTTACCTCCAAGTTGAACATTTTCATTATCTTGCAAATGGCACGCTTTCCTTACAACTTGCCCTTGCAGCCTTAGATATTCACGAAGGTGAAATCATAACAACTCCTTTTTCCTATGTAGCAACAAGCTCTGCTATTTTATGGCAAAAATGTAAACCTGTTTTTGTCGATATTGAGCCCGAAAATTTTACCATTGACTCTAGTAAGATAGAAAAAGCTATAACAAAAAACACCAAGGCAATTTTAGCTGTGCACGTTTTTGGTTATGCATGCCAAGTGGATAAATTGCAAGAAATTGCAGACAAGCATAGTCTAACATTAGTTTACGATGGTGCACACGCTTTTGCTTCAAAATATAAAGATAAATCTCTTCTTGATTATGGCGATATTTCCACCCTCTCCTTTCATGCAACAAAATTATTTCACACGGTTGAAGGTGGTGCGTGCATTGCAAAAAGCTCTAAAATTTCTGAAAAACTTGAATTATTAAAACGCTTTGGGCATCAAGGCAACGCACATTATTTTATGGGCATTAATGCTAAAGCCAGCGAATTTCATGCGGCTATGGGCTTGACTAATTTTCCTTATATCTCTCAAATTGTATCTAAAAGAAAAAAAGTATCAGAAAATTATGACTCGCTTCTCAATAATTCTTTTCAAAGACCTAAAATGCAAGAAGATTTAGACTATAATTATGCCTATTATCCTATTTTATTTGAATCAGAACAAGAACTTGAAAAAGCATTTATCAAATTGAATTCACAGAATATTTTTCCTAGACGCTATTTTAATCCAAGTCTGAACACTCTTTCTTATGTTGACTATAGGCCTTGTCCTATTTCAGAAGATATAGCTTCACGCATTGCTTGCCTACCACTCTATCCTGACTTAGGCGAAGAAGAAATTTCAACTATATGCAAATTACTTCTCAGTAAATCATAGTCTAAGATAACTTTACAAATTATATTATTTAAGGAAATACCATGAGTTTAAAAATCACAATTATTGGTGCTGGCCCTGGGGGTTATATTGCGGCATTTGCAGCGGCAAAAAAAGGCGGAATTGTCACGCTTATTGAGGCTGATCACCTTGGTGGGACTTGTCTCAATTATGGCTGTATTCCTACAAAAACCCTCAAATCTTCGGCTGAAGTTTTAGAAAAAGCGCACAATGCTAAAACTTATGGCATTAGTATTGAAGGTGAGGCAAAGGCTGATATGCCTTCGATTTTCCAGAGAAAAGTGAAAACAACAGAAATTTTGCGTGGAGGCATTGAAAAATCCTGTGCAAAGCTTAATATCACAGTTGTCAAAGGGCAAGGGAAGATTATTAGCGCAAATCTTGTGCAAGTGACAAAAAGTGACAATGAAGTTATAGAGATTGAGAGCGATAAAATTATAATTGCCACTGGTTCAAAAAGTCTTGAAATCCCCTCTTTGCCTATTGATCACAAGCATATTTTATCCTCTGACGATGCCCTTGAATTGCAATATGTTCCTCAAAGTATGATTATTGTTGGCGGCGGTGTAATTGGTTCTGAACTAGCTGGAATATTTAATACTTTTGGCTCTAAAGTGACTTTAGTGGAAGGTTTAAATCGCCTTTTGCCTGTGCCTTCTGTTGATGAAGAAATGTCAAAATTGCTTCAAAGAGAAATGAAAAAAGCTAAAATAAATCAAGAACTTTGTCGTATTGTTTCATCTTGCAAGGTGGAAAACAATAAAGTTTTAGCAACATTAGCTCCTTCTCCATTTTTAAGTGAAGTGCCTGAAATTGCTAAAAAAGAAACAGTTCTTGAAGCCGATGTTTTAGTTGTTGCGGCAGGACGAGTTCCTAATACTAAAGGATTAGGCATAGAGGAAGCTGGCATAGATACAGACAATAGGGGCTGGATTATAACTAATGAATTTTATGAAACAAATATAGAAAACATCTATGCCATTGGCGATGTTTTAGGCCCAAATAAAATCATGCTTGCACATATGGCTTCTGCTGAAGGAAATCAAGTAATTGAGAATATTTTTGCTGAAACAAAAGCAAGCGCAAACTATCAAGTTGTGCCTTCTGCTATCTTCACTTCGCCTGAAATTGCAAGTGTTGGCATCTCAGAATTACATGCAATAGAGCAAAATATTGAAGTAGATTGCCCTATTTTCCAATTCAGAGAATTAGGCAAAGCGCAGGCCATGGGCGAATTAGCCGGCTGTTTCAAATTTGTAGTTGAAAAATCAACACAAAAAATACTAGGTTGCCACATTGCTGGTGCTCATGCCACTGATTTAATTGCAGAAGCTGCCCTTGCCATACAAAAAGGCATGAAAGTTGAAGACATTGCACACACTATTCACGCGCACCCAACTTTGGCAGAAGGATTATTTGAATTAGCACATAATTATGTGACGAGTGC
>CAYJFE010000130.1:0-6673 GCA_964369165.1 uncultured Desulfovibrionaceae bacterium | reverse complement strand
TTGTATCAGATTTTCTACTGGAATGCACTACTTTTTTTAGGGAGTATTACCCTTGATACATTGATGGTATTAATGCTGTTTTGGGAATTATATCAACGAAGTCTTGAAAGCAAAGAATACCGTGAAGAAGTCTGTAATAAGATGAAAAATCAGGCTCTTGCTGTAAAAAATTGTGCGAAAGAAAAATTCAATTCTGCCTACAACAAAATCTATGAAATTGGCAAAGAACATGGCAGAGAAATCGGCTAAATTATATCCCATTCTCCTTACGAGAGGAGAGTGGGATATTTTCTAACTTATATAAATAAATAAGGATTACATAATGTCACAAATCAAAAGCATTGAAAAAACTGCAAAATCAATAGCAAAACTCTTTGAGAGCATTGATTTATATAAAAAAGCGGACAAGTATATTGTTCTCACGCCTGAATTTCTTAAGCTCTCAAGTGGTCGAAAGAAAATCACTTTTTCCTTTATCAAAAAGCTGAGCATAGCCTTAGATAATTATGGCGTGATTTTGCTTGAGCACGAAGGAGCATATATCCTTATTCATCATACTGCAATAAGTGAAGAATCTTTTGAACTATTTGATTTTTATCATCAATATTATATTACAACTATTGAAAGTCGCAAAAGATGCCCTGATATTAAGCTATCGAATCTTATATATTACGACGAAGTTTTGAACAGTTTATCAACTATGAAAGAGCTGACAATTGCAGAAATTAGGCGAAGATTTATGTATGATTATCTTCTCTCTGCGGCTATAATGCAACAGCTCATTATTGATGGGCACAAGCCGACTAAGCCAATGCAGCCAGAGAAAATAAAGATAAAGCAAGTTGCTGATGAACTTGTAATAAGGCTGAAATTTTACGAACAAGTGCAGAATAAAATGTGTTCTACAATTTTTGAAGGATATTCGATATCTTCCAAACAGTTAAAAATTCTTTCAATCAGAAAAAAACTTACCCATCACTTTATTGAAAAATTGCAAAAAGAAATGGAGAAGCGAGAAACAGTTCTATTAGCTAGTAAAGGTGAATTTACGGTGATGTATCAAAAAACTATTAACCAGTATCCCTACCTTGCAGGCAAGGCAAAAACTGATTTTTTGAGCATCGCAAGCCCTAAGTAAATGCTTGTTTTTGTATTCAAATTAATCTATCGTATCTTTATTAACACATAACTATGAGGTCATCATGAATAAACTATTTCTTTCGTCTTTCTTTACCTTACTTTTGCTCTGTCAATCAGCTTTTGCTTGGGATAGTGACTTTCGTGAGCTTGTAAAATCAGCCGACTATGCCACAATCGAAAAAGCAATAAAAAACGGTGCTGACGTGAATTTTCAGCCTGACTGGGAATCGGATACTGTTCGCTCTTGGACGCCTTTACTTAGTGCTATTTCTGAAAACAGAGCAGATATTGTCCAATTATTACTGAAGTATAATGCAGACCCAAATGCATACTTTAGTCGTGGGATTTTCCCTTTGATGATAGCTGCTGAAGAGAATAATGTTGAAATTATCGAAATATTAATAAAAAATGGAGCGATAGTTGATCAAGCAGATGGCGAAGAAAAAACTGCCCTTATCTATGCTACTCGTGAGGGAAATCTATCTGCAATGGAATTGCTCTTAAAAAATGGGGCTAATATTAATCATCAAGATGTTTTCGACTATACAGCTCTTCACTATGCTGCTTCGAGCAACAGCAAAGATGCCTATAATTTGTTACTTGAAAAAGGTGCTGACCAAACAATCAAAACAGAAGATGGACATACAGCAGAAGATTTATTAAAATAGTATGATCATATATGTCTTCAGAGACTGGTTATATTTTAGAGGTGATTATGCAAAGAGGCGACCATTTAATAACACCACGCAAAGGTTATGAACATCACGGGCTGTATCTTGGCGATAATGAAGTGATTCATCATTCAGGCTTTAGTGAACTTTTCAAAAAAGGTCCTATACAAATTACCTCTCTTGAAGATTTTGAACAAGGAAATCCTTGTCGAGTTTTTGAACATGAAGAATGTAAGTTTTGCGCCGAAGAAAGAATTGCAAGAGCTTTGGAACAGCATGGACGAGATGATTATAACCTTGTTTTCAATAACTGTGAGCACTTTGTCAATTATTGCTTTGGCGAGAAAAAAAGCGAACAGGTTCGCAGAACGGTAAAATATTCTAGCATTGCGGCAAGTGCCTTGTTAAGCGTTGGTGCCGCTGGTATATATGCATTTAAAATTGGGAAAGACATTTGGTCTAAGAAAAATAGTGCCTAGAAACTTACGACAATTTTTTCAAACTTTTCTTTACAGATTAAAATTTAACCCACCATTATTTAGTATAAGCACTTAACAATAATACACTCAAAACAATCATTTTCACCCCTTACAATTTAGTTGTAGGGGGTCTTTTTTTTTCAAAAAAAATCGCCTTCAAAAAAACTTTCTAATTATTTTTTATTATACTGACTGTATGAGTAGAATTTTTTTATTAACAATTTAACGTCGGAGGTCTTTATGACTCGAAATAATGAATTTAGCATTTGTCAATGTGCTTGTTTTGAAGAAAGAAAAATTGGTAACTTTGTAATCACGCAAAAACAGAAAAAATGCCCGAAGGGTTTTTCTGAATTGCAAATTATGATTTTGTCCATTCTAAAATCTTATAATGATGTTCTCACTTATTCTCAACTCACAGGGGCAGTCAATTCTAATTTTGGATTGCAAGTTACTGAAACTTCTGTTCGTGGCGCAGTTGAAAGATTAGCAAAGAAAAAAGTCTTTATGAAGAAGCATATTCGCAGTGGCTTTAGCCAAGGCAATAAATATACTTTTAAAGATGAGCCCTGCGAATTTATTAAAGCTCTGCCAAGTGATGAGAAATTTGCAACAAAAGCAAGTTCGCATAAAAAATTAGAAGAAGCTTCAACTAAACAACATGACGACTCATTTGTAGCAAATCCAAGTGAGGCAAACAATGCGCAAGTATAATTCAAAACCCCTCATCAAGCTTCTTGCTATGAAAAACCCAAATAAATACACTTTATTTTTTGCAAAAATATTAGACAACAAGCCTACCCAATGTGTGCACATTTGGATTCAGGGGGAAACCCCCTTTAACCCCCAATTTAAAGGCAGGTATCATGGTTAAATCTCAGAAAGAAATTAGAGATGATTTTATTAAAATACGTGTAAATAAAATGGAAAAAGTGAAAATTAATGAACTTGCGAAAGCTTGTAATCAAAAACCTTCAGAATATGCAAGAGCAAGATTATTGGGCTATCAAGCTGACAACACAAAAAAAGAAAAACTCATTCTAAATGCACAGCTTTCGTCAAGTTTGAATAAAATTGCTCGGCAAGTGGTGAATTTTCCAAATAAAGTGGATTCACTTTTGCTATTGCAAGCTCTCAATACCATTGAGGAAAGCCTGCATTTCACAGCGGATTTCACAGCAGAAGCAACTAAAGAGTCAAGGCAAAATTCAAAGGAGTAGTCCATGTATATGAAAGTGTTTGAACACGGCAAAGGACGCGGTGAAGGTCCTGTCGATTATGTCATTGATACAAAGCGTGATGGACGTGAGCGCTCTCCTCCACAAGTTTTGCGGGGTAATCCTGCATTGACGAAAGAGCTTATCAACTCATTAGACACTGATTGGAAGTATAGCTCGGGCGTGCTTTCGTGGAATCATGCAGATAAGGTCAGCGTGGAGCAAGAGAATGAGCTCATGAACGCTTTCGAGAATCTGGCCTTTGCTGGATTGCAAGACGACCAGTACAATGTACTCTGGGTGCGCCATTCTCACGCAGGCCATCATGAACTCCATTTTGTAGTCCCACGTGTAGAGCTGTATGGAGGCAAGTCTTTCAACCCTTGCCCACCTAATTGGCGATTGCATTATGACCCTCTGCGTGACTATTACAATGTAAAGCATAACTGGCACAGGCCAGACAATCCTACAAGGCGAAAGTTGCCCACTCCCGAACAGCTTGATAAAATGAAAGCACGATTAGCTGCACGCAGGAAGAAGCTGAGCACTGAGAATGTGGACAAGTTCAAGGAGGACTTGATGGAATACCTTGTGCTTAACTTAAGGCATGGCTTTGTGCATAATCGTGATGAAATCATTGACTTAATCCATAGCTTAGGGCTTGAACTTAACCGCAAAGGAAAGGACTATGTAACCGCCCTTGACCAAGAAAGCGGAATAAAGTTTCGCCTGAAACATGGAATCTTTTCAGAGGGTTGGAGCGCAGAAAATACAGATATGCAAGAGCTTATCCATGAAACATTCTATGCGGGACTCACAAAAGAAGAAATGCTTGCAAAGCTTCAAGCACAGATTGATGAAATCACGCAAAGACGCGCTGATTATAACCGCCAAAGATACGGCAATGCACACAAAAATGAAATGCATAGCGCATTAAATGATGTACTCAATATAGAGATAACCAGCTCACAAAATCAAGGCAGTGAGCATAAAGCTACAGAGGTAATTAATGACAGAAATACAATTATATACCAAGCAGTTACTACAACAGATAACCCAAGACAATCAAGCACATTGGAATCAAATACAGCAGGCAGTGATGAAGCAAGCACTCGACATCATAAATCTGAAGCAGAGGATAACGACTTTGGAGAAACAACAAGAGGAATTGTTGAAGTTCTTAAAGGATTCTGCGCAAGTATACACGGAATTATCAGAAGCTTACCAAGAATTGCTAGAAACAATAGAGGAAGAGAGATAGAGAGTAAAGAAGATGACAACAATTTCACTATGCATTTGTGATAAGAGAATATTTTATTCTTCTTCGTACAAGTCTGAAATCTTCACACCTAGAGCTTTGGCAAAAATATCTAAAGTTGAAATTCGGCATTCATTAATTAAATCGCCGCGGGCGCGCGCGATAGTCTGATTTGAAAGTCCACTTTTTTCTTCTAATGCTGCGTAAGTAACACCTTTTTCTTTCATTATTTCTTTAATCTTGCTTCTGACCATAAGAGCCTCCGAAGAAATTTGCTCTAATGTATCAGAGTATTCTTGACAAATTAAGAATGATGCATCATTGTATTTTTAACTTGAAAGTGAGGTAGTAATGCAAATACCACAAAACGAAGAAATAGCTATGATACTTGCAAGGCTCGTCATTGCAGATAAAAACTTTGCTGATAATTTACTTCAATCAGCAAAAAAAGTAGGTGAAAATATGCTTCCAGACGATGTTAAGAATTTAGAAAATTGGTTGCGAGTGATGGAAGTATTGAGAAGCATTAGCTAGAAATTAAAAGACCTTTCTCACATTTTGTCTAGGAAAAAATGGCACGATTGTAGGTTTTTTTTACCTACTCACCCCCCTCAGCCTTCAATTCGTCCAAATAATCTGCGTATTCTTGGAGCATTTTTTTCCTTTCTTCAAAATACTCTGCTCTATTATAAATGGCTCGAACTTCATTTCTATCATTGTGTGCTAAAGCTTTTTCTATTACATCGGGATTATAGGCTTTTTCATTCAAAATAGTGCTTGCCATGGCTCTAAATCCATGAATAGTTTGCTTGTCTTTATAGCCAAGTATTTCACGCAAAGTTTTTGAAAGGCTTTCGCCAGCTATATGGCCTGATTTACTTCTATCACTCGCAAAAACAAAGCCAGAATCTTCAGTAAAAGGATAAATTTCTTCAAGAACAGCCAAAGCCTGCCGAGAAAGTGGAACAATATGTTCTCTATTTTCTTTTTTGTGACTGCCGGGAATTGTCCATATTTTTTTCTCAAAATCAAACTCTTCCCACTTAGCCATGCAAACTTCTTGACTGCGCGTCATCGTATAGATAATCAATTTGATTGCGGCCATTGTGATGAGCGAAACTCTTTTATTCTCTAGCAAGGCGGAATCAATATCACGCAAAAGTTTGCCTATGAGTTGATGGTCTGTCAGCGCGGCAAAAGATGTTCTTTTCGGCTTTTTGAAAACGCCTTTAAGCCCCGAAGTCACATCGTATTCACATCTGCCAGTTGCAACGCCGTAGCAAAATATTTGCGAACACACATTTTTTGCGTGCGAAAGTGTGTCAAGCTTGCCCCTTTGCTCGATTTTCCTCAAAACCTCCCACACTTCATTTGCTTTGATTTTTGATATTGGCAATTTGCCAAGAAAGGGGAAAATATTATTTTGTAAAGTTTGAATAATTTTCTTAGCCGTGCTTTCGCGAAGGCTATCTTTTTTCATATCAAACCATTCACGAGCAATGTTCTCAAAGATGTATTGAGTCTTTGCAAGATGCGCTTCTTCTTCAGCCTTCTTTTCGGCTTGAGGGTCAATGCCTTGATTGAGTTTGATTTTCAGCTCAGCAAGTTCTTTTCGCGCTTCTGCAAGGCTTATATAAGGATATTCGCCAAGAGTAAGCGTTCTTCTTGTTTTTTCAAAAGCATAGTCGATACGAAAAACTCTTCTACCCTTAGTCGTGACATAAACATACAGCCCGTTTGCATCATTCTTTTTATATGCTTTAGCTTTTGGTTTTAAATTTCTTAAAGTTGTGTCATTGAGCATACAATTACCCTCTCTATTTACGGTAAAGTTTAAACATAGAGTATAAATTTGGCTCTTCCTCAAAGAATGGGGCAAGTGTAAAATTCCCGCTTTAAAATATTGCT
>CAYJFE010000129.1:0-6701 GCA_964369165.1 uncultured Desulfovibrionaceae bacterium | reverse complement strand
TAGGCATTTGCGAATTTAAATCAGCAATCAAAGAAGATACCACAATAGCAGACGCATGGAAACAAGTGCATATAAGGTATACTAGAGATATTCCTGCACTTATGAAATATAATCTTTTGTCTATGCTTTCTGATGGCGCAAATACAAGGCTTGGAACAATTTTTACTCCTTACGAATATTATTACGCTTGGAATAAGGTAAACGAGCAGGAAAAAGTGTCGAATGGAATTTCAGCACTCTTTTCAATGCTTAAAGGTGCTTTTGCAAAAGATAGAATACTTCAAATTTTGCGAGATTTTATCTATTATCCTGACGATAGCAAGCATGATGAATTAGCAATTATCACACGTTACCCGCAGTTTTTTGGTGCAATAAATATGTTTCATAGCATAAAGAATCATCTAAAACCGCATGGCGATGGTAAAGGTGGAACATATTTTGGGGCTACAGGTTGCGGAAAGACGTATACAATGCTTTTTCTTTCACGCTTGCTTGCCTTGCATGAACAAGACATTTTTAAAAATCCAACTATAATAATTCTTGTCGATCGTGAGGATTTAGATTCTCAAACTTCTGAACTTTTTGAAGTTTCAAAAAAATATTTACGTGATAAAAATGTAAGAAGTATTGAAACTCGTGAAGATTTAGAAACAACTTTAAGAAATATCGAAAGCGGTGGTATTTATATCACTACCATACAAAAATTCTGTGAATCTACTGGATTACTTTCAGCAAGAAATAATATTATTTGCATTTCAGATGAAGCACATAGAACGCAAACAAATACAGGTAGTAAGGCGATAATCACTGAAAACGGTGTCAAAACTACTTATGGCTTTGCAAAATATCTGCGTGATTCATTTCCCAATGCCACCTATTGCGGATTTACAGGAACACCTGTTGATGAAACATTGGCTGTTTTTGGCGGTATTGTGGAAAGCTATACCATGAAAGAATCGGTTGACGATAAAATCACCGTGCGTATTTCCTATGAACCACGCCTTGCTCGAGTTCTTGTTTCAGAGAGTCAAGCAAAAGAAATTCAAAAATATTACAATGACTGCCTTGAAGAGGGCTCAAATCCTGAACATGTTGAAGCAAGCAAAAAAGCTATGAGCAAGATGAACAGTGTGCTTTCTAATCCTGATAGGCTTGATAAATTAGCAAATGACATTGTTTTACATTATGAAGCTTTATGTTCTGAAAAACCAGATATTGTTCAAAAAGCTATGATTGTATGTAATAGCCGATTGACAGCACTTGAAGTATTAAAAAGAATTGTCAAAATTCGCCCTGAATGGGGAGAAGCAAAAAAAGCAGAAGATGAGTCTAAGCTTACAAAAGAGCAACTCGATAAACTTATGCCACTTGAAAAAATAAAACTTGTTGCAACAGCAAATAAGGACGACCCGAAAGAATTGTATGATGCTTGCGGAACTAAGGATTATCGTTCCAAGCTTGATAAACAATTCAAGAATGTACAATCAAATTTCAGCATTGCAATTGTTGTTGATATGTGGATTACAGGGTTTGACGTACCTTCTTTATCAGTTATGTATATCGACAAACCTTTACAAAAACATACACTTATTCAGACTATCTCTCGTGTAAACAGAGTTTTTGAGGGCAAAGAAAAAGGAATTGTAGTTGACTATATTGGCATCAAAGAAGATATGCTTGAGGCTGTTAAAAAGTATGGAAATATCAAAGAAAGCCCTATAGATGAGCTTTCTATTTCTCTTTCTGTATTTAGAAATCATCTTTCACTTATTGATAACTTACTCATCAAGTTTGATTCAAAAGACTTTTTTAGCGATTCTCCGCAAGCTCGACTAGTCTGCTTGAATAATGGCGCTGAATTTATTCAAACGAATAAAGAGAATGAAACTCGCTTTATGGATTTATCACGCAAATTAAAAGCTGCGTATGAAATTTGTTTCCCGTCGGGTGAACTTTCAGACATTGAAATTGCCAAGGCACAGTTTTATTTGGCAATACGTTCAATTATCTATAAACAAACAAAGGGTGATGCTCCTGATACCGAAACCATGAATAGAAAAGTTGAAAAAATGGTTGAGCAAGCTATAACTTGCACAGGAGTTGAAAATATCATCAATGTAGAAAAAACTGAAGATATGTTCAGCGAAGAATTTGAAAAGCAATTAGCAGAAGTCAAACTGCCGATTTCAAAATTCAATGCCTTGCTGAAGTTGCTCAAAAAAGCAATTTCTCAATACGGTAAGACTAACAAACTTAAAGCAATAGACTTTGATGAGCGATTGAAAGCGGTTGTGGAACGCTATAATAATCGTGATAAACTTATCTTTACAAGCGAAGTTGTTGATGATTTTGTTAATGGCTTATCAAATGAGTTAATCCGCCTATTGAAAGAAATTGAAGACGATAAAAACTCTTTCGAAGAGCTTGGAATTACTTTTGAAGAAAAAGCCTTCTATGATATTTTAGTAAAAGTGCGTGATACACATAATTTCAAATATGCCGACGAAAAATGTCTTATCTTAGCAAAAGAAATAAAAAATCTTGTTGCAGAGAAAGCTCAATATGCTGACTGGTCAACAAGAGAAGACATTAAAAATCAACTCAATATGGATTTAACTGTTTTACTTTATAAAAATGGCTACCCACCTGAATGGGATGAAGAAGTCTTTGAAAAGGTTATGGAACAAGCCGAGAATTTTAAGAGATTTGGTGGGTAATGCTCAATTTAAATAATCAAGGAGTTGTTATGAGTAGTTTAAAGAAAACATATAATGAACATATTGAGCATATTAGAAAAGCGCATGAAGAAAACAGGCTCGCAATTTTTATTGGTGCAGGCTTTTCAAAGTGTGTAGACGACAGATACCCTTCTTGGAAAAAAATAATTAATGAACTTATTGAAGCGATGCCCGATATTGGAGAAACTGACAACCTTAAAGTTGCTGAACATTACAAGCTTGAATATGGTGAAATAGAAACAAAGAAAAAAATTCAATCATATTTCCCTGAAAAAGATAAAGCAAGTGATTTGCATAAAGAGCTCATTAATTTATATCCTCATTACATTATTACAACAAACTGGGATAATATATTAGAAAGCACATTAGAGGAAACAAGTGCTGTATATAGTATTATTGCAGAAGATAGTGATCTTCCTATTTCTACCGATGACGTTAAAATAATAAAAATGCACGGAGATTTTGACCATAATAATTATGTTTTTACAGAGAGTGATTATCTTAATTACTCATACAATTTTCCTATAATTGAAGCGTACTTAAAAGGTATAATTGCCACACATACAATCGTATTTCTCGGTTATGGCTTTGGCGATATTGACTTGAAACTTATTATGACATGGATGAAGAATAATTCATCTAAAAACAGAAATCGATATATGCTTGTTAATGCAAGCAAGTTTAATCTTTATAGTGAAAAATATTATAGTGAATATAACATTATTTTGCTACCAAAGGATAGCACTAAGGAGTATTTAGACACAGAAGATTATAAAGAATTTATCAATAGAATAAACTCAGAAAAAACAATATATGATGATATATCTGCAATGGAGTATTTTTATAATAAACTACGCCCTTTTAAAAATCTCAATTTTATTCTCTTTTCACAAGTCAAAGCTCTATTTGAACCATGTGAACTACGTCTATATGATAATAAACGCATTTTACATTTTCATGACAATGTTGCTACCTATGAAGATAAAACTAAAGAAAAAAGAAAGCACAAAGAATTTTATGATGAATTTCTCAAAGTTTGTAAGCCATGCAAAGAAACTGAAGAACCAATCTTCTATTCTGAAATACAAGAAAATATAATAAAAATATTATCTAAGGCAAATATAGAGGGAATTTATTTTGGCGATAGTTTTCAACCAAAAGACTACATTTTATTTTCAAACAAATATAAGACTGAAATAATGACCTTTGAAAAATTACTTTCATTTGATTATAACATAGCTCGCTTATATCCTTTTGATGAGGTACGACAATTGTTATACCAGTGCAATTGCTTATATAACTTACATGAATATGAAGAAGCGTTTGAATTATGTGAAAGATTGATAAAAATACTTTTAAAATCAAGAGAATTAGATTACTACTTTATTGTGCTATGGAATTATAATACAATTCTCAAAAAATTAAAGTATGGATTTAGGACAAACAGAAAAAATGGACAGAAAATTTCTTTAGGAAACGAGAATCCGTATCAAAATCTAGAATTTAAAGATATTGATAAAGAGTACAACAGATTGCCAACACCTCTTAGAAATCGCTATAAAGAGATTTATAGAGTTTTAGGAAATAAATGGATATTCTCAACTCTTGCTAAGAGTTACAATATGCTACATGAATTAAGAGAACGTTTTGAAAATGTTCAGCGTGGAGGCTTTTATGGAAGCAATCTTGCACCAATTGATTATGTGACACATGCTAGTTTAACTTTGTTTATTTTTGAAAATTTTATTCTTATGGAAGATTATAATGAGTTTAAAAAAACACATATCAATTTTATTGAAGCGAGTTTCATGCGAGGCATACAAAATAATAAGAAAACAGTGTATTTATCATATATTGAAATTTATTCATTGATAAAATACTATAAAAATAAAGCGTTTTCTGCTTATCTTGAAAAATACTACCAAGATTTTTTAAATGAAACAATGAGTTTTGTGCTGGAAGATGAACAACAAAAATGGATTGTAGAAAGAGTTCTTAAAAATTGTATTAATTATTGTAGAAAAGCAACAGATGTTCAAGTTTCAGCAACTTTTACAGAGTATATATCAAATATATTAACTCTTTTGAAATATGTTAAGCTAGATAGTGAAATGTTATCTACTGTTATAAATGAATTATTAGAGCTAATTTATAATGCACGAAATCAAATAACCTTATTTTCTATAATAAATTCATTTTTTACTATACAGTACAACTTATTCTATCATAACTCTGAAAAGAGTTTTCCAAGTCAAGATGCCATAAATATATATAAAGCACTATTACAAAAATTCATTGCCAATAACAATAATCTCTATGAACTTGAGGCAATAAGAAGCAATTCTCTTTCTTCTATAATCTCAATATCTCTTGTAACAAAATATAGTTTTGATGACATTACGCTTATTAAAAGATTTATACAAAAACTAAAAGATATGGGTAAAGAAGAGAAAAAATTCTTAAATAATGGACACATAGACAATTTTGAAACTTCTAAACAGGTTTCTATTGAAATTGAACTTAGTCTTATGGTGCTTTTATCACTTTATCAAATAGGTAAGGATGATTGTAGAAAAATAATTAAAGAATATATTCTAACTCAAGAAGAACTTAAAGAAAAAGAGCCTAATAAATATACCTTGATTGAATATAAGCTTTGGTTAACTTATAATAATATTTATTCATTTGAGAAAGACGAGTTGAAAAATATTCTTATTTATTTTGAAGGTAAAAAACAGGAAAACTCTTTTGATAGTAGAATATATAGTTTGCTTGTACCTTTAAAAGCAATAAAAAGTGAACATGAAAAAGGAAGTGAGATTATAAATTATGAGCAGTTTAATAGTCTTCTTGAAATATTAAACGGCATTATAATATCATATGAAGAATATAGAAAGAAAATCCCTTCATTTATATAAATGACAAAGATTTTCAAGTGGAAGTTATAACTAAGTATGATAAGGACGGATGATTTATGACAAAACTAGGAAAAATAGAAAAAATATCTGATTTACGCACTATTTGGAAGCATGAAGCCTATAACTTTTCAAAATGGCTTGCAGAAGAAGAAAATCTTCAATTCTTATCTGAAAGTATAGGGATCGATTTAGTTCTCGATGAAGTGGAATCCTCTGTCGGTTCTTTTAATGTGGATATATTAGCTACAGAAGAAGGTTCAGGGCGTAAGGTTATCATCGAAAATCAATTAGAAGACACAAATCACGACCATTTAGGCAAAATTGTAACTTATGCTTCAGGAAAAGATGCGAAAGTCATAATTTGGATTGTAAAGCGAGCGAGAGATGAACATAGACAAGCTGTCGAATGGTTGAATCAGCACACTGATGAAGAAATTGGATTTTTCTTACTTGAAATTGAATTATGGCGAATTGGAAATTCTGATCCTGCTCCAAAGTTCAATGTAGTAGTACAGCCGAACGCTTGGGCAAAGGCAGAAAAGAAAAAAGAAGGACTTTCAGATGTAAAGAAACTTCAACTCGAGTATTGGCAAGCTTTTTGTAAGCATGCATTTCAAGATAGCAACTTTGCATCAAATTTTTCAGAACGTAAATCAAACCCACAACACTGGTACGACTTAAGTGTTGGAAATTCAAGTTGCCATATTTGTCTATCAGTAGATACACAAAAGAAAAAAATAAATGTAGATATATACATTCCTGACGACAAATTACTTTATGAAAAATTTGAATCACAAAAAGAAGCAATAGAAAAAGAGTTAGGCTCTCGATTAATATGGCGAAATAACAGCAATAAAAAGTCGTCACGCATATTGATTGAAACAAATGGAGATATTCAAGCAACACCAGAGAAATGGAAAGATCTTTTTGAATGGCAAATGAATAAGGCAATGCAGTTTAGAGAGATTGTTAAAAAATATGCAAAATAGGATTGGTAATACTCCCTAAAAAAAGTAGTGCATTCCAGTAGAAAATCTGATACAAC
>CAYJFE010000128.1:0-6781 GCA_964369165.1 uncultured Desulfovibrionaceae bacterium | reverse complement strand
AAGTAAGCTCTGCCCTTTGGCGTAATTGTAATATCTTGCGTTATAAAGTCTGCAATCTCGCAATAGCCGTAGCTTAGCCATTCGTCAAGAACGTTAAGAAGTTCGTCACGAGAAAAGCCGTTTCGCTCGCCTTCAATAAGCATATGCGGAAAACGATTGCGGGGTAAAGGAAAAGGCGCACTCGAAAGCCTGCGCCTAAGCCAATTTTCTGCTTGAGTATGATTGGACATTATTGAAAAGTAACTCGCAATTCAACTGTATTGCTATCAATTTGCACGAGTCTACGTGTGAACTTTGTTGTTGTGATGTCAATAACGAAACGAGTAGTAGTTTCTTGATAGCCTGTTCTTATAGAAGTAGAATAGGGATTAGGTGGAAACTGTGGCATTTCAGGGAGATACCATTTACCTTCAATATCAAGTAAAGCCCTTTCAGGATTACCCACATACATGGTTTTTCCTTTCATAGCTTGATTGCCCTTAAGGCGCAAAGTCAAAACATTTCCCGCATAACCTATAGTAATTTCATTCACAACTTTGCGCACAGCTTTAGGAGCTTCTTCCACTTCTTCAACTTCTTCAATAACAGCTTCTGGCATTGTTTGAATTTTTACAGCAGGCTCAATCGAAGGAGTTGTCGCCACTTCACTTTCACTTGCCTGCGCAATTTCTTCAGCTTCAGCAATTTCTTGTGCAGGCATTTCTTCTTCATTTTCAAGTGCTTTTTTTGCGGCTTCTGCTTCTTCAAGTTCCTTTACTATTTGCATAGGTGATTTTAATGTATTCTGACTTGTTTGAGTCAGTTTTTGCATATAAGAATCGTTTAAAACAGGCAAAGTTTCAGAATTTTGTTCAGCTAGTTCCACATTTTCATTTTCTATATTTTCTGCTGGAATTTCAGCTACTGGCGCCTCTTCTGTGCCTAGTGACATATCTTGTGTTGGAGTTTGAGCAAGCCTTGCTTCATTTGAATCTTTTGCTACTGATTCACTTTGTGCACTCGCTTCAAGGTTAGAAGTTTCAAGAGAAGAATCAGTTATAGAAGCTTTCATTCTATGGTTTGCCACTTCTTGTGAATCAAGGGGAAGAGTGAAATAAACAGCCAGAGCTATATTGATAATTAATGCAAAAAGGGCAAGCGAAAAAACAATAAATTTTTTACTCATATATAATCCTTATAGATAAAACAGACTTTCACATTTCTTTTGAACACCATAACTTTCAATTATTCAAAAGAAGAGCTTTATATTTTTTTTGAGATATTAGAGCTTTAAAGCTACTTTGTCAATTTTTGAGAGATAAGATCTAAATTTAAGCGAATAATAATGTTCAGGATCAATATTCAAAGAACTTGAAACCGCTTTCCAAGAAAGTGAATATTCTTTCATATCAAGATACAGACGAGCAAGATTGAAATGTATATTTGCATCATTCAAGCCTAACTCTAAAGCTCTTTGATAAGCCTTTACGGCTAATTGATATTGCGTAACCTTACGTAAATCAATGCCAAAATCGCTGAACATATATTTATGCGCTGAAACTATACCTTTACGTAATTCAAGAATAGTTTGAATTTTTTGTATAGCATCTTTCGTGTTGCCTGTTCTTATTCTTGCTAAATGCAAAGCAAATTCTTGACGAATATTTCTTTCAAGCCTTTTAGCGGCTTTTTTTACTTCTTGCCTTAATTCTTCTTCACTCAGTCTTTGTTGATCAGTTTCTTGGCTCGCAATCTTTTTACGTTTTTTTTCTTCTTCTAGTGCTTTATCCTGTGCTTTTTCTTCTTCACTTTTTTCATGCGGAGTAAAGGGCACAACAGGAGCAGCAAAAATGCGAACTTCTTGGAAAAAAGTTTTTTCAAATTCGTGTTTATTTATCTGCCATGGTTCTGGGTCTACTACATCGTATGCAGCATTAATGCCTTGAACAAAAATTCTTTTATCTGTTGTTTGCCAAACAAAGTAGAGATCTTTTACTTTTTTTGCTTTTGCTTGTGAAGCATCCATTCCTAATGTTCTTTTTGAATGAACACCTATAAAATCTGCGCGAGCCATAGCTATAAACCTTTTAAGGTGATTTGATTATTTATTTTGAGTAGTTTCAGAATTGACACCTTTTCATCTCTGTACTATACTAGAAAAAATCTCGTTCAGCAAGTTCTTTAACTCAGAAAGTTTAATTTTAATTTTAATCAGCAATAAGGGATAATTATGCACGAATTTGCCATTGCGCATTCCATTAGAGACATAGTCAACGAAAATATTAGTCCTTTATTAGAAACAAAGACTATTATAGTAAAATCTGTCACAGTAAGGCATGGAGTCTTGAGTCAGGTTGTACCCGATATTTTAGTTGAAGCTTTTAAAGCTGTCACTCTTGAAGATAAAGCCTTACAAAATGCAGAGCTTGAGCTTATAGAAGTGCCTGCCTTACTTGAATGTTGCGCGTGCCACAAGTCATTTTCTCCAAAAAATAAGGACGAAATTTTTATGCCTTGCCCACATTGCCAAAGCATTGCTTCACACACTCTACTTGAAGGTAAAGAACTTGTAGTGGATCACATAGAAGCGGTTGAAGAAAGCCTTTAAAATGCTTTGACAATCACGTCCAAAACCCAGCAGTAATAACTTTTACACATACACAAATTCACATTTTCAAGACTATTAATTTATAAGGAAAATATTATGCAAATACCTATTGTAAAAAATGTATTAGAAACTAATGACAACAAAGCACAAGAATTGAGAGATTTGTTCAATAAACACAACATCTTGGTACTCAACCTTATATCTTCACCAGGTGCTGGCAAAACTTCTTTGCTTGAAAAGACGCTGAAAGATTTAAAAAATGAATTTCGCTTTGCCGTTATTGAAGGTGATCTACAAACGGATAATGACGCGCGCCGCATTGCCGCAACGGGCACACAAGCTGTGCAAATCAACACAGAAGGCGGTTGCCATTTAAATGCTGCGATGATTGCAAAAGCTATTGAGAATTTTGATCTAAATACTATTGATATTCTTTTCATTGAAAATGTAGGAAATATGGTTTGCCCAGTTGAATTTGATTGTGGCGAACACGCAAAAGTTGCCTTACTCTCTACTACAGAAGGCGATGACAAGCCAGAAAAATATCCCACACTTTTTCATGCATCAAGTGCTATGGTATTGAATAAAATTGATCTTTTACCCTATGTACCCTTCAATCTTCAAACAGCCATGCAACACGCAAAAACCTTGAATAAAGATTTATCCATCTTCCCACTTTCATGCACATCAGAAGAAGGTCTAGAAGAATGGTATGCTTGGCTTAGAGAGTATCGTAGTTCAGCAAAAGCTTAGTTCTGCTCAAGACTTTGTGGAGCTGTGTCTATAGTTAAAAGCATATATTCTGTTGTAGAAATATATTGCCTATCGATAATTTTAGCATCTTGCAGAAGCATAAAATAGGGCCCATGCTCTAGTATATTGAAATATTTTGTTCGTATCACTAGCACAGCAGGGCTTTTATTTTTTAAAATTTCTTCAAGTTGTGCAGGCTTTCTAATATTTATAAAATTATTCTCGGCATAATAGGTAAAAGTTCCTTCATAGATTCTATAACTTATGGGAGTATAGCCCTCATCAACAAAGCTCTTCACTTGTTGTGCTATACCTTTTGTTGTAAGATAGGGGTTTACGTGCGGCAAAGCTGTAAAAATTATAACCCAAACACAAAGTCCAAGTGATACAGTATAGGCTAAAAGTATTTTAACCTGTGCATTGACTTTAATAATCGCGCTTTTTCTTAATACAAAAAGAAGAAGCGAGGCAAGGAAAAAAGCTAGTGCTATATAATAAGAAGGCATATCTTTTGAAATTTTTTCATAGTAATTAGGCAATTGCAAATAAGCATCTGCATCAAACCAAGAAAAAACTGCAAAAAATACTGGTAAAGCTTTGATAACTAAAAAGGCCAAAGCCAAGACAAAAAGTAAGAAAGCTAACAATTTGGAAAAAAGATCTGTCTGCTTCGTGCTAAAATTAATAAAAATTTGAGAAAGCAGAATAAAACAAACAGGAAAAAGAGGTAGTGCATAGATAGCAAGCTTAGCCGAAACAAGAGTTAAAACTAAAAAAGAAGAAATAAAAACACAATAAAGATAAGTCTTTCCTTTTAATTTTTCTTTATCGAGCGCATTATTGTCTGCATGCAAAGGTAAGGTCAAAATTTTTCTTGATGTTGCAATTGCGTCTATAGTATTTCTCACACTTTTAAAACTGTCCTTACTCAATCGTATGGACAGCAAAGGGATAATCGAATAAGGAAGAATCAGCAGAGGCAAATATATTATATAATAATACCAAGGCGCTTTATGGTGCCAAGAATCTACAGCCCTATCAGCAATTTGTCGTTTGAAGGTTTCGATTATATAATCAAGTTGTCCCTCAAAAACAATACCTAAAAACCAAAAAAGTATGATAGCCATAAAAGATAAAAAGCCAAAAAGCACATCTTTTCTAAAAAATCTTTTTAAATTTTTTGTCCAAAAAAGATAAACTAAAGCAGAAACTATAGGAAAAGCTAGAGCAAAAGGGCCTTTAATAAGGCATGCTAAAGCCATTAAAATAAAAGCTGACAATTGCAGTTTGACTGCTTTTTCTCTATCAAAAGCAAGATAAAATAGGGCAAAAGAAAAGTTAATAGTCGCAGCAAAAAGTGTATCCATACGCGAAAATTGAGTAAGAGCTAAGGTAAAAGCAGATGTGAGTGACATACACACAGCACAAAGCATAATACTAGCAGAAGCTTTCGTGACATAAGCTAGAAAATAAGTAGAAGATACAAAGGCAAGAATTGAAAGCATAGTGCCTAGAAAGAAAACTTTTTCCCCCTCTAAGCCTGTAATAATTTCAATAGTATTTAAAAACCAAAAATAAACTGGGGGCTTATCAGTATATCTCGTGCCATTTAAAGAAAGAGTAAAATATTCGTCATTTTCTTGCATAGCCTGATAAGTAGCTGCATGGCGCACTTCATCGGAATACCAAAAAGGCCTATCCTGTATTACTTGCGGAAGGGTATAGAGAACCACAAGCATAAGAAGAAGTGCAAAAATTGATTTTTTCAAAAAACTATTTTCCTCTTGCATAAACTATCCCTCATCTATTATAGTTGCATTCATGATTATAAAATTATATAAAAAAAAAATACTCTTGTAAAGAATAGTTTTAATAAATTCTAAAAAGGAAATGATATGCGTATAAAAAATAAAGAATACAGAACCATTTGGATCGATGATAAAACAAGAAATACAAAAATCAAAATATGCCTTATAGATCAAAGATTTCTGCCACATCGCTTCAAAATTCTAAAAGTTTCATCTGTCAAAAAAATGTGCCATTGCATTTCGGATATGGCTGTGAGAGGTGCAGGACTTATAGGCGCGAGTGCTGGCTATGGAATGCTTCTAGCTGCACAAGAATGGAAAATAAAAAATGCTAAGAAATATATTAACAATGAAGAAGAAGCTATAAAAAATTTTGAAAATGCCCTAGAAAAAGCTGCTAAAAAACTGATGGCAACAAGACCAACAGCAGTCAACCTAGCCTATGCTTGCCAAAGAGTGCTTAATGAGAGTAAGGGCTCTAAATCAATAGAGGAAAAATTTTCTAAAGTCTTAGAAATTTCACAAATGATAGCAAATGAAGATGCTGAATTTTGTAAAAGCATAGGCGAGCATGGCGCAAAACTTATTGAAAATATTTATAAAAAAACTAAGAAAACTGTCAATATACTCACCCATTGCAATGCTGGCTGGCTTGCCTTTGTTGATTATGGCTCAGCCCTCTCCCCCATTTATGAAGCGCATAAAATGGGTATTCCACTTCATATTTGGGTAGACGAAACAAGACCACGTAATCAAGGTGCTTCACTCACAGCCTTTGAATTACAAGAAGAAAATATACCATATTCAGTCATTTGCGATAATACTGGCGGTCACCTTATGCAGCACAATCTTGTCGACATGGTGATAGTAGGGGCTGATAGAGTTTCGCGCCAAGGTGATGTAGCCAATAAAATCGGCACTTATTTGAAGGCTTTAGCAGCTTTTGATAATAAAATTCCTTTTTATGTAGCCCTGCCCTCCTCTACCTTTGATTTTGAAATATTAGACGGCGTGAAAGATATTCCCATTGAACAAAGAAATGCAGAAGAAGTCAAATATATAGAGGGAAAAGTACAAGGAAAAAATAAAAATGCTAAAGTATTATTAACACCTAAGAAAAGTCCTTGCACAAACTACGCTTTTGACGTAACACCAAAACGTCTTGTCACAGGACTTATAACTGAAAAAGGAATTATTAAAGCGGAAGAAAAATCAATAGTTGAAAGTTTCAAAGAAAGAAGCAAGAAATAAGAGAAGATTTTCATTTTTTTAATAATCAAAATTTAACTTGATTTATTATCTAAATAGGTATAGTTACTGATAAGAAAATCAATATATATTTTTACCAAGGAGTCAATATGAACACAGCAGACACAATTCTAGAAGCAATGAAAAAAGCAGGTGAACCATTAAATAATGGAAAAATCGCAGAGCTTCTAGGTATAGACAAGAAAGAAGTTGAAAAAGCTATGAAACAGCTTAAAACAGAAGAAAAAATTGTTTCACCTAAAAGATGTTATTGGGAACCTAAATAATCATATAATACAACATACAACTACTCAAATTTAAATTTAAACTCCGTTTCAATGCGGAGTTTTTTCATTGTTTATAATCTATTAGATTTTTATAGTTT
>CAYJFE010000127.1:0-6889 GCA_964369165.1 uncultured Desulfovibrionaceae bacterium | reverse complement strand
ATCGCAGGCTTGAGAAACATGGGTTATAGCAAAGATGAGCTTGTAATCCATAGTTTTAGAAGTATTGCAAGCACAATTCTTAATGAACACGGCTACAACCGTGACCACATTGAAAGACAACTTGCCCACGCCGAAAGAGATAATATCCGTGCAAGCTACAACTATGCGCAGTATTTACCTGAACGCAGGAAAATGATGCAAGAGTTTGCGGACTATTTGGATGAGTTTAGGAAAGAAAAGTAATCATTACAGCAAGTTTCAACTATTCGAAAAGTTTGAGCAGTTAGAAGTTATGCAAATATCCCCAACTATTAAGGATTTCTTAATAGTTGGGGATAAGTTTTAAGAAAATTAATCTTCAATATAAATTTCTTGTATACCCTTTTCTTTATCATAAATAACGAGAGGGGTATTTGTCTGTTTAGCAATTTTTCTAGCTTCAAGAGCAGACTCTTTTAATGCTTTATTTGCTTGTTCTAAAAACTCTTGCATTTCTTCATTGCGAGATTTGGATATAATATTCCCCATGATGTTCTCCTTATATTGAACAGTCAAGTAAGATGGCTTTACTACTTGAATTATCATACAAAGCCCACTTATCAACAACTAATTTATAATGATTATGAAAATTATCTAAACCCTTCTGAAAACGGCGAATGATTACATCTTTCGGAATATTGTGTCCGCCCTGCTTTACCCTGTAAGCTACACGAAAAATAGCCATTTCAGCATCGGGCAGAGAAAGAAAAAAAAGATTTACTTTGTAGACTAGTGTTTGCCATTATTTAATTTTTGCAAGATATTCTATCAATGAAAGAGTGGTTTCAATACAAAAAGACTTTTTTTGTTAGACAAGCTTATCTATTTGTTTTGACATAAGTTTTGAGGCTTGAACTGCTTCCTTATCGGGATCAAATGGAGAAAGACCTGCCGCAATTAAATCTGCGTTTACAAACTGCTCAATAGAGTCAATATTTGGTATAAACTTTTTTGCAAAAGTTGTTTTTCCTGCGCCGTTTGGTCCTGCGAGTATATAGATTTCCATGAATACCTCTGCTGATATTTTAATTGATTAGCTGTGAAAGTCAATAAAAAAGACTCAAAGAGTAAGGAATTTTTCCAAAAGGAAGTGATTTATCCAACAACAATGAGTCATTTTTTCATACTTTATTCACGTTGAGCCCCTATTTTAAGGAGCGAATAAGCCAAAACTGTCGGCAGTAACAAAGAAATGTACCATTACTTTGTCTATCCTGCCCTCAAATTCTAGGCGAAGCTATCATAATTAAGTAGAAAAAGACATGCGAATATACTTTATTACTATTTCTTCTATTTTTTGATGATTTCTTACAGACTTTTGTGCAAGTTTACGAATCAGAGCGCCTCCTGCTACTACTCGTTCCTCGATAATGCTACTTAGCGGAAGATAATGCTTATCTACATTTTTTAGCGTAATCATAATTAAATTTCATACCCATTTTACAAAATGGCTTAAAATGATTTTTTCTAAAATAAGATTTACAAAAAATATTTTAAAAATTTTTTTCGCTTTTACCGAACTTCCCCGAACCATATACAGTTTTATCGAGCTTCTTTGAACTATACTCAGTATTTTCAAGCACCTATTGCCTTTTTTCGAGAATGAATTATATATGCTCTATGGAAACGAGGTTGGTCGTTTTCGTTTATAGAAAGGAGGTTATAAACTTGAACGAATTCAGACGCACAAAGCGTAAACGCAGTTTAAATCGCATAGGAGGTGCGACAAAAAACTATAAACATTAGGAGGCATTATGTCACAAAACACATTACCGCAGGAAGGTTTTATCAGACTTCCGCAAGTCTTGGCGGTGATTCCCGTCAGCAAAACACAATTCTGGTTAGGGATAAAAGAAGGGCGATTCCCTCCCCCTGTCAAATTAGGCGCACGAACAAGTGCATGGCGAGTGAGCGACATTCGCGAGCTCATAGAAAAAATCAGCAATTCATAATTCGCAAAATCCTTTAACCATCAATAAATAATATACGAAACAAACTGTACGAATTTTTCGCGTTTTTGATAACTTTTGTTATTGAGGAGCTATTGAAAGCGCACACTATACGAAACAAATATACGAATATAACCATACGAAAAATTAAATCCTCATTTTGCTCATTTTCTTTTTTGGGCGAAATGGGGATTTCTGCAAAAAATTGCAAAGTTTTGCGAAAATAAGACAAAAGAAGAACAGCAGGAAGACTCAAAAAGGAAAATTCTGCGCTGAAAAGAAAAAGTAAGAAAAATCCTGACTCAAAAAAATTCGGGAAGAAAAAACATGGAAAAACTTGAAAACCTCAAGCAGAAATTTCCATATTTTCGCATAAACATTGTTGGCAGGATAGGTAAAGTGACGGTACGTATACCCCACTTTTCACCCTGCCTACGGAGTTCTTATTCACTTAAATGTTCAACGAAAAAAATAACAAGGATAAAAAAATGAAAAAAGAAAATAGAAAACGCATAAAAGTTATGAATGTCTACCTCACAGAGGAGGAATATAATCAAATAATCGAGTCAAGTAATTATACTGGGCTGACCATATCAACTTTTGCAAGAAATGTCTGTCTTGGCTACCGAGTGCAAAGCAGAAATGACCAACAAACACGAACAGATATGCGGAAAGTCAATGCTGACCTTGGGCGACTTGGCGGACTTTTGAAGCTTGCTCTCACCGAAACAGATGAGCAAATCAATATCCGCCCAATACTGCGTGAGATAGAACGTACCAAGGACATATTGAAAAAGAAAATTATGGCTGTATAGTTTTTGACAAATAGTGCGTAGTTCTGTAACTTTGTGCACGCGGTACTAATACAAGAAAACAAGGAGTATGTATGATAGACACTTCAACTATTCAAGATATAAAAGCTTTTCACAAAATTAGCGACACTTTGATAAGTGCAGGGCAACCGACGGGAGAGCAATATATCAAACTTAAAGAGGCAGGAGTTGAAGTGGTGATTAATGTGCTGAGGCTCAATCCTCCGAGCGACCAGCCAGATTTCTCTGCTATTCACAAGGCAGGACTACGCTATTATACTGTTCACTACGACAACGAAAACCCCATTATCCCGATGAAAGATTTCATCTCTTTGATGAAACGGGTGGAGGGCAAAAATATTCTTGTGCATTGCGCTTTGAATTGGCGAGCTTCAAGTATTCTTGACGCATATTTTCAAATCACAACAGGAAAAATTAATCAAAACGCAATAAATCCAAGCGTGGATTTAGCAGGAGTCGCTCACGAATATCCTTCAATGGGGCATTTTATATACACTATCCAAGAGCATTACAAAATAAAAATACTGCGCTGATTGTAAAGTCATTTCGCTTACGCGATTTCGCCGACATTTTGTACCGATGTTTACATTTGTAAAATCCATACAAAAAGTCGCGATTTACTTTTTTAAGGGAGCTCATTTAGATATGAGCTTAAAATGTGCATAAAATTCAGCCAATGCGTGAGGTCATCAACGTCGTCGGGCAACATTCTATCTCCTGCGTCTCGAGCGGCTAAGAGTAAATAATCACCGAATCTTTCGTTTGCAATAACAAGGCGAGCAAGAATATTTCCAATTTCTTCGGGAGTAATAAATTTCATATTTCACCTCGTAATAATTATTATCGCTAAAAATATACGATTATAATTATTAAATAGCAAGAAATATCGTAGTAGAATTACGATTATTCTTAGCGGAGGAAATAGACTTGATAAATATCTTAGAGCAAATCACAAAACACAGGCTTGCAAGAAACTGGACGGAATACACTCTTGCTGAAAAAGCAGATTTACCGCAAAGCACCATTTCTTCATGGTATAAAAAGCAAATGTTGCCGTCTTTGGCTTCACTTGAAAAAATTTGCAATGCCTTTGATATGTCAATGTCACAATTTCTTGCAGGAGATGATGAAGCCTTTCCATTATCAGGTGAACAGAAAGAATTGCTTGAAAAATGGGTTAAGCTTAGCAAAGAGCAAAAAGAGAGTCTTTTGAATCTTATGAAGACTATGTAAGATTTTAGCTCGATCACACTTTAACAAACTTTATAGAATTTTATCGGAAAATAAAAATTTGCAATTCATTTTTTTTAATTATATAATCAGGTCATGGCAATTGTCGCTCGTATACTCGAAAATGATGAAATTTCGGAGGCTCAATGACCCCAGAAGCAAAAGCACGCCTTAGTATTGATAAAAAGCTTCTTGAAGCCGGTTATGTGATACAAGATATGAAGGAATTTAATCCTTCTCAATCTCTTGGCGTGGTTGTGAGGGAATATCCTACAAATTCAGGTGCTGTTGACTATCTTATTTTTCTCAACAAAAAGCCTGTTGGAGTCATTGAAGCTAAGGAAACAAACAAAGCGGAATCGCTCACGACTGTTGCAGAGCAATCAAAGAGATATGCCGAAAGTGGCTTGAAAAATACCAAAGCTCAAGTCAATATACGTTTTGCCTATGAAGCGACTGACATCATTACGCATTTTTGTGATTATGCAGATACAAAAGAACGCTCACGAGAAGTTTTTTCTTTTCATCGCCCTGAAACCTTGCAAAAGTGGATTTCAGAAGACGATACTCTGAGAAATCGCTTAAAAAAATTTCCTGATTTTGACGATACAGGTTTTCGCGCTTGCCAAACAAATGCAATTAGTAACCTTGAACAATCTTTTGCAGATAACTTTCCTCGTGCCCTCATTCAAATGGCTACAGGAGCAGGCAAAACTTTCACGGCTATTACTTCTGTGTATCGACTTCTTAAATTTGCCAAAGCGCAAAGAGTTTTATTCTTAGTTGACACCAAAAACCTAGGCGAACAAGCTGAAGAAGAGTTTAGAAAGTATAAACCCAATGATGATGTAAGGCTTTTCCCCGAGCTTTATAATGTTGTTCGCTTAAATTCCTCGCATATTCCTAAAGATACGCACATTTGCATTTCTACAATTCAAAGAATGTACGCTATCTTACGTGGTGAAGAGCTTGACGAATCACTTGAAGAAACTTCCCTCAATGAAGTAAATCTTGGAAATCGTACAAAAGAAGTCGTGTATAATGATAAGTATCCTCCTGAATTTTTTGATTTTATTATTATAGATGAATGTCACCGCTCAATTTACAATTTATGGCAACAAGTGCTTGATTATTTTGATGCTTTCTTGATTGGGCTCACAGCAACTCCCGACAATCGCACATTTGCCTTTTTCAATGAAAATATTGTGAGCGAATACACCCACGAACAAGCAGTTATTGATGACGTAAACGTAGGGCGAGAGGGAACGTATACTATTGAAACTGAAATAACTAAGAAAGGTGCGTGCATTCTCAAACAAAATATTGAGAAAAGAAATAGGCTTTCACGTAAAAAGCGTTGGGAACAACTTGATGAAGATGTAAACTACGCCCCCTCTCAGCTTGATAGAGATATTGTCAATCTTTCTCAAATTCGTCATGTAATACGAGCATTTAAAGACGCTGTTTTTACTGAACTTTTCCCGAACAGAAAGGAAGTTCCCAAAACTCTTATTTTTGCTAAGACCGACAGCCATGCCGACGACATCATTAAAATTGTGCGTGAAGAATTTGGCGAGGGAAATGAGTTCTGCAAAAAGATAACTTATGGAAGTGAAGAAGATCCTAAAAGTATTCTTACTTCATTTAGAAATGATTTTTATCCCCGTATAGCCGTTACCGTTGATATGATTGCAACAGGCACAGACGTTAAAGCTATTGAATGTCTGCTCTTTATGCGTGATGTTCGCTCAAAAAACTATTTTGAGCAAATGTTAGGGCGAGCAACAAGAACCTTGAGCAAAGAAGCCTTGCAAGACGTTTCCCCATCTGCTACCGAGCGCAAAATGGGCTATATCGTGGTTGATGCTGTGGGCGTTACAAAATCGCAGAAATCTTCTTCACGTCAGCTTGAAAGAAAGCCCTCTGTTTCTTTGAAGGATTTGATGATGTCTGTTGCTATGGGCGACCATGATGAAGACACGCTCACGTCACTTGCTAACAGATTGATAAGGCTTGATAAAGTTTTTACTGAAAAAGAGCATATTGAGTGTGAAAAGCTTACTAATGGGCTTACACTCAAGACAATGACTCAAAACTTGCTCAATGCTTTTGATGAAGATTGTATAGCACAAAAATCGCAAGCTGAACTTATTGAGCAAGCCGTTGAACCTTTTTACAAACCCGAAGTGAGAGATTTTCTTCAAAATGCACGCAAAGCACACGATCAAATCATTGATAATGTAAATATCGACAAAACCACTTTTAAAGGTTGGGACGAAGACAGGGAAATCAAAGCTGAGGAAACAATCCAAACTTTTCAAAAATTCATTGAAGAGAATAAAGATTCTATCACAGCATTAAATATCATATATAATCAAGCCTATAGAAATAGAGAGCTTACCTTTAAAATGATTGAAGAGCTTTATGCAATTCTTTCATCTGCGCCTTTTGCTTTATCGCATGAAAAGTTATGGCATGCGTATTCAATTAAATTTCCCGATAAAACAAAGAAAAGAGTTGAAGGTAAACTTGCTGATATAATTTCACTTCTACGTTTTGAGCTTGGGCAATCAAAGGAACTCAATCTCTTTTCAGCTGGCGTGAATTTACGCTTTCAAAATTGGATATTCAAAAAGAATGCAGGGCATGGGCAATTCACTGAAGAGCAGACTTCATGGCTCAGGATGATACGTGATCACATCGCCACCTCGGTCTATATAAGTCCCGAAGATTTAGAATTTACTCCCTTCGATTCGTGCGGTGGGCTTGGTAAATTCTATCAACTTTTTGGCGATAAATACGAAGAAATTTTACATGAAATGAATTATGAACTTGTGG
>CAYJFE010000126.1:0-6922 GCA_964369165.1 uncultured Desulfovibrionaceae bacterium | reverse complement strand
CAAAGCCAGAATCTTCAGTAAAAGGATAAATTTCTTCAAGAACAGCCAAAGCCTGTCGAGAAAGGCACAATATGTTCTCGATTTTCTTTTTTATGACTGCCGGGAATTGTCCATATTTTTTCTCAAAATCAAATTCTTCCCACCTAGCCATGCAAACTTCTTGACTACGCGTCATGGTATACATAATCAATTTGATGGCGGCCATCGTGATGAGCGAAACTCTTTTATTCTCTAGCAAGGCGGAATCAATATCACGCAAAAGTTTGCCTATGAGTTGATGGTCTGTCAGCGCGGCAAAAGATGTTCTTTTCGGCTTTTTGAAAACGCCTTTAAGCCCCGAAGTCACATCGTATTCACATCTGCCAGTTGCAACGCCGTAGCAAAATATTTGCGAACACACATTTTTTGCGTGCGAAAGTGTGTCAAGCTTGCCCCTGTCTTTGGTTAAGAGCCATAGGGTGGGAAAAATTTTAGGCACAAAAAAAGACTTAGAGGATATTTCCTGTAAGTCTTTGATTTTATTTGTAAAAAATGGTGCTTCGGGACAGAATTGAACTGCCGACACGAGGATTTTCAGTCCTTAGTTCTAGTTTTTCACCATTTTGCACCTAGTCGCATTATCCTGATTATTAGCCAATTTTCAAAAATAAGACTTGCATACTTTTTCTTTTTTTGCTACTTTTTTTCCAGAAAAGGTGGGAAATACGGTGGGAAAAATTTTACAGGATTATTTAGCTTATGGCAACAATATCTAGACAAGCAACTTCATACGCAGGTGTAACTTATAGAATAGCTAAGCGCATAGGTGGTGCGGGCACTGAGCGCGTGTACTATATTCGTTTCAAAAAAGATGGCAAAGAATTTGAAGAAAAAGTGGGCAGGCAATATGCTGACAATATGACCCCTGCTAAAGCTTCTGGCATTCGTGCTGAAAGAATTGAAGGAAAACGCGAATCACGCAAGACTATAAAAGAAAAGGTCAAGGCTGAAAAATTTGCTGAACTCAATAAAGCTACTTTTGCTTTCATTTTCAAAAAATATGAAGAACAATATTCAACTAAAAAGTCTTTATCAAGGGATAAATACACATTCAAAAACCATCTTGCAGATTTTTCTCCCAAAACACCTGATGAAATTTCAACAACCAATATCGTAGAATTGAAGCAACAGTTAGAAAAGAAAAAACTCGCTCCTGCTACAATCAAGCAAGTTCTTACTCTTCTGCGCTTGCTTGTTCGTTTTGCTGTGCGTAATGAAATTTGTGATAGTAATGCCATCGCAAAACTTCATTTTGAAATGCCAAAGGTTGATAACCAAAAGACAGAAATGCTTTCTGCTAAGCAGCTTGTGGCACTTGAAGAAGCTCTAAAGCAAGAAATTGACCAAAACGCCGCTAATTTTATCCGTCTTGCACTTGCGACGGGCATGCGCAAAACTGCACTTATGAATTTGCGTTGGGACGATGTTGATTTTTATAAAGGTTTTATTACCTTGCGTGGTGATGTTGCCAAAAAAGCAAAAACCGAAAGAATACCACTTAGCCAAACAGCAAGAGCAATCTTACAAGCCACACAAAAAATTGGCAATAGTGAATATGTCTTCCCTGGAAAAGACGGTGGCCCTCGTAGAGAATTTAGACGTGTTGCCAATAGGGTAAAGAAAAAAGCTGGATTACCAAGCGACTTTAGACCTTTGCACGGCTTACGTCATGCCTATGCTTCCCTACTCGCTTCAAGCGGCAAAGTTGACTTATATACATTACAGAAACTTTTGACACATTCAAGCCCTACAATGACTCAACGATATGCACATTTAGCTGATGAGGCCATGTTCAGAGCGGCGAGTGTGGTGGATGATATTTTTAAGGAGGATGAAAAGGATGAAGAAAGATAAAGACTATATAGCTGCTCTCTTCTACGACATAAGCGTAAACTATCGAGTAATGATATCAGTGGGGTTATATGATAAAATAATTAACCACAAAAATAATATCAACAATTTTTTGGATGAATGTTACAATGAAACAAAAACTATGCTACAAAACAAGATAACTAGCTTCGCAATTGCTGTTAAAAAAGGAAAAGGTCACGATAAAGATAACAAGCATCAGCAACAAGTTGTGGACGCTTTGCTTTGTAAGTTAAATGAAATTCTAAATAATAAGAAGACAATAGAAAATCTTACTCATGAAGAACTTGAATGTCTCAAGTCATTGAAATTATACAATGATTTTATAGATCTAGGTGTTTTATTTCTAGTCAAGGGCATTAATAAAAATGACCTTATAAGAATTTTGATATACTTCTATGCTAGGAATTTTTTTTCACTCATAGGAAATGATGCGGACTTTGAGTTGTCGTTTTCTTGGTTCAGTAAGAAATGTACAGAGCAATTTTTGGCATTTGGAGAAAGCAACAAAACAACACTAAAGTTGCAATCGTCATTAGACTTTGTGCTAAACTTTGTTGATAACGTTACTGAAAATGCTGCTCGCTATATAATCACTGAAAAACCTAAGAAAGATGCGAATGAAAGAAGTAAGGCTGAAGACAAACTTTTCTCCTTTTATGAATCAATAAAGGAGCTGTTTATCTACTCACTCAACTATAAAGTTGTAGCTTCAAACATTGATATACACAACAATTTATCCATAGATATGCGTGATAATGTTGATCGCATAATTTATGAATCTTTATTTTTTATACCAGAAAAAACATATAAATTTGATACTAAATATATGCATTTTTTGTCACAAGAGGATATCTATAATCACGACCTAGTAGTAAGTTTACCTACATTTATAAATGAAGATGGTAAATTTGACACATGCAGTAGGCGTGCTTATAGCGATGTGATGGTAGGTTTTGTCATTGAAGTGGCCCATGAAGAATTTTCAATAGATGGAACATGCGAACAAATTAAAAATAGGCTGTATGAGCTTAGTAGAAGCTATAATAAAATTGATCAAAAGGCATTTATAGAATCAAGTTCAAGTTGGTATGGCACAAAAAATCAGCAAAAAATTGACCAAGTTTTTCTGGAGATGATCTTTTGGAACTACGCTCAAATGAGCAAGGAGAAGTCTTTAATAAAGATTCATGAAAAATTTTTGGCAGACCCTATAAATAAAGATTTTATATTCACATATAAAAAGTGTGCTGCAAGTTACAAAAAGATAGAAAATGCAATACAAGACTTTAAAAGCAAAATTATTATAAAATAAAATTATTACACAAAAATCTAACATAAAAATGGCAAACAATTGTTTGCCATTTTTTTTATATTATAATTCAATTATTTCCTAGCAATAATTTTATTGACACGAAAGTCAGAAAGTTCATGACAAATGCAATTTAAAATTTTACACAATTATAATAAATTTTAAGGAGTATAAATATGTCAACTTCCCTTCTTTTACCTAGCCAATGGCTCACCGAACGCGAAGTCGCAAAGATACTTTCGCTCTCAGTGTCTACGCTTCAAAAACAGCGATTCAAGCACACAGGAATTCCGTATTCAAAACTTGGCCGCGCAGTACGCTACAAGTATGAGGACGTTCTTGAATACGCGCAAAATGCAAAAATATGTTTTGCCGCGTAATAGACAGCAGATGTTTAGCGGTGTTCAAACTGCCAAACTTTGTAATTTTTTTCACGCTGGCTGCACCTATGGACGCAGTCACAAACAGCAGGAGGCCATTATGGTAACTCAAGGTTTAAGCCTTATTTCTTCTGATTTAAATGAAGAAATAAGCAATGGCAACGATATTATTAGCACGCATTATGATGTTTCAAGTGAAGTAGAGGGTTCACCCTCTTCACATACAAACATTGATGAAGATAGCCCTGTTGAAATTAAGGCTGTCGAGGTTCCTAAACAAAGGAAGAAAAAACGCACTCAAAAAGAGCTTGCGGAGCTTAATGCCAAGATTTGTGTGCTTTATGGCGATGGCTACTCTGAAAGCGCCATTAGCATTATGCTTAATGTTGGAGCAGACTATGTCGCAAAAGCAATTCTCCGCGCCTTACGTGCAAAAACGCTCGAAGTTACGCCGACTATTTATGAAATAGTCACAGGCGGCATCAGTGTATGTAAGCTTATCGAAATCTTTGGCTTGCCTGATAGCGATACAAAACCGCTCTTTCAGGCTGAAGTAGTAGGCGACACTATTGTGTTAAAACCTTTTAACCACGCTAATGCGGAAGGCAATTATCATGTGTAATGTACCACCTATCGAAGGAAATATGCCTGTATTAGAACTATTGCCTGAGAGTGCTGATAGTGAATTCAGAAACCCACAAGTTATACCTATGCGGAGCCTGTCCGCATATATTCTCGACCATGTTATTTCTGACGACGACTTGCCCAAATTAGATTCGACGCATATCATCGATCCAGAAATAGGACTGTCTCGAAATGAGAATTTAGCTAAGAAATACGGCATGGTTGAATCTCCTTGCGTTGCAAATCTATCCACAGAAGTTCAAGAAATCAATCCTCATTTTATTCCTGCGACCCTTGGTGGAGTTAATCTTCAAATTAAACCGATAATTGATTTTCAAAGCGAGCACTTTGTGAAAAATCTCCTGAAGCCTGAAGCGGGAGAGCAATTTACCGAGCTACTTGAGTATATAAATAATACTCCACAAGAAGATCTTGCCAAGCTTGAAGCTCTTGAAATAGAAATGTATACTGTTGGTGTTCCTGTAAGCATTCGCGTTACAAAGCCTGTTTTGAAAAAAAATTAATACATATGGTTCGGCAGAGCCTTTGCCCAGCCGAACCATAAAACTTATCTATGGAGATAATTATGTTTACGAATGAAAAAAATTTATCTAATCTGATTGAGCAAGCCGAATTTGAAAAGAAAGAAGCAACAGTTTATAATACATATTCTACTGCAACTCCTGAACCTATGCCTTCTAATCCAGCTATTGCCCCAGCATATTCGCAACCTATCAGACCTGTTTCGCAAAGCCATCTACAGGCATATCAAACTTCACAATACCAATATGCCCAAGATCAGGCATGGAAAGCGAAAGTTGACGAAGTTGAACAACTTAATTACGTCACATCTGTTTTTAAAGCAAAGAAAAAAATTGACGATGAACGCAAAATCCGCATGACTGTAGGTCTTGCCATAGATAGATTGCAAACTTACTTCATTTCTTCTGATCCATCTTTTGGGCCGTATTATACAGGTTGTTTGCCTTTTCCGTTGCCACAAGCTTTAAAATCAATCATTGCAGGGACAAAATTTTCAGATTTAAGTGCTTGGCTCCTTTGGTGTGTGTGTGCTACCATAGCAACAGGAAATAAGGTTAAAATTCAATGTGACGATAATTGGCAAGAAGTTACCTCTCTTATTATTAACGTCATCAGTGCATCTGGCTCTAAAAAGTCGGCACTAATTAATAAAGCGAGAAAGGCCTTTAATTCTTTCATCAAAAAAAGGAACAAAAATAATATCAAGAAAGAAGAAGAGCGTGAGTTTTCGAGTAAGGTGCTAAAACTACTTGAAAAAGATTATATTGTTCAAGCCTACGAGACGCTTTCCTTGTTTTCTTCCAAAGAAGAAAAGCAAGAATATTTGAAAAGATTTGCTGAAAGAGCTTGCGATGAAACAGGAATTGTGGAAAAGGACTATGCGATTTTATTAGAAGCCTTTACACTTATAGGGCTTTTCAAGCACTTGACAGAACACTTTGAGCAAGTGGGTATTCTTACAGCTGAAGCAGACGCTTTAATCGCGCTTTTGCTAGGAAAAGATAAAGACCCGTCTTTCTTCAACAAACTACATAATCAGGAGCCGTATACTCGTGTTACTGGGCATAAAAGCTATAAATTTGAATCGCCTACTTTATCAATGGCGAGCCTCATTCAGCCGATTATAGCCAACAAATTATACTCCAACAAAAATCTAAGGGATACAGGCGCAGCAGCAAGGATATTGCCTTATTTTGACCCCATGATAATGTATAACTTGCCCTCACACGAAGATGGCCAAAGTGAACAAATTTTTAATGACAAAATCATTAATATCCTCGAAAAATACCATGATGACACTGACGAAAAGTTTACCGCAAGTTTGACGAAAGAAGCTTATCGCCGTGTCAAAGCCTTCGAGAGTGAAGTAGAATACTCTATCATGCCTAATGCGCATAAAGATTCATATCCTACTTTAAGAAAGCTTCACGGCTATGCCGTGCGCTTTGCTTGGGCTATTCACCTTTTTTATGATGATGCTTTTCACGAAACTCCAATCACTGAAGGCGATATGACGATGGCTATAGAAATCTGTCGCCACCTATTACCGCATATTCACTATGCATATGACCCTGCTGGACTTCAAGCCGAAGAAACAGCGATTAAAATCATAGAATGGTTCAAGAGGATAGACCTGAAAATCGATACCATAGCGTATGGTTATACTGATTCACGCACTATCCAACAAAGCATACACCGTAGCGCAAAGGAAGTAGGCCATGCACTTGCTATGCTAAAACGCTTTAGCTATGTAGATGTGATTCATGTTGGAAGAGCGAAGAATATTGTCGTACCACACCCTCAACTTATTGCCCATTGCCAGACCTATGTTTTACAAGGTCATACTAGCCCAATGCCTTTGACTGCACCGCTCTATCCCCTTACAGATCAATCTACAGTGTCAGATTTCCCCCTAATTCCTCTCACATAATCCAAATAAATGTGGTAAAAGGTGCTACATTTTAATTTGTAGCACCTTTTTACCATTTCTTTGGGACATTTTCTTGATTTTTTATGCCTCTATCTACTCACTCTGACATACCCTTCTGGAACAAGTTATGATACTTCTTTTTTCTATAACACAATACAAACTTTTCCGCCATCCATATTATATGTAAAAGTCAAAGCAAAAGGGAAAGCTTTTTTCAAAGCATAT
>CAYJFE010000125.1:0-7013 GCA_964369165.1 uncultured Desulfovibrionaceae bacterium | reverse complement strand
AGTTGTATCAGATTTTCTACTGGAATGCACTACTTTTTTTAGGGAGTATTACCTTATAGATATAATCAAGCCTGTCTATAATTATAAAGCTGGGTAAAAGATAAAAGAAATATTCCAGAAAATCAAAACATAAGGCTGAACCGCAAGGTTTGGCTTTTTTAATTTTTTAATCATGAGTGCTATAAGATTTCTTGCACTTGACTTTTATGCGCAGAAACGACAAAGTAGAAAAAGTTAGATTCTGGTGATAAGGAGAGAGTGCAAATCTATTCTCTCTATAGGGTATTACATACATAACGAAATAAAACTTTTATTGAGGTGTTGTGCATTGTTTACTACTATGAATTTTGATACGCTAGATAAAGTAAAACTTTTTGAGCATGAATCGCCTCTTGCAGCACTCTTTCGTTCTGACTATTTTTCAGAAAGCATAGCCTTTTTTATGGAAGTCTTCAAAAATGAAGCAGTTAATAGATGTGCCGACCTTGAATTTATAGAGAAATTAGAAATCTATTTACACGATGTTGATATCTATAGTGGCGAAACTTTATTGCAAAAAGTAAATAATTGCATTGACGAATGGAAAGAAAAAAAATGTATAGAGCTTGAAACTGATGATAACACAAAAAAACATTATATTCTTCTAAATTCGCATATACGCCAATTTATAGCATCTTTTTATAAATATAATTCAGTATATTACTCTAATGCTGAAACCTCAATGGCTAGAATTGATATTTTACTTGATAATATTGTTTTAGATATGGAAGAAGATCAAGAAATAAGAAAAGCAAATGAAATAAAAAAGTTAGAAGATGAAATTTTGCAAAGGCAAAAAGAAATTGATAGGTTAAAAGATCCAAGTAATATTGTTGAAGCAAAAAAAGATGTTATTGATAACTTTAATGAAATTCGTAGTATAAGTAATAATCTCAATAGCCTTTATACTGTGCAGAAAAAGGGAATCAGAAATATCATAAAAACTATCAATACTGAACTGCATAAAAATGACCGATCAGCATATGTAATTTTTAAAGAAGCTTTTGAAAAAGCAGAAGAAGCCAGAAGTCAAAATGGTTTTCTTCAAGCATATCAAAATATGCAAAGCTATACAGAAGAAGCACGAATGAATTTATTTAAAAATAGATGCAAAAAAATTGTAAATCATCCGAAAATAGTTGAATTACTTCAAAGTGAAGGGATACATCCGCAAGACTTTGAATTGTTTGCTTCTATTGGTGCAACAATAAGAAGCCTTATAGCTAGTGATGAATACCTGAACAAAGAATTTGATAGAATTATTTCTGATATAGAATCGGGCAAAGAAGCGAAAATTCAAGCTTTATATGCTCTACATCTTCCATTTTTAAAAGTATGTTTAAAACAGCCTAATTTGTTTGATATTGTTTTTAATGAAATAGTTATTGCAAGCTCTTGCCCTAATTAATTTACTATAAGGGAAAATCAAACAAATTTAGAAAAAGTAAAACCGACTCCAATTTCAAAAGATGAATTAGATAAAGTTATACAAAAAGAAAAAGAAAACAATACAACCAAGCTCAATCAAGCTTTGCTTATCAAGCATATTAATATTTTGGCAAAAAAATATCACGAAATATCTATGAAGGATATAATTGGCCAAAATACAAAGCATGGTTTTGCTGAATATAAGATGGTTGAAACTTATTTAAATAAGAAAGCAAAGCAAATCCCTACTAATGAATACTGCGATTTTTATTGGAATGTAAGTGAATTTGTGCGTAAAAAAGTTACTTTACCCAATTTAAGATGGAGTGTAAAAAATGATTAATCATCTAACAACATACAGCGAAGAAAACTATTTCCACGAATATAATGAAGAGTTTGCTCAATGCATAATAGCATTGGAAAAACTTACCTTCGTCTATGAAGCTAATTCAAACCATACAAAATATTGGTATGCTATCGAAAGACGGCATAAGGAAATAGCAAACTATTTAGCTATTTCAGGAAAAGCCCTTGTTCTTGATAGGCAAGCCGGCTTTGCTTATATTATTCAGCAAAAAGATGATGAGGGTAAATTTATTCCCAGTATGGGTAAATTCCATTCAACAGGCAGAAGTGAATACACAAAAGGTCGTGATATTAGAGCTTTTCTTATTACAGCTTTAAACGTTTTATACACTAAAAACAAAGATTATTCCTCCTTTGAAGCCTTATTCGATTTGAAAGATTTAAAAGATGAGGTTGAATATACCATGCAGTCTATGAATATAGAAAAAGAAATAACAGAAGATGATATTTATAAAGAATTGAAAGAAGGAATATTTTCAAAACTCATTCAAAAAATAAATGATGATGATATGATACCCGAGCACTTTGATGTGCAAAATACATATAAAATTTTACCTATGTTTACTTCAGTCTTCTCAAAAGATATTATTAAGCAACTTACGGATATAAGTAATGAAGAAACCAACAAAATTATGAATGATGCAGGATAAAGCTTATGGAAAATCAATTACTATTAGATAATGCTTTTATGCTTGATAAACAATGTTCGCTTCATAGACTTGAAATGCAAAATTGGGGCGGCTATGGCGAAACCGTTATTATGCATATAGATGGAAAAAACTCTGTAGTGATCGGGAAAAATGGAGTGGGTAAAACAACAGCTCTGCACGCATTTAACACAATTTTTAAACAACCACGAACCGGTTATACAAATATCGATAAAGAAGGCAAAAAAAGCAGTAGAAGCGAAAAAGACTATGTAAGAAATGTTTATGGCGAAAAAACAACAGGTCGCCTTGAATCAAGGGCAGATATTTCTTTTGATGCTGTTTTACTTTTGTGCTTAAAGCAAGGAGAGAATAATTACTATACCTTAGGAGTTGTCATTGAACACAAAGCCACTAGTACAAATCTAAGTCGAACATATTTCACAGCAAGAAAGAATATGAGTATTGATGTCGATATAGCACCAATATTGGATATGGAAAGTCAAGCAAAGGGTTTTGCCGATATGGAAATTAAAACATATCGCAGTTATCAAGACTATATTACAGATGTAAGTGATTTTCTAAATACTAACAAGAAAATATTTGAGCTAATAGAACAATTTAGCACAATAAAGAATATTTCAAATCTAGATGTATTGTTTAAGGAATATATTCTGGAGGCATTTATGCTTTCAGAGAGTGAAAAAGCAAATAGTAATGCAGATATCATAGAAACAAGCTCAACTCAATTGCTTGAAGGAATAGAAAAACATCAAATAAGTATTTCACTCGCCACTTATAAAGAGAAATTTGAAAAACTTGCAAAATCAAAAATTACTTTACAAAATCAAAAAGAAGAGCTTGAAGAAGAGAGAAAGCTTTTTAAGAGTTGGCAAATAAATTTAAAAATTGATGCCGCAGCAAAAGAAATTCAATCATCCGAAAAAGCAAATAAAAACTTTGAGGAAGAAAATACTAAGCTTGAAAAGACAAAAACAAGCCTAGAAAATGAAATAACTTTACTTGAAAGAAGTAGAGATAATACATTGCAAAATCTAGAAAATGAAATAGCTGCCTTAAAAAATGAACATTCAAATAAAAAGGAAAAATATTTCGACTTTACAAGCAAAGTTGAACGCCTCGGCTATGAAAAAGTCAAAATAGAAAGTGAAGTTCAACATCAACAAACAATTGAAAGCTTACTTTATAAAAGGGAAGACTGTCTTACTCTTCAAGATAAAGCGCTCAGTGAAAAGGGAGTACTAGAACAAACAAATATTAAATTAAAATCCGAAAAAGAAAATATAGAAAAAGAATTACTTATAGCAAAGGAGCAAAAGAATAGCATAGGTGTACCATATACCAGCTATAGATCCATACTTGCAAAACACTTAGAAGTAACAATTGAATCTATACCATTCGTTGGGGAAATAATAAAACTGACAGACTTTGAACTGGCAAAGCATTACGTAGACTTAGGTAGAACACTTATTATACCGAAAGATAAATATAACAAGGCCTTATACTTCCTTGACACACTTAACATTGAAACAAATATAAACTTTATTTCAAGCGACTACACAAATACTCAACTAAGCAGTCAAAATATGCCAGAATATAAACTAAACGAGGAAAGTTCTTTTAAAAAAGCGGCACTTGAACTGTTAAAAGAATATGTGGCTTCTATGCCTTTTGTAAACAGCTCATATAATGGCGCAAGTGATACTTTATTCAAATCTGGTTTATTTTCTAAAAATGTTGCCAGCAAGAAATTAGTTTTCCAAGGCTTATCTGTATTTGGTTGGGATAATAAACTTTATATTAAAAATCTAGAAGAAGAGCTTGCAAATAAAGTCCGCTTAATAGGTAAAAATAATGGTGAGATTGAAACTCTTCAATTGACGATTGATGAAACTAGAAATTTAGTTGCAATTATTGATGAAGTAAAAATGTGTAAATTTTCAGAAATAGATTTTTTATCAGTAGTCATAAAAATAAAAGAAACAGAAGATAGATATAATGCAGAAAAAAAAGGTGTAGAAGAGAAAAACAGAGTAATTGATGAAACGATTGCAGATAAAAGAAATGAGATGAAAAGCAAAGAGCTTTCTATTCGTTCCAATGTACAAAAAATAGGCGTAAATCAGAAAACAATCACCAATAATAAAGAAGTGCTCGAGCAGTATCCTAATCGTTTTGATATTCCGAAACAAAAAGAAGTGAAATTCATTTCAAATAGTCACCTCGACGACAAGTACTATGAAGATGAATTAAGTTCCTGCAAGCTAAATCTAGAAAGAAATAATTCCACTTTTGAAAAAGAAAAAGTTGTTTTTATATCAAAATTCAAACAGATATGTTATCAAGAAAAATTGTCAGAGCAGGATAATAGTATAATGCTTTATTTACAAAATAAGGAGAGTGATACTTTTGAAACTCGAAAACTTTATAGCGAGCAGCTTTTCAGAACCTATCCAAATGTTGTAAACAGCTACTTTCAAACACTTAAAGACACCGCAGAAACAATAATAAACGAAATAGACAAAATTAACAATAGCTTAAAAAATATAGAATTTAATAGTGGAAGCTACTTACAGGTTATTGCAAAAAAAGTAAAAGATAAGAAGCTTGAAAACTATTTAGGTATAAAAAAATCGGTGGAGGAGCATATCGATCTTATTTCTAAAACAGAAAAAAGTGAAGATAAAGAAAGGTTTATTTATGAGTTGAGGGATAATTTTATTAAGCCATTTGTGAGTAAAGAAAAAGAACATCAAGAAGAAAGAGAAAAATGGTCTAAGGTATCAAATTGGTTTGATTTTTCGATAATTGAGTATGCTGCAATTGATGACAGTGAAATTCGCTACTACAGGGACCTTTCAAGCGTTTCAGGTGGTGAAAAAGAAACAATTGGTATTGCATTACTTGCTGCAATACTTTCATTTAATAGTTCCAAAGGTTTAAAAAATTCCTTCGCAAGTGTTTTTATTGATGAGGCTTTTTCAAGTGTGGATAATTCTGATAAAATCGACAATATGCTTACAATGTTAACTAAACTAGGTATTCAATTTGTTGTAATAACTCCATACACGCATCTTTCATCAATACAGAATCATGTGGAACGCGCTTTTGAGGTTTTGAAGGTGAGTGAACATAGTGCAATAATTTATCAATGCGATTTTGAAACAATAGAAGACCATAAAAGAGTTATGGTAGTAGGTGATACTCATGCAAAAGATGCCGAATATCAAACAGATATATAAAGAATTGAATCTCATATTTTGGAAAGAAATTTGCACTAGTTTGATGCAGGACAAAGAAGTTTCCTTACCAATTATTCTTGAACTTGGAGAGCTTTCTAAGACGCAACTCCGCTCAAGTAAGGCTGAAGATTGGCTTATTATGATTAGAGAGGAATTCAAAGAATTTCGCATCTTTAGCACTTGCTATAACTATAGAGGCAGCAATCATCTTGACTATCCAAAAGCTTTAGAATTTAACAGTTTACGGCATTTATGTAAAAAACTAAAAATTGATTATAAAGTTACTTCTAAATTGAAAGATATGTATATGCAAACAGAAAATGAGCTTATCAAGGAGTTGCTACTATCAAACCCAGAGTACTACTCAAAGTATTATAACGAATGGACTGGAATATTAGAAAGCGTCGTATGGCTTAAAAATCATTTACAAAGTGGTGATACCATTCTTGTGCGCTCTATACAAACTCGCTTACCAACGAAGTTTATTGAACAAAATACAACTCTCTTTCTTAAAATTTGGGATAAAGTCTTTGGTTTTGAAAAAAGCATAAAAGAAGATATGGAAAGTCGGTATGGTATCAGTTTAAAAAAAGATTTTCTCATATACACACAAAGAAATAACTTTGATGGAGAAATGATATTGTCATTACAAAAACCTATTGAAAAAAATATTCTTATTGTCGAAAATAGAAAGATGCTCAAGGATATACCAACAAAGTTTATTCCCGAAAATGCTTTTATTCTGGGCGGTATAGGAAATGCAATTTCAAGATTATGCTTACTTGATTGGTTAAAAAACAAGGATATTTTTTACTTTGGTGACTTAGATGAATATGGTTATAATATGCTAGCATCTTTGAGGAAAAAACTAAAAAATCAAAAAATTGAAAGTATTCATATGGATATTGATACATTAGAAAAATATAAAGATTTTTGTGCCCCAACAACAGCAAAGCATTTAAAACTGCTCAAAGAAGATGAATTTCTTACTAAAGAAGAATATAGTGCATATTTTTTTCTAAGAAGTAATAAGCTTATGTTAGAGCAGGAGAAACTCTATTGAGTGATTTTTTAGAGCCTGCAAAATCAAGTGTACAGCGTACAATGTATTTTACGTAACACTTTCGAGAGTTTTGAGGCATTTGTATGAAAACTTAGTTGTAAATTCGAAAAGCCCCATGGTAAACAGTGTACAAGCACTGCATAGATACCTTGGGGGTAATACACCCATTTTTAGTGCATTAAATCAGTAGAAGATTCTGATTGTTTT
>CAYJFE010000124.1:0-7034 GCA_964369165.1 uncultured Desulfovibrionaceae bacterium | reverse complement strand
TGGTGGAGGCGGCGGGAATCGAACCCGCGTCCGCAAACAGTCCACGCAAAATATCTACAGGTTTAGTTCGTGAACAATAACCTTTTTACAAGCCCACGAACAGGCGCAAAAAGGGGCATATCCTTATCTTAGCCCTGCCGTCGGATATAACCAGCAGGGAGCGTCCCTCTAAGTTTTACACCACATATTCGTAGAGGAAGTCGGAATATATGATGCGAAGGGCGAACCCTTCTATGCCGTCGCTACAATTAAGCAGCTAAAGCGTAGTCGTAATTATCGTTTGCAATTACATTTGTGCCGCTTTTTACGAGGCCAGCGGCGCCTCGACCTGCAATCTTGGCTTCTCTACCCACGTCGAAACCAATGCGCCCCCAAGTTTGAGCTTAGTGCTCGAATTTGTGTTTTGAGAACATAAGCATTATAGAAGAAAATGTCAAATTTTTCTTTTCAATGAAAGTCTTGCAAAATCTGAAAATAAAGTATAAAACAAATTCACAAATTTTATAAGAGTAGTAATTTATGAAATGTAAAAAATGTAAAACTCAGGCGATTGTCGCTTTACCAAGCCATAATGCGGCATTTTGCGAAGCTTGCTTCTTAGAATTTTTTTCGCGTCAAGTGGAAAAAGGCATAAAAGCAAGCCCTATGCATAAAGGGCCTTTGTTTACTCATTCCGATAAAATTCTTGTCGCCTTATCTGGCGGCAAAGACAGTCTTGCCCTTATGCTTGAATTGTCCTTGCAAGGCTATAATGTCACGGGTTTGCACATAGATTTATCTATAGGCAATTCTTCTGATAAGGCAAGGGCAGTGGTTGAAAGATTTTGCAATAAGCACGATTTGAAGCTTATTATAAAAGAAATGGCACTCGAAGGTTTGCCTATTCCCAAGGTGAAAGCTCGTTTGAAGCGTCCTATTTGTTCTGCGTGCGGAAAAATTAAACGTTATTATTTCAACCAAACAGCAAAAGAAGAGGGCTTTGATGTGCTCGCTACTGGGCATAATCTTGACGATGAAGTAGCGCGCCTTTTTTCAAATACTATACGCTGGGATAAAGCTTATCTGAGCGATCAAGCTCCACTTTTAGAAGATAGCGACGGTTTTGGCAGGAAGGTGAAACCTCTTTGGAGGCTTGGCGAATTTGAAACTGCAAATTATGCTTTTTTAAAGGGTATCGAAAATCATCACGCGCCATGCCCTTATTCACAAGGGGCTTCTTTTACAAAGTTAAAAAATCTTTGGATTGATTTAGAAGAAGCTATGCCAGGGCGCAAGCTTGATTTTTATCAAGGCTTTTTGGAACGAGGCAGGCCAATCTTTGCAAAAGATGAAGAAGAGCACGGCTTAGAGCTTAATCCTTGCACTGAATGCGGCTATCCCACTTCGGCAGGAGTGTGCGGAGTGTGCAGAATTCGCCAGGCTTTGCTCGACGTGTAGCAATGATGAAGACTGAATCAAATTAAGCAATGAACAAAAAATCATGCATAATAAATTTTATTTGCATTATAAAAGGAATCACAATATAAATGTTTATTCGTAGAGCAAAAGGAGAAACACAGATGGGTAAAGAAGAAATTAATGCTTTTCTTGGTGCGAGCACTGAATATAGCGGTAAGCTCGTTTTTCAAGGGGCGGTTCGCATAGATGGCATTTTTAAAGGCGAAGTTGTGAGCGAAGGTTGTCTTATCGTAGGCAAAGATGCAACAATTGAAGGCACTTTAGAAGTGGGTGAGCTTATGCTGTCTGGCAAATTTACAGGTAAAGCCCATGTGAAGAAAAAACTTTCAGTCTTTAGAGGCGGAAGATTTTATGGCGACGTTTTCACACCTACTTTAATGGTGGAAGAAGGCGCAATCCTTCAAGGTGGCGTGAATATGGCAAATGAACCAGTGTCAACATTGGAAGAAGATAATTAAGAATTATTCTCATGTTATTTAAATAACATGAGTGAAGTATAATTTCTGCTTTACAAAATCATTATTTTTTTGTATGGTGTGAAAATTCTGTATATATGGTGATTAAATCACTATCATTACATAAAAAGTTAGTAGGACGGGGGCGGTCAGGTGATTGAACTAAATATTACTTTTGTTATCCAAATAGTAAACTTTCTTATAGGGTTAACAATTATTAACCACTTTATAATCAAGCCTTTGCGCGAAATTATGGCTAAACGTCGCTCTATTTTTAGCGGCCTTGAAGCTGACGCAAATGGCATGAGCACAACAGCTAATTCAAAGCTTGTAGAATACGAAGCACGCCTACAAAAAACTAGGCTTGAAATCGTGAATGCCAGAGAAGCAATGAAAGAAGAAGCAAGTGTGAAAGCGCACGCTATTCAAAATGATGCTTCAGAACAAGCTCGTCAATTACGTCAAGCTGCACAAGAAGCTCGCGTAAAAGAAGGCGAAGCTGCTTACGAAAGCTTGAAAGGGCAAACTGCTGACTTTGCTAAAATGGTAACCACACGCTTGCTTTCATAATTGCAAGAGATAATATTAAGGAGTATATTTTGAAAGCAAATAAAATACTAATTCCGTGTGCCTTATTGGCTTTTGGCGTATTTTTGGTTTCACCATTATATGCAGCAGGAGCTTCTGCAGAAGGCTCAACACCGCCTTGGGGCAATTTTCTTTTAAGGGTAATGAACCTTTGTATCGTTATTGGTCTTATCTACTATTTAGCTGGCGCAAAAATTAAGGGAGCTTTGCTTGGTAGAGGAAAGAAGGTTGTCAGCGATATGGACGATCTTGAACAAAAGAAGAAAGAGGCAATTCAAGCTTTGGCTGATGTTGAAAAACGCATAGCTAATGTTGAAGAAGAATGCGCAAAACTTCTTTTAGAAGGCAAAGCTGGTGCTGAACAAATAGCAAAAACTATTGTTGAAGAAGCAGAAGGCCAAGCAAAAGCAATTTTAGAACAAGCCAATAAATCAGCAGAGCAAGCCGTTCGTGCGGAAGTTGCACTAATTCGTGCAAAGCTTGCTGATGAAGTTATGGCAGAAGTTCGTAAGAATTTAGAAGCAAACCTAGACCAAAAGAAGCATAAAGAATTGATTGACGCTTCTGTGGCTAGGGTTTCCGGTTTTTAATCGAATACATTTTCGGGGGGATTCATGCAAGAATCTACAGTGGCTGCCAGATACTCAAAAGCTTTTTTTGAGCTTGTGTCTGAGCAGGGCGATAAAGAACTTTCTAAGGCTAATGCAGTTTTGCAAGGTCTTAAGGCTTCAATGCTTGGGGTTGAATCTCTTTCATTGTGCTTGAAAGATCCAGTTCTAGGCGCGGAAGAAAAGAAAAAAGTGTTGCTTGAGCTTTTGAAAAGCTTTGATGAGGCTCCTTATGTGCCTCAATTTTGCTCACTTTTAGCAGACAAGCAAAGGCTTGAACTTATCCCTGTTATTGCGGATCAATTCAGCGCATTGCTTGACAGTAAAGAGGGTATTTCCCGTGGTATCATCACTACAGCAGTTGAAGTAGATGAAAACCACAAAAGAGATATAGTGGAAAATTTAGAAAAACAAATTGGTAGAAAGCTTGTCTTGAATTATGCCGTGGATAAAGCCCTTCTTGGCGGAATGGTTTTGAAATTAGACGACATTGTTTTAGATTCAAGTCTTGCTACTCAACTAAATAATCTTAGTCAAACCATAAAACTAGGCGGGGGTGAGTAAGCCATGCAAATTAAGGCTGAAGAGATTGGCAAAATAATTGAGGAACAAATCCGCAACTATGATCAACGTATTGAATTGAGCGAAACAGGCACAGTTTTATCCGTTGGTGATGGTATTGCGCGTGTTTACGGTGTTCGTAACGCGATGAACATGGAACTTTTAGAGTTCCCTGGCGGATTGATGGGTATGGTTCTAAACCTTGAAGAAGACAACGTTGGTGTTGCACTTCTTGGTGCAGATACCAACTTGAAAGAAGGCGACACAGTAAAAAGAACAGGAAGAATCTTCTCTGTTCCTGTTGGTGAAGCCGTAATGGGCAGAGTGCTTAACCCACTTGGCCAACCATTAGACGGGCTTGGACCTGTTGAATCTGATGAGTTCAAACCAGTTGAATTAAAAGCTCCTGGTGTTATGTCTCGTAAAAGTGTTCACGAACCAATGCCTACAGGTCTAAAAGCTGTTGATGCGATGACTCCAGTTGGCCGTGGTCAACGTGAGCTTATCATTGGTGACCGCCAAGTTGGTAAAACAGCAGTTTGTATCGACTCTATCTTAGCACAAAAAGAAACAGGCATTCACTGCTTCTACGTTGCTATTGGTCAGAAAAAATCAACAGTTGCACTTGTTGCCGAAACACTTCGTCGCTACGGTGCAATGAAATACACCACAATTATTTCAGCATCAGCTTCTGAATCAGCTCCATTGCAGTTTATTGCTGCTTATGCTGGTTGTACAATGGCTGAATACTATCGTGACAATGGCAAACACGCGCTTATCATTTACGATGATCTTTCTAAGCAAGCGGTTGCTTACCGTCAAATGTCCTTGCTTCTTCGTCGTCCTCCAGGACGTGAAGCGTATCCTGGTGACGTTTTCTACTTGCACTCACGTCTATTAGAACGTGCTGCAAAATTGTCAGACGAACTAGGTGCAGGTTCACTTACAGCTCTTCCTGTTATTGAAACTCAAGCCGGTGACGTTTCTGCTTACATTCCTACAAACGTTATCTCAATTACTGACGGTCAAGTATTCCTTGAATCAAGCTTATTCAACTCAGGCCAACGTCCAGCTATTAACGTAGGTATCTCAGTATCTCGTGTTGGTGGTGCGGCTCAAATCAAAGCTATGAAACAAGTTGCGGGTACACTTCGTCTTGATCTTGCTCAATACCGTGAAATGGCTGCTTTTGCGCAATTCGGTTCTGACCTTGACGCATCAACAAAGAAAACTTTGAATCGTGGTGCTCGCTTGACAGAACTATTGAAACAACCTCAATACGCTCCAATGCCAGTTGAAGAGCAAGTTGCATCACTTTATGCAGCTACTCGTGGCCACATGGACAGTGTTGAACTTAGCCAAATCCAGGCATTTGAAAAAGGCTATATTGAGTACCTCCGTACTTCAAAAGCTGACATTTTGAATGATATTCGTGAGAAAAAGGCTTTGGATAAAGATCTTGAAGAACGTCTTGTTCAGGCTGTGAATGATTTTAAGGCAACTTTTAAGGCATAGGGGGAAAATATGCCCTCTTTAAAAGATGTAAAAACGCAGATAGTCGGCGTTAAAAAAACTAAGCAAATTACTAAGGCGATGAACATGGTTGCCTCAAGTAAATTGCGTGGTGCACAACAACGTATTGAGCATTTTCGTCCATATGCTGATAAATATGGGCAGCTCTTGCACGAAGTTGCGCTTAGAGCCGGTGAGACAGCACACCCACTTTTAGAAGTTCGTGAAGAAAAGAAAACAATTGTTATCGTTCTTATGACTTCTGATAGAGGTCTGTGTGGATCTTACAATATCAACATCATAAATGCCGCAATGAACTTTGCAAAAGAACAAACCAAAGCGGGCGTTAAAGTGCAATTCATTGCTGTGGGCAAAAAGTCGCGTGAAGCTATTGTGAAAGCTGGTTATGATATTCTTGAATCATTTGTTGATGTATTCGGCGATATTAATTTCTCGCTTGCCACATACATTGGCGACATGCTCATATCCATGTATGAAAATAAAGAAATTGATGAAGTGTTCATCGTTTACGGACTTTTCGTGCACGTTGCTAAACAAGTTCCTGAAAGTATGCTTCTCTTGCCAGTTATGCCTATTGGTGACACTGCAAAAGACCATGCTTCTGAAACTGAATATGTTTATGAGCCAGATGAGAAAACCTTGTTGACAGAACTTTTACCAAAATATGTAAACTGTCAATTATACCGTGGTCTTCTTGATTCCTCAGCATCAGAAAATGCAGCTCGTATGACAGCAATGGATAATGCTACACGCAACTGTGATGATATGATAAAATCACTCACCTTGTTATATAACAAAACACGTCAAGCCACCATTACAGCTGAACTTGTCGACATTGTCGGCGGTGTTGAAGCTTTGAATGGATAAATGTATAAGGAGTATCTGAATGACTCAATCAAAAGGTCATATCGTTCAGGTTATCGGTGCTGTTGTTGATATTCAATTTGATGAAGGCAACTTACCTAATATCCTAAACGCTCTTGAAATAAATAACCCAAACAATGTTGATGCGCCAGATCTTATCTGCGAAGTTGCCCAGCACTTAGGTAACAACATTGTTCGTTCAATCGCTATGGACTCTACTGATGGTCTTGTGCGCGGTATGGAAGCTGTTGATACTGGCAACCCAATCATGGCACCAGTTGGTAAAGCAGCTGTTGGTCGTATTATGAACGTTGTTGGTCGTCCTGTTGACGGTCTTGGCCCAATCAATGCTGAAAAGCATTACCCAATTCACCGTCCTGCACCTGAATTTACAGAACTAAATACAACTGTTGAACTTCTTGAAACAGGTATTAAAGTTGTTGACTTGCTTGTACCATTCCCTAAAGGCGGAAAAATCGGCCTCTTCGGTGGTGCTGGTGTTGGTAAAACAGTTGTTTTGCTTGAACTTATCAACAACATTGCTAAACAACACGGTGGTTCTTCTGTATTCGCTGGTGTTGGTGAGCGTACTCGTGAAGGTAATGACCTTTACCACGAACTAAAAGACGCTGGCGTTTTGGAACGTGCGACACTTGTTTATGGTCAAATGAACGAGCCTCCAGGAGCACGTTCACGTGTTGCTTTGACAGCTCTTGCTTGTGCTGAATATTTCCGTGACGAAGAAAACCAAGACGTTCTCCTCTTCATCGATAACATCTTCCGTTTCACACAAGCTGGTTCAGAAGTTTCTGCGCTTCTTGGCCGTATGCCTTCTGCTGTTGGTTATCAACCAACACTAGGTACTGACCTTGGTGCCTTGCAAGAACGTATTACTTCAACAACAAAAGGTTCAATCACATCTGTGCAAGCCGTTTACGTGCCTGCCGATGACTTGACAGATCCTGCA
>CAYJFE010000123.1:0-7046 GCA_964369165.1 uncultured Desulfovibrionaceae bacterium | reverse complement strand
AATCATGGCGAATAGACTATAGATTTGAGGGCAAATATAAAACTCTTACTTTAGGACTTTATCCTACTATTTCTCTTGCAATGGCTAGAAAAACCCTTTTAGAAGTAAAAGAAAAACTAAAAGCAGGAATTGACCCTACAGCGGAAAAAAAACCTCAAGAGCAATCTATAAAAGATGATGAAGCTTGTATATTTGAAACTATTGCTCTTGATTGGATTGCTAAAATGCTGAATGGTAAAACTGAAAAGCATAGGCAAGACGTTCTTTCAAAGCTTGAAAGATTTATTTTCCCTACTTTCCGAAACAGGAATATAAAATCAATCACAGCAAGAGAAATGCTTGACTGTATACGCAAAATGGAAGCAAGGGGCATACACGAGACCACAAAGAAAACTTTAGGTATATGCAATCAAATATACTCTTTTGCTTTTGGCGAGGGCTTAGCAGATATAAATATTTGTAATGGGCTAAGAGGGCAACTTATGAGCGTAAAACCTAAAAACTATGCTCATCTTCAAAATGCCGAAGATTTTGGGGAACTCTTGAAAAAGATTGATAACTACCCTCACGGCATACTTATTAAAACAGCTTTACAGCTTGCCCCCCTTGTCTTTCTTAGACCGAGTGAATTAGTTCAAGCAACATGGGCAGAAATCAATTTTGATAATGCTTTATGGACTATTCCCGAAGAAAGAATGAAACTCAGAAAAAAGCATTTAGTGCCTTTATCAAGCCAAGTTTTAGAGCTTTTGAAATACCTACATACTGTAACAGGCGATACCGACTTTTTATTTGCTAACTGGAATAAAAGAAATAAGCCAATTTCTACCGATGGAGTAAGACAAGGCTTAAGACGTTTAGGTTATGAAGATTTAACCACTCATGGCTTTAGGCATACAGCAAGTACAATACTTAATGAATTAGGCTATAATAGAGACCATATAGAAAAACAGCTTGCTCACTCTACAAGAAACACAGTAAGAGGAACTTATAACCATGCTGAATATTTGCCCGAAAGAAAGAAAATGCTTCAAGAATGGGCTGATTATTGCGATAAGTTGAAAAACAAATAAATTGATTGTTTATAAATATTTAACATAACTAAAAGGAAAATATACATGTTTAATAAACATAAACTTCTTTATTCAAACCCAAATGCTGAAAAAGGCGAGGTTATATTAAAAATAAGAGCTGAATTAAATTGTAATGAAAAAAACAGAATAAACCTATTATCAGCAAGTTTTTCTTTTTTTGAAATTGAGCAGTACGAAGCTATTATTAATATTGCTTTAGCTTCTATGCCAGAGTTGTACTTACCTTTAGAAGACACAAAAGAGTTATTAGAAAACTTAGTTGAATATTCAAACACATTTTCAATAGAACAAAACAGTATTATTTTAGATAAAGGATTTGATTTTTATATTAATGAACATGCTAAACCATATATAAATGGTTACTTGAATAATACAGAAATCAAACAACTAAGAAGCTTATACTCGTTTAATTCTTCTATAAACAAAAGTAATGAGTTAAGAATTTTTCAAATTGCTTTTATTCGTAATAGACTTCATTTTACAACTGTTGACAAAGAACTTTTTGTAAGAAATTCAATCTTAAATAATCATAAATATATAGATAATACAAAAGGAATAGATGAAGAATACTATTTTCTTATAAGAAGTAAAATCAAGAATGAAAGACTTGCAACAGAGCCAACATTAGAAGAAAAATTGAGTGAATGGGAAAATGTAGCAAGTAATCTTTCTAAAAAAGAAGACGTTAGGGCTTTTGATAATATCATTGAATACTATAAAAATTTTATATCAGATACAACGCTTCAAAAATCAATTTTTTATGATAAACAGGCTGAAAAGCATGACGTTACTACTAAAACAATAACTCGTGATTTAAATAGAGAAGATAAGTTTATTAAACAGTATAATCTTCCAAAACTTCAAATGTCTTAAATTGTCTCTAGCGGACATTATATTTATCAGTTTATCTCTTAAGAAATATTACATTCTTAGGAGATTTTTTTATGACAAACCCACAAATTAAAGTTTTACGTGCAAAGGAAACAGCCCAGTATTTAGGAATTGCAAAACCAACACTCTACAGATGGATTGAGCAAGGTAAACTTCCGAAAGGTAAAAAATTAGGCGAACGTGTAACAGTTTGGGAAGTAGCAATTCTTGATAAATTTTTAGCTGAAAAATTAGGGGCTGAAAATGAGTAATGCCCCTACTTACTACACAGAAAATAAGCAAGGGCAAACAGGCAACATACAAGATAATTCTAACCTTTTTTCTGCTGAAGTACAAGCAGAGTTTGAGGGGCAAGAAATAACAAGTATTTTTTCAGAAGTGCAAAATAGCCAAAATACGCAAAAAACAGAATGGGAAGAAATAAGCTCTTTTGATGATGTTGACGAATTGCCAAACATTGACCCCGAACTTATACCACCAATTATTAAAGATTACTGTCTTTCATGTTCCGAACAGTTTCAAACCGCTTTTGAGATGTCTTTACTTTGTGCTTTAGCTTCACTTGCTACAGCCGTACAAGGTAAATTTGAAATATCTATAAAGCCCGACTATGTAGAACCTTTAAATCTGTATATTATAGGCACAGCAATACCAAGTGAATTAAAAAGCCCCACGCTCAAAAAATTTAGACAAGCTCTTGAAGAATGGGAAAATGAAAAAAACACTCAAGAAAAAGAGATTATCCAAGCTTTAACAAGTGAAAATAAAACACTTGAAAAATCTATTGAAGCAAGAAGAGCAAAGGCAGGAAAAGCAAAAGAGAGAGAAGAACTAAAAGCTATTATAACAGAGGTTAAAACACTTGAAGAAGATTTACAAGACATTCCAAACTATTCAAGGCTTTTAGCTGATGATGTAACCCCCGAAAGTTTAGGGCTTATTCTGTCTCAGCAAAACGGAAAACTTGCTATATTAGAAGCAGAGGGGGGCTTTTTTGGCACTATTGCAGGTAGATATAATAGAGGAATACCAAACCTAGATTTAATCTTAAAAGCCTATAATGGCGAAAATATTCGAATTGACCGCAAAGGGCAACAACCAATTTTTATAAACAAGCCTCATTTAACCCTATTATTTCTTATTCAGCCTTATTTATTGAAGAATAGAGAAAACAGCGAAGCATTTAAGGGCAGAGGTTTAGACTCAAGATTTTTGTATTTCTTTCCCAGTTCAAAAGTAGGACATAGGAGCTTTGAAAGCCCCCCTATAAATGAACAATATGCTAGAAATTATAATAACCTTATAAAAAACTATTTAGATATGCCATTGATTGAAGATAAGCCTTATAGCCTTTCAATGACAAAAGAAGCTTATGCTTATTATGCTGAATTTATGAATACTTTAGAAGTAGCCATGAGAGATGGAAATGAGCTTCAAAATATGCGAGATTGGGCAGGTAAAAAAGGGCATTTAGGGAGATTACTAGGGCTTTTACATTGTGCTACAGACATTCAGCCACATCATAAGCTTATACAGCTTGATGAAGTTCAAAGGGCTTGCAATATAATGACTGTTCTTATTGCTCATGCAAAAAGAGCTTATGGCTATATGTTCGATAATGACGAACTACAGACCTCCAAAAAAATACTTACATGGCTTAAATCTTCAATGAAAAAAGACTTTTCCGCTAAAGAATGTTTTGACGGCATACGGGGAAAAATCAAAAAACAAGATGAAGTTAATAAAGGCTTATTATTACTTGAAGACCATTCTTATATAAGAAAATTACCACCTACACCCAAAAAAGTAGGTAGACCCTCAACTCAATATGAAGTTAATCCTAAGTTTTGGGGGTAATATGAGCTTATTTGATAAATTTAAAATACATACGCAAAATACGCAGAATACGCAAAAGAACAATAAATTTATTAATATTGCGAATATTGCGGATATTGCGAATGATACAAAAAAAGTAAAAAAAGATAGCCCCCTTAGATTTGATTTAAAATGCCGTAGATGTTTTGACTGGAAGCCCTCAAGCTCAAGTAAAAAATCAAGTGGAATTTGTAAGCGAACGCAGGAAGTAAAAGCTCATAACACCTATTGCATACATTATAGCGATACAGCAGGGGGAGCTTATGAACACTAATAAAATAAAAGCTATTATTTCACTTGAGCAAGTTCTTTCCGAGATGTATGGGCTATATGTTAAAAAGCGTATGGATTGCCCTATTCATGGCGGAGATAATTGTTTTACTATCAAAGAGAATTATTTCAAATGTCATTCATGCGGAGCAAATGGAGATATATTTGCCTTTATTATGGCTATGGAAAAAATAGACTTTAAAGAAGCAAGAAAACAAATACTTGAGCATTTTAGACTTGAAAATATGACAGATGATGAAATCAAGTATAAAAGCAGTATAAAAGCAGTACAAAAAAGGGAAAAAAACAGGAACTTTTCCGAATGGCAAAAACAAGCAGATAATTTTCATAATGCACGAAAAGAAAATCTTTTGAAATATGCACAGCCTTTCTTGATAAGTAGAAATATCACTTTAGGAACAGCCCTCACTTGTCTTTCATGGAATTGTAAAGATGAATATTTTGCAAGCTCACAATGGGGGATAAATGACGGCTCAAAGCTCAAAGTTCCTCAAGGGCTTCTTATTTGTTCCATGCGAGAAAATGAGATTATAGGGCTTACAGTACGCACGAAAGACAATAAAAATAAATATTGGCAAGTCAAAGGAAGTCAAAGCAAACCTTTCTTTATTGGCAATTCAAAAGATATTGTTTTTATAATGGAATCTGCCCTTGATTGCCTTTTACTGTTTCAAGAAAGTTATAAAGTAGGTATAAAAATTTCTTGTGTTGGACTGAGGGGGGCAACAGGACAATTTGATAAAGAGCTTATAAACTTCATTGAGCAAGCAAAACAAATTTTTTATATTCCCGATAAGGACAAAGCAGGACTTGAAGCCATTCCCGATAAAATGAAGCTTTTCCCAAATTGTAGAGTTGTACTTACAGGCAAGTCAAAAGATTTAGGCGAATTGGCTCAAAAATACGGCAATAGTCATATAGTTGCTGATTGGCTATGCAATACATTGAAAATAGAAAATCAAAGTTTCTCATGTGAAATTTGCACATATTGGACTAACAAAAGAAAAATTGAATATTTACCTTGTGAATGTTCATACACAAAACAAGTAACCGTTCAAGATTGGATATGCCCTTTCTTTAAAATCAAAAATGAGGTATAGCATGAAAAAAAATATTATTATATTATCAAGTTTTAGTTTTTCTATTATCTTTGTATTATTGTGTTTTTATAATCTAAAATTTGAAGTAAAGCTTCATAAAATCAAAGAAGAAATAATGATACAGCATTATACTGAAAACAATAAACGCATTACAAAAACCACTAAAACAACAACTTACAGGAAAAAGCCTTGTATTATTTACACAGGGGGAAAATATGAATAGCAACACCGATAATAAACGGCAGAATAACGGCAGGAACGAAAAGGGGCAATTTTCAAAAGGAAATAATGCAGGGGGAAGAACAAAGGGGGCAAGGAATAAATCCACGCTTACAGCTCTTGAGCTTATGAACGGACAAATTGAACAAATAACACAAACACTAATAAATAAAGCCTTAGAGGGCGACTTGCACGCTATAAAGCTTATTCTTGAAAGACTTATCCCTATATGTAAAGAAAACCCCCTTGAAACTGTTTCTATGCCTAAAATAACAAAGTCCGAAGATTTACCACAGGCAACGCAAAGCATTTTAGATTTATTGTCTAGTGGGGAAATTTTACCAAGTCAAGCAAGTGCGTTAACAAATGCTCTTGCTACTCATGCAAAAGGTTTAGAACTCTTTGAACTTTCCGAAAGAATACGAAAACTAGAGGAAGCACAAGAATGAGCCTATTAGCAAGATTGAAAAAGCTTGAGCCTAAAAAATCAAGCCCAGTTTTTGTATCATGGCAGTTTGTAAACATAAAGGGAGAAATACTTGAGGGCGAGGGCTATTTTTCCGATTTAGATAATATACTTTTCAATGAGGGTAAAAAAGATGATTTACAGCATAGAAAGCAGATTGAGAAAGCTTGAAGCCAATAAGCCGAATAATCTTATAATTCTTTATAATGTTATCCATAAAGACGGCACAGAAAAAGAATATCAAGGCAATGTGCAAGAATTTCTAAAAGAAGAAAATGCTCACTTCACAAAGGTTTTATCGGGAAATAGTATAGATGATATTGATTTGATTTTAGCGAGGATAACAACGAATTTAGAGTAAGAAAAAGTTTGAATTGCATAATGTAGTATATTTTGATATGTTTAAAGAAATCGAAATGAGGTGCATTATGAAAATTTTTTTACTTTTCTTATTTTCCATTTTTCTTTTTAATTCCAATGATTCTTGTGCAAATGAACTTGAAGCAAAAATAAATTTATGCTCAAAGATTGAAAATAACATCGAGCGATTAGAGTGTTATGACAATATTACAAATTCTGAAAAAAGCTTATCAAGTAACCAACTAAAAAACTGGAATGTCAGAACAGATACTTCTAAATTAACAGATGAAACAAATGTCTACATTACAACTTCTTCTATTGACCCTATAAAAAACCAATTTGGACAAAGAATTTCCCCTACACTTATTTTAAGGTGTGCAGAAAATACTACAAACCTCTTTGTTACTTGGGAAATGTTTTTAGGTACTGACACGATTGAAATAACTGAACGCATTGATAAAGAAAAAGTAAAAAAATCTACATGGACAATTTCAACTGACCATAAAGCTTCATTCAAGAGACAACCTATCGACTTTATAAAAAAATTAGAGGGTAAACAAGTTTTATTATTAGAATTAACACCGTATGGAGAGAGTCCAAGAATGGTAGAATTTGATATTACAGGTATTGAGGAAGTTATAACGCCACTAAAAAACGCCTGTAATTGGTAGATTTATAAATACCTACAAATTTATTTTGTAGGTATTTTTGTAGGTATTCAAAAAATATTTTACAAAATAAATCAACAAT
>CAYJFE010000122.1:0-7047 GCA_964369165.1 uncultured Desulfovibrionaceae bacterium | reverse complement strand
ATTCAAGAAGTGTATCGTTTCCAAGGTGTTACAATAGATGATAAGCATATTGAAATCATTGTACGTCAAATGCTTAAAAAAGTTGTAGTTACTAATTCAGGCGGTTCAACCTTCTTGGTTGGCGAGCAAGTTGACAAACTTGAATTCAAACACGAAAACTTACGCGTTCTTACAGAAGGCAGAGAAGCCGCGACAGCTGAACCACTCGTTCTTGGTATCACACAAGCATCGCTTTCAACCTCATCATGGGTTTCAGCTGCTGCTTTCCAAGAAACAACAAAAGTTCTCACAGAAGCTTCTCTAAAAGGTAAACAAGATTACCTTCGTGGACTCAAAGAAAACGTTATTGTTGGTCGCTTGATTCCAGCAGGTACTGGCTATCGTGAATATGTCAACCAAGACATTGTCGTGCCAGAACAAAAAGAAAGACCAGACAGATACCTCGAAGGCTTAGAACTTGAAGTAGCTGAATAATTAGCATTGGGGGGGATTTTATCTCCCCTTTTTTTTAGTGTATATATTCATAAAATCCTCAAAATAATATTATAAGAAAAAAGAGAAAAAAATGAATAATCCCGAAATCCCCTCTTGGCTAGCAAGGGCTGACTTTTTTCGCTTCAATATGCCTTATGAAGAAGAGAAATACCCTTGGTTATCCTTCTTGCTTGATGCCTACGCGCTTATCGATGCTTCAGTTGAAGAAGCTATCAATCGTCATAAGGAAGATGGAAAAACAGTCGCTTGCAAGATGGGTTGCAGTCACTGTTGTAGTCAAATTGTGCCTATTACCCCAGCAGAGGCTATGGGCATACGCCTTGTTGTCAATGAGCTTTTGCCAAAGGCTGAGCGTGAACCATTGCAGCTTCAGCTCAAAGAGCATGACGGAACTATTGAATATAAAGAGGGACAGTGCCCATTTTTAGTTGACAATTATTGCGCAATCTACCAATTTCGCCCCATAGCTTGTAGGCGCTACGCAGTTTTCAATACTGCCTGCACATCAAAAGCTGACATTGAAAATATTCAAGAAGATGGCCTAAACCCTGACCGAGCCGCTCTTTATGCCGCTTTAGCGCACACTTCGCCAATCTATGAGAGCATAGGTATGACGGAAAAAGGCGCAGTGCTTTCCTTTGATAATTTCAAAGAATTATTTGTAGATTTACGCGAAATCAAATGGTGAAAATAGTAAAAATGGCAAGACTTGAATTTCTAAGACTTGCCATTTTTTATATTAATTATAGTATAAAATTCTACTTGATATCTAAGTCTGAAAGGGGAAGCGGTTTTGCAAAATAATAACCTTGTGAATAATTTACACCATTCTCCACAACAATATCTTGAATTTCTTTATTTTCAATAAATTCAGCTACAGTTTTTGCTCCAATAAGCTTTGTCATATAACAAATGGAATTTAAAATAATTTTATTGCCTTCATTATTGTGCAGATTTCTAATGATATCGCCGTCAATCTTGATAATATCTGGTTTTAAAGAAATAATAGAAGTATAGGTAGCAAAGCCGACGCCAAAATCATCGATAGCGATTTTACAACCTATAGCCTTAGCATCTTTGATAAATTCAAAAAGTAATTCGTTGGCACTACCGTTGTAGTTTTCCGTTTCGACAAATTCAATAGTGATTTTTGAAGTATTAGGATGAAGCGAAAGTCTTTCTAAAAACCAATCTGCAAAATCTCGTGATTGCAAATCGTATAAAGAAATATTTACACTCAATTCACTTTCTTTATTTTCAAAATCTTTCAAAGCCTTATCAAGCATAATTTTACTGATTTTAGGATAGAGCTTTAATTCCTTGGTATCGTCCAAAAAAGAGGCTGGAGTGTGCAATTTGCCATCAGCATCATAAATACGCATAAGGGCTTCATATTTATATATTTTGCCTGTTGTGTTATCGTGTATACCTTGATAAAAAGGGACAATACTGTCATTTGTGATAGCATATTCTATAAGTTCAAAAACTTTCATTTTAGCTTGAAAGTCTTCGCGCATTTTATCTCTCTCATCTGTGGCAACAAAGAAATTAATCTGAGAATTTCTATTGACAAAGTGCGCGCTTGTTGCACGGTTTATCATATCTTCCTTGCCAAAAACCAAAACAAAGCGTGAAATTCCGGAAAGTTCAGTATTAGAAGCTCTTGCTAATTCGTATTGATCATAGAAAGTCTGCATCAGATTGGTAAAAGCTTCATTATCAAAATCTTCACTTGCTGCAACTATAAAACGCTTATAGCTATACACATAGAGAAAAACTTGAGAAGACAAGCCAAGGCTATCTATCCCATGTTGTATATCCTTCAAAACTTCGGCACAGCCAGCCATGTAATGTTCTTCGCCAACCATAGCAATAGAGAGATCCGCATTGACAATTTCTGTCATGCATAATTTATTTAAATTTTTCCCTTCAATATCTTCAAGGTATTTATAATAGCTCGCAACTTGGTATCTAAGATCTATACGATAATCGAGCTTTTTTTCATTATTGTCAACCATATAAGTCCTTTTACTGAAAAGATTTTTTCCATTGTAAAAAAATCACGTAATGAAAATTTCTATCATTTAGCTTAAATAAATGCAAGACTTTTTATTAAAGAAAAATGGCATCTTCGCAAGATTCTAATTATCTAAAAAACCTTTGAATTTTCAAAAATTCAAATTCTGATCCATTTAAATTTTCTTAAGTGCATGGAAATATCTTTTATTTACTGTGGCCTTTCCCTGCACATCTTTCACAAAATATTCACTGCTTTTCACAAGTTCAAAACCTTGTGGAGCATTCTCTAAATTTGTATTCAACATCAAAAGAAGTGTAGCCCCTGATTTTAGATAAGGCACAACAAAAACAGCCAATTCTTCATAAGGCATAAAAGCACGGCTTAAAATCATGTCGGCAAGCTGATTCTTCTCTTCTTGTTTTTGGAAGAAATCTTCAGCACGCCCCCAAAATACGGAAGTTGAAACTAAGGGCTTTTTCAAAAGAAAAGTTGTCATAAATAAAGCTCTTTTTTCACGCACTTCCACTAAAGTGTAGCTTCCTTCCTTAAAAGCCATGCGTAAAGGAATACCTGGCAGGCCAGCCCCTGAGCCTAAATCCCAAGTATTTGGATTGGCAGGCAAATTTAAATCTTTTATAAATTCCGCTAAATAGAAAGAATCGCAGATAAGCTCTGCCATGGTTTCCTTCCACAAAAGTGTGCCCACCAAGTTTATTCGCGTATTCCAAAGCATAAGCATATCCATATAATCGCGCAAATGACTTGATTGACTCTCAGAAAGCGTGAGCTTTAGCGTATTGCAAAGCTTTTTAAAATCTGCTTCTTTGATAGGATCAGGTTTTTGCAGATGCTTTGGCTTTTCTTTTGGCTTTAGCTTTAATGTCTTGCCTTGATTTTTGCTTGGTGCGCTCTTTGAATTGCCTTGTTTTGATCTGAAATGACTTGCACCTTTATCAGATTTTTTAGCTTGAGGCTTATCACTTGGCTTCGCCTTTGCTTTGCCTTGATTTTTATTGAGCACAGCATTGGCTTTATTTTTTATTTCTTTATTCATTATCTTTACCTATAATTTATATATCCAATTCAAGGCCAACAGGGCAATGGTCAGAGCCATAGACTTCACTTTCAATCCATGCATCTTTAATATTTTCTTTCAATGCTTTTGACGTGAAGAAATAATCTATACGCCAGCCAACATTCTTTGGTCTAGCACCTGATTTATACGACCACCACGTGTATTTTTCTTCTATATCCCCGTGTATATGTCTAAAAGTGTCTATATAGCCAGCTTCTGTGAATTTATCTAAAAATTCTCGCTCTATAGGCAGAAATCCCGTAGATTTCGTATTTGTTTTTGGGCGCGCTAAATCAATGGCTTTGTGCGCTATATTAAAATCACCACAAGTGACAAGAGGCTTAGTCTTAGTCAGCTCTTCCACGTAGTTATAATAGCAATCAAAAAAGCCCATCTTGTAAGGCAATCTTTTATGATCGCCTGTGAATTTGCCATTCTCGTCTGGCAAAGGCTCGCCACCATTCGGGAAATAGCCGTTAATAAAGTGAAATTTTTCAAATTCTAAGTGCAAGATACGCCCTTCACCTTGATAGGCTTCCTCAGGCAATTCATATACAACATTCAAAGGTTCTTCTTTTGAAAAAACTGCCACACCAGAATAGCCCTTTTTCACTACTGATGAGCAAAAATAAGCGTGATAACCATTTGGCGCATGAAGACTTGTATCTATCTGAGATTTTTCAGCTTTAATTTCTTGTAATCCTATAATATCGTAAGAGGAGTTTTCAAACCACTTCCAATCGTCTTTTTTCATCACAGCTCTAATGCCGTTCACATTCCAAGAAGCAAATTTCATATATATTTCCTTTTAAGTTTCTTTTTTGAAGTTAATGAAATTAACAATAAAAGGCAATGTTTTTATTTCGTTTCAAACTATAGAATGTTTCTAAAAATATTTTATAAAATTTCTTGACCATAGCCCTTGAATTGTATATTTTAAAGAAATGGAAAAACTAAGTTTAAAAAAGAAAGGTCCTAAAAAGGACGCTGATAAAAAAGATTTCGAGAATAAAGATCTAGAATTTGTAAAAGAAGCACCAAAAGCACAAAGCCAAAAACTTGCGCAAGAATTTGTTGGTCTTTTCTTTTTGCTTTTAGGCGCGCTGATATTTCTCTCGCTGATAAGTTATAGCCCTAATGACCCAACACTGAACATGAGCCATTCAAAAAATGTTGAAATAATCAATAAAGCTGGCCTTGTAGGCGCGTATTTGAGCGCTCTTCTTGTGGAAATTTTCGGGCTTGGCGCATATGTATGGTCTTTTTTCTTTCTTGCACTTGGTGGCGGGCTTGTCACAAAATGGCTACTTGTCGCTTGGTATCGCTTTGTGGGCTATGTTCTTTTTGGTGTGAGTCTTATCTCCATTGCTTCAGCGTGGAGCGTGCGCATACACACAATCAGAGGTGGCGGCTTTTTAGGCGATTATCTTTATACAAAAGGGCTTTTATATTTCTCGCCTATAGGTTCAGCCTTTATTTGGATTTTTACTCTACTATTTTCTACCCAGCTTATTTTTGGCATTTCATGGCTCACGCATATAAGAAATGCTTCGGGAAAATCTGTCAATTACATTTCAAATAAAGTGCCAACCAAGAAAAAAACTTATGAAAACGATGCCGAAAATGATTCTTCTGACAAAAAAGAAGATGAAGTTATTATTTCAATGCCAGTAGCATTTAATAATGAAGAAGAGAAAGGCAAAGAAGATGAAGTGAAGAAAGAAAAAAAATCCCTTCTTTCCTTCTTCAAGAAAAAAGAAACTAAAAATCCTCCGCTTGAAATCGACATTAAAGAAAAAAGCAAGGACAGTAAAGAGGAAGACAAATTTAAAAATCAGCTCTTCAACCTCAACAATGATGCCATTGAAATTATTGACGATATTTCTAATGAGGCAATTGTCGACCTTGACGATTGTGAAATTACTGAACCGCCTAAGGAAAAAAAATCCGACTGGAGTCCATTCTCATTAGTCAAAAAAAGGCCTAAAGAAAAAGAAAAGGAAAAAGACGCCCCTGCATTCAATCTACCCTTGCCAAGTCTTTTGACTCTTACAAAAGATACAGACATACAAGTAAATAAAAAAATGCTTGACGAAAAAGGGCAAGCTCTTATCAATGCGCTTTCAGAATACAATATTGACGCAAAGCTTTACAGAATTACTCCGGGGCCTGTAGTGACAATGTTTGAAATTCGCCTTGCTGCTGGTGTGCGCGTGAATAAAGTGATCAATCTTGCCGACGATTTGGCAATGGCGTTAAAAGCCATCAGCATACGTATTCAAGCGCCAATTCCTGGTAGTGATACAGTTGGCATTGAAATCCCGAATGAAATACGCGCCAATGTTTCTTTTCGTGAACTCTTAGAGGGCAATAGTTTTCAAGATGCCTCTTCACTTTTGAGCATTGCACTCGGTAAAGACATTAGCGGCGTGCCCTATACAATAAATCTTGCAACTATGCCACACTTACTTGTGGCAGGAACAACAGGTTCTGGTAAAAGTGTTTGTATTAATACAATTATTCTTTCTTTTTTATATAAGGCAAAACCTGATGAATTGAAGCTGCTTTTGATTGACCCTAAAAGGGTTGAGCTTGCTATGTATCAAGATTTGCCGCATTTAGTGCACCCTGTTATCACTGACATGAGTTTAGCAAAGAATGCGCTTTTATGGGCTGTTGATGAAATGGAAAATCGCTTTGCCCTTTTAGAAGATTTAAAAGTGAAAAATCTTGCTTCTTACAATGCGAAAGTTGCCACATTGCCTCCTCCTGTTGAGGTTGAATTTGACGAAGAGGATTTTGACGAAGAAGACATTGAACGCGAAGTAAAGGAAGAAAAAGAAGTTAAAATCGTCCACAAAGCTTTGCCCTATGTTGTAGTCATTATTGACGAATTAGCCGAACTTATGATGATGCACGGAAAAGATGTTGAGCAAAGCATTGTGCGCCTTGGCCAAAAAGCAAGGGCTGCTGGCATACACATTATTCTTGCCATGCAAAGGCCTAGTGTTGACGTAGTGACTGGACTTATCAAGGCAAACTGCCCAGGTAGGATTGCTTTCCAAGTTTCGCAAAAGATTGATTCACGCACAATTTTAGATGCTGGCGGTGCAGAAGCCTTGCTTGGCAAAGGTGATATGCTTTTCAGAGCTTCTGGCGGTTCGCTTGAACGTTTGCATGGCTCTTATGTGCCTGATGACGATGTTGAAAAAGTGATTGATTTTTGGAAAAAACAAGCAAAGCCTGACTATAGCGTTGATTTTACTGAATACGGCGAAGAAAAAATTCCGCAATTCGATAGCGGTGGAAGAAATGATATTTCTCAAGAACCTGTCTATCAAGAAGCGCTCAATCTTTTGCCGAGCATGGAAAAAGTTTCAATCTCTGCTTTACAAAGAAGGTTGCGCATTGGCTTCAACAAAGCCGCTTTAATAAAAGAACAACTCGTCAAGGACGG
>CAYJFE010000121.1:0-7124 GCA_964369165.1 uncultured Desulfovibrionaceae bacterium | reverse complement strand
GAAATTTACAAAATTGTAATATGGAAAAAAGTTTTACAAACTTGACAAAAATAAAAAAGTGTATTAGTATTAACAATTATTAGTGTTTTATTTTGATTTTTTAGCACTTTGCAAAATGTTAGAGCAGAAAAGAATCATACGGGTTATATGCGAAGGTAACTATTAGCTTTGGGGTATACACGATGAAGAAAAATACACTACTTACTCTTGCCATATTGTTTGTTTTTTTATGTAGAACACCTTTTTTTGCCTTTGCGAGTGAAGAAAAAATTCGTGTGGGCTATACCGATCAAGATGATATTATTATAGATATAAATAATACTGGGCACGAAGGCTATGGCTATGAAATTTTAAAAAAAATTGAAGAAATAAGCGATTTAGAATTTGAATTTGTAAAAATAGAAGACGATATTTTTGAAGCCTTGGAAAAAGGCGAAGTGGATGTTATCGGTTTTTATTTTAAAACGCCAGAGCGTGAAAAGAAATATCTTTATCTCAAAACACATTTAAACACTGTACAAATTGCACTTATGGCTCCTACCACAAAAAATAGAGTGTATGACAACCCAGAAATAATTGATGGCAAAACAGTTGCTACCTATAGGGGAAATGGTGGCAATAATTCTTTAAGAGAATACTTAAAAGAAAATAATATTTCAGTGAATTATGTTTATGGCGATTTAGGTAATTATAAGGAGCTTGAAGCTGATTATTATCTTGTTTATTCTTCAGATTCAGAATTGAAATATTTTAATAATTTAATTAACTTTCCAAGACGTTTTAGTTATTTAATATCTCTTCCAGACAAAAAAGAGATAATGGATAAGATTGATGTAGCTGTGAATGAGATACTTACAACGGAAGGAAATTTCTTTGACACGCTCACTGAAGAATATATGAGTGATGCCTATCACACTTTCCACAGATCTTTGACAGAAAATGAACTACAAATTTTACGCCAAAAAACCCTTAAAGTTGCCTACCACGATATAGCAAGGCCGCTCGCTTTTACAAATTCAGAAGGTAAGGCTGACGGTGCTCTTGTTGATGTGATGAATAGGCTTGCAGAACTCTATGAATTTAAAGTGGAATACTATCCCTATACAGAGTGGAATGCTCCGCTTGTGTTAGCAGATTGTGACATAACTCTTGCAGCTGCAGGCGATGCAAACTATTTTGCAAAACATTTCACGACAAGTGAATATTTTTTCAACCTACCTACCATTGCTATAGCAAATCCTGACAAACTTACAGGTGAAAAACTTTTTGACATAGCAAATCTTTCTTCTAATAAAGTTGGAGCGTTAGACTTTCTTTATAATGATTTTAAATCGCTTTTGCAAATAACTAAAAATAATCCATTCACATCTTACACTAACTTCAACACGCTTTTAGATGCCTATAAAAATAATGAAATTGATATAATGGTTATCACACAGTTCTCCTTAGGTTATGTAAATTCTTATCTTGGTAAAACTCCATATTTTGCCATTGCTTCTAATTTTGATATTGAAATGCATTTAAGCATTGCAAATGACATTGCAGATGTGTATGTGCCTATTTTTAACATTATGCTTGATAATATTTCAGAACAAGAATATCAAGACATACTTGTGCAAAATCAAGCTATTCACTTTTATGAGCAAAGTTTTATCGACGATCTTGCCGACCATTGGTATTATGTGGCTTTATTCGGTTTTGCTATAATTTCTTTATTTTTGTTTTCATCTTTTACAGAGCAAAAGCAACAGAAGCAAGCTATTCAAGATGCCCATGATACCGATGCAATAACTTCCTTGATGACATTTCATAAATTTATTGAAGAAACAAAGAAAACAGTAACCACTTCTGAAAACAATAGCCATGAAGTAATATCATTTGATATAGATATGTATAAAAACATTAATGCTTATTTTGGCGAAGAAAAAGGATTGCAAATTCAAATCAATATTGCAAATGCCCTCAGAGAAGCTTTTAAAGGTTATCCTGTATTTTTATGCCGTAAATTTGATGAAAACTTCTTAATAGTCAGACGAATAGACGAAGGCGGTAAAATTGAAGATATTTGTGATAAATTTATTATTCCAAGTATTCTTAAAGTAGTGGGTGAGCAATATAATCTTTCTTTATCCTTTGGTATAGCGACAATAGACGATAGAGATGTTATGCCAAGCACCTATATAGGAAGAGTAGAAAACGCGAGGAAAAGAGGAAAGACAGAATCTACAACTACTTTTAATCGATTTGATGAGAGTATGAAAAAAGATTATGAAAACAGACTCAACGTTACAAATCGCATGAAAAATGCTTTAAAAAATCATGAATTTTCAGTGTTTTATCAGCCAAAAATTGATTTTCAAACTTTGAGAGTTGGCGGCGCAGAAGCTCTTGTGCGCTGGCTTCCAAAAGACGAAAAAGCAATATTCCCCGATGAATTTATTCCTGTTTTTGAAAAAAATGGCTTCATTCTCTCTTTGGATATGTATGTATTAGAGGACGTATGCAGATTTATTGTAGAAAATGAGGGAAAAATAGAAATCCCTAAAATTTCTGTCAACTTGTCTGCCCGTTCAGTTTTGGCAAATGATCTTATAGAGCGTATTCTTGAGATTGTTGTAATAAATGGTATCAATCCTAAAAAAATTGAATTTGAATTGACTGAAAGCGCTATTGAAAGCAATACAGAGCTCTTCTTGAAAAGAGTGGACGAGATTAAAGAATGTGGCTTCACTGTTTCAATCGATGATTTTGGAGCTGGCGTTTCTTCTTTAAACAGATTGAGTGCTGTTGAGGCGAATGTGCTTAAATTAGATAAAGCATTTTTTGACTTAAAAGGAAAAGAAGCAAAAAATAAAGTAGTTGTCAGCAATGTAATAGCTATGGCAAAAGAGCTTGATATGATGGTTGTAGCTGAAGGTGTTGAAACAAAAGAGCAAGCTTTGTGGCTTCGAGAAATCAAAAGCGACTATGCGCAAGGCTATTACTTTGCAAGACCAATGGACGAAAAGGCTTTCAAAGAACTATTAGTACAGGGCACAACATTCAGCCTTGATTAAGGTTTGTAGAGTCATTGCAATTTTTCACAATTATTCAAGTGCCTTGCACAGAAAATAATCACACAGCCATCGTTAATCTCTAATTTTCTTGACATTATTTTGCTATTATTTTACTATCAGTATAGCCTCAATTGTTTTCATAATTTATAGATATGGGGGTTTTATGCTTAGTAAAAATGCAATCGGAAATTTGAAAAATCGTTATAAAGCGGTTTTAGAAAAATGTCACTTACTCAATACTTTTGCTTCTTTGGCCTTTGTTGGAGCTCTAACTGCTTCGCTGAGTGCTCAAATGCTTGTGCCTGCGACTGCCAAGGCCTCTATTTCAGTAGATACTAATATAGTAAAAGTAGAAGAGGTAAGCTCAGGTAAGGATTATTTTGCCACATATACTGGCTTAGATGATAAAAACTATGGTTTCTTAGTTGAAAAAGGCGATAAAAGTGGCTATAGCGCAAGTCTTAGCGATATTATTGTGCGCACTGGCTCTGCTGTTGGAAGCGCAAGCACAGGCTGGGGCATTGTTGCAGGTGCACAAGCAGGTTTTGACGGTTTTGATATTAATAATGATGGCACAAATGATTATTCAATCACAAACGGCAGTAATAATGCGCTTGCTGATTATACTCCCACTCTATTCAATCCACTACCAGTAACAATACCAGAAGACTTTTATAATGTTGCAGGAACTGCTCTTACTATTTCTTCAGACCTTGACACAATATCTTCAAATTTCATTAATGGTGATTTGGCGATAAAGTTTAGCTCTTATAGACAAATAGATGAAGTGAGTTCAAATTTTATAGGAAATAAGGAGCGTGCTATTGATTTTAATCGTGCTTCTTCCATTAACACAATCAGCTCAAATTTTATAGGAAACCATAATCCCCTTCTAGGTGAGGGTGGTGGCGCTCTAGCGTATTTGTTTGATGGTTGTAATACCAATCTACTCAGCTCGAATTTTATAGGAAACAGTTCAGCTGGTAGTGGTGGCGCTATTCAGTTGTATAGGGGTACAATTACTACAATCAGTTCAAACTTTATTGGAAACCATGCACAGTTTGATGGTGGTGCTATTGATTTATGGACAGATAATGGAGATGCAACATTAAATTTTTTAGCAAATAATGAAACACTTATTATAAGCGGAAATACTGCAAACGGTAGAGGTACTAATTTTAGGCATAACGCTATTTATATATACACAGACTTATCCTCTAATCCTACTGGGATAGTAAAGTTTAATATGCAAGGTAACGGCGCGTATCTTTTTAACGATACTATTGAAAGTAATTTTTCTGCTCCTAATCAGCCTTATACTTATCAGCTTGATATTACAGGTGAAAATGCAGCTAACAACGTTTTTTATCTCAATAACGCATTTAAAAACGTAGGTGATTTCACCCTTTCCAAAGCGAATCTTTCTATGGGCTCGGTTACTCAAGTATATAATGGCAATTCTTACGATTATAGCGGTGCTATTATTGCAAAAAACGCCACTTTCAAGGGCGATAGTATACTTAGTTTAAATGCTGCTTCTTATAAAACAAATGCCGCTATTCAAGGCGCTAGTAGTCTATTGACTGTTGAAGCTGGTGCGAAATTGCAAATAGTAAATGGTTCAGTAGGGGATACTGTGCATATTGTCAGCGGTTTTGATAATGCTTCTTCTTCTATTGCTGAGGGGGCATGGACTGGAACTAATCTCATGTCAAGCTCTTCCTTGCAAGTAGCAAAAGTGAATGATTTTGATGCTGCAACCGGCTCTTATTCTGTAACGCTTAATCCCTTAGCTTCTACAACAAATCCAGGCACAGGCACAACTGGAGTAAGCGAGATTTTGAACTATTATCCAAAAATGAATCCAGACACAGCTGCTTTCTTTGTTGCTGTTTCACAACTTAATCCTACAGTGAACAGCCCAGAAATTTACAAAAGGCTTTTTGCTCGTATTTTTGACAATAACTATCTAGGTACTTCTGATCCTACTCTTGCTGTAATTACTGCGGAAGGTTTGCTACAATTAGGCAGTGTAGCCGGAACTGTTTCAACTTCACTTGGCGTAAGCGGCTCCTCTTTGCAAAGTTTGCAACAAAGGGTCAATAATTTCCTTCAAGGTAATAATATAAGCATTGTTTATCTTGATGATGTAAAAAATAATGAACAGGGTATGTCAGCGGGGTCTACAGCAAACTCCATCACAAATGGACTTGCCGTGTGGGCAACCCCTTTCTATAACAATACACGCTTAAGCGATGTTAGCATAGGCGCATTTGAAAATAACTATACAAGTAATCTTGGCGGATTAGCTCTTGGTGCGGACTATACCTTCCAAGAGAAATATCTTTTAGGGCTTTCCATAAATGGCGGCGGTGGTTCTTCTGAATCAGACGGTGATTATAATAAAACCACTAATGATTTCACTTTTATGGGCCTTTCACTTTATGGCGCGATGTATCTTGATAAGTTTACTTTAACTGCCGATATGGGCTATGCTTATACAAATAGTGAAGTAGAGCAAGCTTTACCGACTATTCTTGGCTTTACAAAATCAAATACGAATATTGATAGCCATATTTTCACAATAGGGGCAGGAGCTTCTTATCTTTTTGATACGCAATGGCTTGATATTATACCTAATCTTGGCATACGCTACACAAATGTATACACAAGTTCCTACGATGTGAAAGTGAGTGGCGCAAATGTTGTGCACACAGCAAGTGATAGTCAGGATATTTTCTCTATTCCTTTAAGTGTGACATTCGCAAAAGATTTTGAATCTGCAAGCGGTTGGAATATCAGACCAAGTTTAGATTTAGGTGTGACTTATTCCTTTGGTGATCTTGAAGCTACAACAAAATCTTCTATCCCTACTGTTGCAGGAAATGCGACCTATCATGTTGAAAATGTTGATAGATTTGCCTTTACTGGAGGATTAGGGCTTGAATTTGCTAAGAATACTGTGAGTTTTGCGATAAATTATGATTTACAGGCTTCAAAGCATGAAACAAACCATGGATTGCAAGCGACATTTAGATATGAGTTTTAGATTCATTTTGCATTTCGACGCTTAATGCTTCTAGGCGTGCCAATTGTGCTCGCATATTTTCAATTTCAACAGTAAGCTGAGCTGCTGGAGTGATATTCTTTTGTGACATCATTTCAGCGGCTACTTGGCTTTGTTCTTCTGATTTCATTTGACTCATTGAATCTACAACGACAGCAATAAATACGTTCATTACAACAAAGGAAGTAATCAAAATAAATGGAACAAAAAATAGCCATGCAAGAGGGAATTTTTCCATTACAGGACGTACAATTCCTGCAGACCAACTTTCAAGGGTAAGAAGCTGAAATAGGGTATAATAGGCCTCACCTAATGTTCCAAACCATTCAGGAAATTCTGAGCCAAAAAGTTTTATCGATATGATAGCAAAAACATAGAAAATGAGTAAAAGTAGTAATGAAATCCAACCTATACTGGGTAGAGATGCGAGCAAGGAGCGCACAATAAGCCTAAGTTTTGGAATAGAGGTTACAAGGCGAAGAGCTCGTAAAATCCTGAAAGAACGGAGTGCAGCTAATGGGCCTACTGCAGGAATGTAGGCAATGCCTACGATAGCTAAATCAAAAAGATTCCAACCACTTTTAAAGAAAGCAAATCTAAGGGCAAGAAGTTTTAGAGAAAGCTCAATGGTGTAGACAGTAAGCGCAAATTTATCAAAAATCGCAAGTAATTGTCCGAAGTTTTTACTGATATATGGAAAGGTTTCTAAACCTAAAGTTATTGTATTCAAAATAATTATACAAATTATAAAATTTTGAATCTGCGGTTTTAAAATAAAATTATACCACGCATCTTTCACTGCAGGAATATCTTCTACATCAATATCTTTTGTGCTCACACTCATAACAACCTCAAAATGTTAAATTTAAAATATAAAATACATTGTAGTCAAGCGACCGACTGGCTGTGAGTATCACAGAAGAAATAAAATATCAAGTGAGACAACAACACATCACAAAATACCAAAAATTAATAAATCATCTTCTTCGTCATTCCGCCAT
>CAYJFE010000120.1:4066-7164 GCA_964369165.1 uncultured Desulfovibrionaceae bacterium | reverse complement strand
TGGCGTGCCTAGCAGGAATCGAACCTGCGGCCTTCAGCTCCGGAGGCTGACGCTCTATCCAACTGAGCTATAGGCACAACATTATAAACACAATGATTATAATCAGTGTGCAAAAGCTATTATTTTGAATTTATTTACTTCTTTATCCAAAGCACTGTGCCGTCGCTGAGGACAACTTTTTCTCTTTTGGGGCTTTTTTTCTGTGAAAGCGAATAAAGCATAAGCAAAAGCCCTACGCCTATAAGTGGCAATGAAAGCACCATTCCCATTGTGAGCCAATCGCCATACAGATAGCCTATATGCATATCTGGTTCGCGGAAAAATTCAACAAAGATTCTAAACAGGCCGTATAAAATTGCAAACAATCCTGACACCGCTCCTTCAGGGCGATCTTTTGACGAAAAAATCCAAATAATCGCAAAAAGAAGCACGCCCTCAAGGCAAGCTTCGTAAAGCTGCGTTGGATGACGTGGCAAAAGTCCCGCATTAGGAAAGACTATGCCCCAAGAAGCTTCTGTGGTTTTGCCCCATAATTCGCTATTAATAAAATTGCCTATGCGTCCAAAAAATAAACCTGGCGCAATAACAGGCGCAATAAAGTCCACCGTTTCTAAAAAGCGATGTTTATGCGTGAATGCCCATGCAAAAATAATACAAAGCACCCCAAGTAAGCCGCCATGAAAGGACATTCCGCCATTCCACACATAGAAAATCTCTTGCGGATTTGCCATATAAAAAGCTAAGTCGTAGAATAAAATATAGCCTAAGCGTCCGCCTAAAATTGCACCAAGCATGATCCAAGTGACAAGGTCATTCACTTCATCTTTTGTCCAGCCTGAGCCAACTTTTGAAGCTCTATAGGAAGCTAAAAACCAGCCCACCAAGAAAGCAAGCACATACATAAGGCCATACCAATGTATATTTATAAAGCCTAAAGAAAAGGCAATGGGATCTATTTGTGGAAATTGCATAATCAAAACTCTTTTTGTACATTATAAGTTATTTCTCGAACTTTATCAAAAGAGCGCGTAGAATACAAGTAAATTAACTCTCAAAGAAAATAATTTTTTTCCTCTTTCTATTGCGCTATTTGACAAGAAGAAATAAAAGTTTTACATTTAAAATATACCAATGATTGAGAGTTTACCTATGAAATATTTAAGCCTTGTTCTAGCTTTATCTTTATGCCTTTTTTTGTCTGCTTGTAGTTTTATTTCAAACCCTTTAGATGAAACAAAGTTTTACATTTTGCAAGAACCTGCACATATGACAAATAATGCAACATTCAGCGAAAATGATGTGCGCATAGGTCTTTTGCCTGTAAGCATACCTAATTACTTGAAAAGGCAACAAATTGTATTGCGTGAAAACCACAATGCTTCTGTAGTTATTGATGACTATAATAGATGGGCTGAAGGTTTAGATCTTGCAATTGCGAGAGTAATGCCTTTAGCGCTCAATAATGAATTTAGCAAATCAAGCCTGAGCGATAGAAATGTGCTTGAGATTAGAATGGGCATTAGCGTTGATGAAAAACTCAGCATTGAAATTTTGGCTTTTGAAGGCGATTTAAATAAATCTGCCACACTTAAAGCCCATTGGTTTATACAAACAAAAGACGATCATCTTATTGAAAATATCTTTGAAAAATCGTTGCCAGTAGGAAATAATTATGATTCTCTTGTGGCAACGCTTTCAACATTATTAGAGGAAATGGCAAAATCTATAGTGAGTGACTATAGTAAGTATGTGAAATAAAAATGGAGATTTATTCGCTTACGCTCTTATCTTATGCCTCATACCCTGTATCTTCAATTAAATCGCTTCCTTGTGCTGCATTACGTGCTAATTCGTCGCAGATTTCGTTTTCAGCGTGGCCAGCGTGCCCTTTCACCCAATGAAATTTAACTTCATGGCGATACAGTTCTTTATTTAAAAGCATCCACAAATCTTTATTTTTGACATCTTTCTTATTCGCTGTCTTCCAGCCGTTTTTGTACCAATTATACAGCCATTTTTCCGTGATTGCTTTTGCAACATATTGTGAATCGGTATAGACATCAACAATGCATTCTTCTTTCAAGCTTTGCAAAGCCACTATAACTGCAAGTAATTCCATGCGATTATTTGTCGTGAGCGTATAGCCTTGTGAAAATTCTTTTCTTTTTCCCATATAGTCGAGTAAAATACCATAGCCACCCTTGCCAGGATTTTTTAAGCAAGAGCCGTCTGTATAGGCTGAAATTTTCTTCTTTTCCATAATTGCGCCTTATTCTTTTTCTTTTTTTTCTTTTTGTAAATCGTGAACTTTTGCATCGCCAAAGATATTATATTCTACATATTCGTGCGGATTTTTTTCTATAATTTCTTCTTCTTGCAAAGAATTTTGATACATTTCTTGCTCTTTTTTGAGTATTTTTGAATCTTTCATAACATTTCTATACCCAGCAAGCACACCAAGTACAATACCTATTATTAAGCCATAGGGCGCTGTTTTGAAATAATCGTCAATAAAATAGCCTAAGCCTGCGCCAACTATAGGCCCTGAAACCATGTGCAAGCCCATAACGGAAGCAGTTCCAAGAAGAGCAAAAATTGAAGCTTGTTTCTTAGCCATTTTTTTTATCCTTTTTTAACTATGAAAAGTATTTTTTCTATGCTAGAGATATTTAAAGCAAGGGCAAGTTTTGAATGTTTCAAAAAGCCTTTTATGCTTTGTACACAAAAGGAGATAGTATGTCTATTAAAAATAATGATGTTGTGTCCGTGCATTATGTCGGCACATACAGCGACGGCACTGAATTTGACAGATCAGCCCCAGATCAACCTTTAACTTTTACTGTGGGTTCTTTCCAAGTTATTGAAGGTTTTGACAAAGCTGTTATTGGCAAATCAAAAGGCGATACTTTCAGCGTGACTATTCCAGCTGCTGAAGCTTATGGCGAATACGAAGAAGAAATGGTATTGCAAGTGCCTTTGACTGAAATTCCTGAAGGAATGGATTTGCAAATAGGTATGCCTCTCGCTTTAGAAACAGACCAAGGCGATGTTGAAGTTGTTATCGCTGACGTCACAGAAGAGTTTGTGGTTTTGGACGC
>CAYJFE010000120.1:0-3966 GCA_964369165.1 uncultured Desulfovibrionaceae bacterium | reverse complement strand
CCAATGGCTGGCGAAGATTTAACTTTTGAAATTACAATAGTTTAACGAGAGCAAAGCGAACGAAGACTTTAGCGAACGTAGCAAGAACCACGTTTCTTGCAAGTGAGGATTTCGTATACGGAGTATAGAAATCTATACGATAGAGTCTAATTTACACCAGCTCTCAAACAATCATGAATATGAACAATACCTCGCACTTTATTGCCATCGACCTGGTCATCGACCTTATCATCGACAATGAAGAGCGAGGTTATTTTTTTGCTATTCATAATCTGCAAAGCCGCCGCTAGAGGTGTATTACTTGTGATAGTGACAGGATTTGTATGCATAATATCATAAACATTCTTTTCAAGAAAATCTTTATCCATATTTCTTCTTAAATCACCGTCAGTAATAAGGCCAACAAGCTCATTATCTTTCAAAACCCCAAGGCAACCAAAAGAGTATTGCGTCATCAAAATCATGGCTTCTGCCATATTGATATTTGAAGAAGTGAGCGGAATAGATTCGCCAGTATGCATAATATCGCGCACAAGCATAAGCTTTTTACCTAAATGCCCACCGGGGTGATAGGTATTAAAATCTTCCGCAGTAAAACCGCGAGCCGTCAAAAGCGTGATCGCCAAAGCATCGCCAAGAGCGAGCATTAATGTCGTCGAAGTGGTAGGGGCAGCACCAAGAGGGCAAGCTTCACTCTCATTTGGCAAAAGAAGAGTATAAGTCGAAGCCTTTGCAAGTGGCGATTCATTATTTTCTGTAATAGCCACTAAGGGCAAGGCATAGCGTGCGGAAAAATGTAATATATCAGATAGTTCCGCAGTATTGCCAGATTTTGAAAGCGCAATAATCATATCATCGCTGGTTATCATACCCATATCGCCATGGCTTGCTTCTGCAGGGTGCACAAAGAAGGCTGGCGTGCCTGTAGAGGCGAGAGTGGCGGCAATTTTCTTTGCTATATGGCCGCTTTTCCCCATACCTGTCAAAACTATTCTGCCGTCAATTTTGAGTATATGCGCAATAAGTTTTTCAAAAACTTTGCCCAAATCTTTATCTAGATCTGCGCTCAATCTTTGGATCGCCTCTGATTCATTTCTCAATACTTCTTTAGCACTTGCGATTATGGATACTGCGCTCATTTTAGTAGCCTTTTGCTATTTTGTCTATTTGCTTAATTTTTTGTAAGAGGCTCAAGAGCTCATTAAATGGAATCATATTTGGCCCATCGCAAGGAGCAGAATCCGGCTCTGGGTGTGTTTCCATAAAGAGGCCAGCAATGCCTGTTGCAACTGCGGCTAAAGCTAAAGGTGGCACAAATTCTCTTTGCCCTGAAGAAGCACCGCCAGAAGCTGAAGGAAGCTGAACTGAATGAGTTGCGTCAAAAATTACAGGTTGGCCTGTCTGCGCCATAATTGGGAAAGAGCGAAAATCCACCACTAAATTATGGTAGCCAAAACTTGCCCCACGCTCGCAAAGAGCAATATCTTTATTGCCTGTTGCCAAAGCTTTTTGCGCCACTTGTGCCATATCATTCGGGGCTAAGAACTGCCCTTTTTTGATATTCACTGGTTTTTGCGAAGCGGCTACGGCTTGTATAAAGTCAGTCTGCCTACACAAAAATGCAGGAGTTTGCATCATATCCACAACTTTTGCAACAGGCTCTACTTGCTCTACAGTGTGCACATCAGTAAGCACAGGCACACCCACTTTTTTGCGAACTTCACTAAGTATATCAAGCCCTTCTTCCATGCCTACACCACGATAGCCCTTTAAAGAAGTTCTATTCGCTTTATCAAAACTTGCTTTGAATAGAAAAGGGATTTCTGCTTTTTCAAAAACTTCACGCAGAAAGTTTGCGCATTGCAGAGTGTGTTCTCTATTTTCCATAGCACAAGGCCCTGCAATGACAGAAATAGGGGCATTATTTGCAAAAAGCACAGTGCGGCTTTTATCGGGATATTCAATTTTTATTGTATGCATATATTTACTCAGGTAAATGAATCTAGGAATTTTTCTTTCTGATTACTTCAACGCTTTCGCCGCCCACACCCCAAGAATCAGTTTCAACTTCTTCAATGACAACAAAGGTAGATGCAGGGTTTTTGTCAAGCACTTCAACAAGCATATCTGTTGAGCGTTTAATAAGTTCGGCTTTTTGTTCTTTTGTTGCGCCTGGGGTAAGTTTGATATTTACAAATGGCATAATTTCTACCTCTTTTATGTTTTTTACATATTCCTATGTATGCATTAAAATGTCAAGAGCGCAAAAAATAAAATTCAAAGACAGAAAAACACACTCAAAGCATTGAAATAATAAATAAAAATTATACTTGTCTAAAATGAAAATCCTATGCTATATTTCATTTTGCTTTAAGCACTTCCACCTTTAATAAAGGAACAATAAGGAAACACTATGTCTACAGAAAATTTACTTCAAACACCTTTGCACGCTTGGCATATTGAGCAAAATGCAAAGATGGGCGAATTTGCTGGTTTTGATATGCCTATACAATACAAGGGCATTATAGCCGAGCACAATCACACACGCACAAAGGCTTCTGTTTTTGATATTTGCCATATGGGGCAATTTATTGTGCATCAAGAAAATGCCACACAGGCTCTTTCTTACGCACTCACACACAATTTTGAAACTCTGCAAGTGGGCAAATGCCGTTATGGCTTCTTGCTTACTGAAGCTGGCACTGTGCTTGACGATTTAATCGTCTATCGCCTTGGCGCAGAACATTATATGATAGTTGTGAATGCTGGCTGTGCGAAGAATGACTTTATCACTTTGCAAGAACGCATTAAGCCTTTAAAAATTGAAGATATCACAAATTTTTCTAGCAAGGTCGATTTGCAAGGCCCATTATCTTGCGACATTCTTTCTCAAGTTTTAGAACACGACTTGAAAGACTTAGGCTATTTTTCTTTCCGCCCTGTGCAATGGAAAGGCACAAATGTTATTGTGAGCCGCACAGGCTATACTGGCGAATTGGGTTATGAACTGTACGCGCCACGCACTATAGTCAATGAATTATGGGAAGCTTTAGTCAATCATCAAGATGTTGAACCAGCTGGCCTTGGCGCGCGTGACACTTTACGCTTAGAAGCTGGCCTTCCGCTCTACGGACACGAGCTTGACACCAAACACACGCCAACTGAAGCTGGCATGGGTGCAATGCTCAAATCAGAAGCAAATTATGTGGGCAAAACTGGCGCAAAAGCTGAGCCTAAAGAAGTGCTTATAGCTTTGCAGGCAGAAGGAAGACGTGCGGCAAGAAATGAAGATGAAATCGCTCTTGCTTCAAATCCTGATGTTGTAGTTGGGCGTGTTTGCTCTGGCTCATTTGCACCTAGCGTGAATGCTAGCATCGCTCTTGCCTATGTCAAAGCCGAATACAAAGACGAAGTAAATTTTGTTATGAAAGCAGCAAGAACAAATATCGAAGCGGTTAAAGTTGATTTACCTTTTTATAAAGAAGGAACAGCCCGCATTAAATTATCATAATTTACAACAGGTTCGCATTTGCGAACACACATAAAATACAAAAAACATACAATTTTAAGGAGTCATTATGTCAATCTTATTTAACGAAAGCCACGAATGGGTAAAAGTAGAAAACCAAATAGCAACAGTAGGCATCAGCGATTTTGCTCAAGCTGAACTTGGCGATATCACTTATGTAGACTTGCCAAGCGTAGGCACAGTTGTAGCAAAAGGTAAAGATTTTGCTTCAATCGAATCAGTAAAAGCTGCTTCTGACATCTATTCACCAGTAGAAGGCGAAATTGTTGAAGTGAATGCAGAACTTGAAAACGCACCTGAAACCATCAATTCAGACCCTTACAATGCTGGCTGGATCGCAAAAATCAAATTGAGCGCAGAACCTACAGGCCTTATGACAGAAGACGAATATAAAGCTAAAAACGCATAGTTTGCTTGTGAGAGCGTAGCGAACAAAG
>CAYJFE010000119.1:0-7171 GCA_964369165.1 uncultured Desulfovibrionaceae bacterium | reverse complement strand
TACACATTCTCTTCTTGCGCTACGCGCACGTCGATGATAGCAGTTTTTGGTGAAGAAAGGGCTTTTTCGAGTGTTTTTACTAGGTCTTCTTTCTTTTCGATAAGATAGCCTTCTGCGCCATAAGCTTCAGCAAGCAGTTTGAAGTTTGGCTGGTCATTCATTGGGGTGGAAGCATAATTCTTTTTATAGAAAAGCTCTTGCCATTGGCGAACCATACCAAGGTAGGAATTGTTGAGAATAACGATTTTCACAGGCAAGTTTTGGCTGACGGCTGTCATTAATTCCTGGCTATTCATTTGGATTGAGCCATCGCCAGCAATGTCGATAACTAATTTATCAGGGTGAGCGCATTGCGCACCGATTGCCGCTGGAAGGCCATAACCCATTGTGCCTAAACCGCCAGAAGTAAGGAAGGTGCGTGGTTCTGTGATATTTAGAAATTGTGCTGCCCACATTTGGTTTTGGCCAACTTCTGTGGTGAAAATAGCATTACCTTTTGTGATTTTTTGTATAGCTTCAATAACTTCTTGAGGCTTAATCTCTGTCTTGCTTTTATGATAAGTAAGGGGCACTTCTTTTTTCCAAGTGCTCACTTGCTCTATCCATGCTGAATAGTCTGGCTTTGCTTCTTTTGCTTTTTCTTTCAATGTTTCTAACATTTCTGATAAAGCGCATTTGCAATCGCCCACAACTGGCACATCAACGGCAATATTTTTACGTATGCTTGTAGGATCGATGTCGATATGAATAATTTTTGCTTTCTTTGCAAAAGTCTTTACTGCGCCTGTTACCCTATCGGCAAAACGTGCGCCAACGGCTATGACTAAATCCGCGTTTGAAACCGCGTGGTTTGCGGCATAACAGCCGTGCATTCCAAGCATACCAAGAAAAAGCTTGTCATCGCCAGGGTATGCGCCAAGCCCCATAAGGCTTGAAGTGACTGGAATAGAATATGTTTTTGCAAGTTCACGCAATTCTTCAGAAGCATTTGCGATTATTGCGCCACCGCCCACTAAAAGAAGAGGTGATTTTGCTTTTAATATCATATCGCAAGATTTGCGGATTTGGTGTGGATTTGGCTTGATTGTTGGATTATATGAACGCATATACACACTTTCAGGGTATTCAAATTCGGCTTTTTGGTTCATCATATCTTTTGGCAAGTCGATAAGCACAGGCCCAGGGCGACCACTTCTTGCAAGGTGGAAAGCTTGTTTGATAGTATCAGCTAATTTGCTCACATCTTTAACAAGGTAATTGTGCTTTGTGCAAGTGCGAGTAATGCCTATGATGTCAACTTCTTGGAAGGCATCATTGCCTATAAGGTGGGTATGCACTTGACCGGTTAAAATAACCATTGGGATTGAATCGCTGTAGGCAGTTGCAACACCTGTGACTATATTTGTTGCGCCAGGGCCAGAAGTTACAAGGCAAACGCCAACTTTGCCTGTCGCTCTTGAATAGCCATCTGCGGCATGGGCTGCGCCTTGCTCGTGGCGAACAAGCACATGATGCACTTCTGGGTGCTTTGTCATTTCATCATACAAGTCAAGAACTGCGCCGCCAGGATACCCAAAAATTGTATCGACGCCTTCTTTTTTCAAACATTCCATAATAATTTGGCAACCAGTCATTTTCATATTCATACCCTTAATTGTAGCTTTTTACATTTTAGAAAAAAATACTATAAAATTACTTTAGAATAATGTCAACTTTAAGAAGTTTCTATTTCTTATTATTTTGGCAGAAGTTTTAGAGGCGTAGTTAATATATTTAACACTCCTGATCCAATAGCTTCTAAGGCAGCTGCAAAGGCTTCAAGTATTTTCACTTTTAAATTTGGCTCTGATAGCGAACCAGAAACATTCACAGGCACATGAGCAAAATTTGCGTAAGTCAAATTCCCTTGCAAGTCTAAAGTCCACTTTGGAAGATTGATTTTTGCATAGCCTGTGAAAGCATGATCACCTGACATTTTCAAGTCGGAGCTAGTCACAAGACCTTCAGTTACTGTGGCAGTAGCAGAAATAAGTGAATAGCGCATCTTGCTTGCACTCTCATCAAGCTTGCTTGGAAGAGGGTAAAGCCTTTCGATTTCGCCTGCATGATTGTTTTGTGCGTCAACAAAATAACCCTGCACAGCTTTCATTTCTATCTGCCCTTCTAAAGTGTCTAAGATATCATTATAACTTGTGATTGCATTCGCAAGTTGCGCTTCTATAGAGGCTGTGCCTGCCATCAATAGCTTATTGCCACGCATTTTTGTGAGGGCAAGTAAGTCAATATCTTGTGCCTTGAGTCTTGTATCGAGCATGAAATATTTGCTATACACCTTACCTTTTGAGTCAAAAGCCATACTTCCTTTTGTTGGAAAAGAAGCTGTTGCGCTCAGCCTAGCCTCACCCTTTATTAAGGAATAAGGGATATTTGCCCGCAGAAAGGGTATTCCTGCAAGCCATAATTCATCAAAAGAAAGTATGCCTTGCATATCAAGAGCCTTAAGTAGCTCAAGAGGAATTTCTTCTGAAGAATTGAATGGCGGATCGTTCGTTTTGCCTGCATTAGCTTTTTTTGTGTATCTATCAATATTAATTCTATCGCCTTGAAGATTTATTACAGTAGTCTTCTCTTTTGAAATATCATAAAAAATATTGCCATTTGCATTTGTATCATCAAGTTGTAGATTTATATTCTTTGCGCTAAAAATTGAATTTTGCAATTCAAAGGGAAGCTTTATTTTAAAATATCTGAGAGCATTTTTATCCTTCAATTCTTCTTCTAACCAGCCATTAGTCTTCATAAATTCAAAGAAATTACTATTGCTTATAGTCACATCACCTGTAATTTTAGGAGCAGAAAAAGAAGTGAGGAAAACATCGCCATAAAGATTAATATCTTTGCCACTGCCTTCAATGCCTATATAATCTATACTTTGATTAGGATAATCTAAAACTAAATCGCCCAAAGCTGTAAATTCTAGAAGTAAAGGATTTTTAATCTGCATATTTAATTGTGCTTTTGCCGTTGAAATATCTTGTAATTCTAGGCTTTTTCTATCAAAAACAACATTCGTTTTTGGAAGAGTGAGATGCGCTTCATAATCATTTGTGTTAAGCTTTATACTTGCCTCATTTAAAAATGAACGAATTTTCCTTTTCTTGTCTTGATATTCTTCGTGCGCAGTATTTGCTGTAATCTTAGTATCCACTTGCAATACATTGAAAGGATAGAGTTTTTTATCGACAACAAAGTTTCCATTTCTTAGTTCGACGCTTCCTTTCCCTAGCATTTGTGCAAAGGCTTCAGCTATATTGTCGCCCTCACCTTTGAGATTGAAAGTGCCATCAAATCTACCTTGAATAGGCGGATTTTTAATAAAGGGATCAAGAATATTTTCAATAGCAATTTTTGAAGTTTTGCCATCAATAACCAAATCTTTTGAACCTAATAAAACTGTGGCCTCTACTTTTCCTTTTGCAATATCTTCAATACTCACAGGAATTTGCACCTTGCCGTTTGCGTCAGGTAAAATGTGCGTAAAGATTTTATTACCGTAGAACTTATAATATTTTGCTTTATCAGCACTTATTGCTATATTATAAGAAAAAGTGCTTGTCGATTTATAATCAGGATTTGAGTTTAAAAGATTCACAATTTCTGTATCAATAGGCAGATTTTCAAATTCTAAAGGCTTCACTTCCTTTCCAAGAGGTTCTGGAAAGACAGTGTCAAGATTAATATTGTTTGTGTGAAAACTCAAATCCAAGCGATGATTGCCGTCATAGACGTATTTGCCAAGGCCTTTAAAATCATAGCCGCCAAGTTTTGCTTCTAAATTATTTGCAAAGATTGATGTATTTTCAAAAAAGATTTCCCCTTTTACAATCAATTCATTCAATATATTTGATAGAGTTGGTGTAAGATTACGCGCAAAAGATAGCCAGCGAGTAAGGCCTAAATTTTCAGAATAAACATTTGCTCTCGCTTTAAAGTTTGGGCTTAATTCACTGATACTCCCAGAAAATTCTATATGATTATCCTCTACTTCTATACTGCCAGAAGGGATTTTAATGGATTTAAAATTTTCATGCTCAAGCCTAAGCTTTGCTCTTGTGTCTACATTTTGTGTGGGCATAGCAAAGCGCGAAATCAAGTCAATATCTTGAGTAAAAGGCTTTAGGCTTAAATCGCTCAAAAGCTCAAGTGTAGCATTTGCGCTGATAGAGTGGATTTGGCTTTCGTCAAAAAGAAGCATATCACTTTTAAATTGCACATCAAAAAGAAGCGACTCTTCATTAAATTGCATATTATTTATAAGAAGAAGTGGTTCAGTAAGATCAAGGGGAAATGATTGCACATTCAATAGCTCATTCAGATTAAGGCTATTTGAGAAAATTTCAATTCGGCCAAATTCTTCCATTCGTAGAGAAAGTGGCTTTATACTATAGACTTGGCCATTAGTTTGCAAATTTATACTGGCATCAACAATGCTTAATACAGTCTGCTTTAAACTATGAGAAAAATCTTTTTCAATATTTTGAAAATTTATCTTGTTTACTTTTTCATTTTTCTTATTTTGAGAATTTTCTATTAGCTCTATAGCAATAGAAGGTTCATGCAAGCTGATTTCTGTGATTTGCGGCTCAAATTTGATTAAGCTATCCCAACTAAGATGAAAAGAAAGTTTTTCTGTGTCAACTGAGATGGTCGTATTATCAACTTTTGATGAAACATAAAAATTATCGACAACAATGCCAAATTTAGGAATAAAATCAAGCGAAATAGAAGAAACTTCCACATCTATATTCGTATATTCCTTAATAACACTTTCTAACCGTGGAATAATTTTAGCTGGTTGTAAAAAAGTGAGATAGAAAAATAAACAAAGTGTGAGAAATAAGCCCCACACTATTAAGAAGATATAATTCCATTTTGTAAGCACAATTTTTGCCATATACTACCTTATTCTCATTCGTTTTCTATGCATTCGCAAACGAAAACCGCGCTTTGTTCTCACTTAATTTTTTAGAAATATACTAGAAAATTTTTAAAGTTTCAAGTAGAAGATAGTGTTAAATAATTTTTTTGCCTTATTTTTTTATTGACAGAATATTTTCTTTATGGAAAAATTGCAAAACTTAACTCTAGGACAGAGTCAACTTAATAGGCAGTTTTACTGCAAAGAGGTTTGTATGGCGAAAGAAGATGCAATAGAAATTGACGGTACCGTTCAAGAAGCCCTCCCAAACGCGATGTTCCGCGTTGAACTCGAAAATGGCCACAACGTGCTCGCTCACATTTCAGGCAAAATGCGCAAATTTTATATCAGAATTTTACCAGGAGATAAAGTCAAAGTAGAACTCTCTCCTTACGATCTCACAAGAGGCCGTATCACTTACCGCATGAAGTAAATTCAATCCCTTACTTCTTCTTAGGGGAACTTAAAATTTTAATCCTCCACAAGTTTTTGCCTGTGGAGGATTTTTTTGTGATGTGTATTTATATTTTATAAAAATAAACATTATTCAAAGCGCAAAGAATAAAGAAACTATACTCTTTGCACCTGTTTGTATTCTTTATTAAGCACTAGCTTCTTTTGGCGCTTCTGCTTTTTCAGCTTTTGCTGGCTTTTCTTCAACTTCTGGCGCTACAGGCATAACTTTGCCCTCGTACCACAAAGATTTGAAGATATTTTTCTTACACGAAGCCACGCAAGCTTCATTACATTCTGGCCCATAAGCTAGGCAAGCTTGATGGTCAACTCTGATAACATTATCCACCATTTTCACAGCATTCGCTGGGCATTTCTTCACGCAAAGTGTACAGGAAATACAGCCAACTTTGCACACTTCCATAACTTCTTTAGCTTTGGCTTGTGTTGAGCAAAATACCATAACTCTTGCGCGTTTTGGTGTGAGTTCGAGTATGCCTCTAGGGCAAGCTCCAATACATTTACCACAGCCAATACAAAGATTGCCGTTTACAATAACCATATTATCTTGAAGCTCTAAAGCATCAAATGGGCATACTTTCACGCAATCGCCAAGTCCTAGGCATGAATATGGGCATGAATCAACACCAAGCCCAGAACCCAAACTTGCGGCTGATGCGCAAGAAGGTAAGCCTTGATATTCAAAACGCTGAGTCACTGAACCTTCGAGTTTTTCGCAACGACGCACAGAAACTAAAGGATCTGATTCAGTCACTGCTTTTCCTGCCAATGCACCAACCGCAATTGCTGTATTTGCACTGCCAGCCACGCAAAGATTTGCTTCAACTGATGGATCAGACACAACAGCAGCAGCATAACCTTCACAACCAGCATAGCCACAACCGCCGCAGTTAGCACCAGGTAAAGCGTCTAAAACAGCTTCAACGCGCGGATCTTCCTCTACATAAAAGACTTTTGAAGCAACTGCCAAGATAACAGAAGCCGCAAAGCCCACTCCAAATAAAATTAATACTGATTCTAACATAGTCCGCCCTTCCTTATATCATGCCTTTAAATGCCATAAATGAAAGTGACATCAAACCTGCCATAATAAGCCCGATAGGTGTGCCTTCCAAAGCCTTTGGCACACGGCAAGCGGCTAATCTTTCGCGAATGCCAGCCAATAAAATAAGCGCAAGCACAAAACCAGAGCTTGAAGCTAAGGCAAAAGTCAATGCCTCGCCAAGGCCTTGGCCTTCTCTTTGCACTAATAAAGCAATACCCATAACAGCACAGTTTGTTGTGATAAGTGGCAAGAAGATACCAAGTGAATTGTAAAGAGGCGGAATTGCCTTTTTCAAAAACATCTCAACAAATTGCACTAAGGAAGCAATAACCAAGATATAGAAAATTGTTTGAAGGTATTCAAGGTCGAAAGGACGCAAAAAATATTCAGACAAAAGCCATGTAAATAATACAGCCATAATTGTTACGAAAACAACAGCTCCACTCATGCCATAAGCAACGCCTTTTTCCTTAGAACAACCTAAGTATGGGCAGTTACCAAGATATTGAGCCAAAACAATGTTGTTGACAAATATCGCAGAAATAAAAAGTTGAAAAGTATCCATAATATTTCCTTATAGTTTGCTATTTCTTAGGTAAGAGGCATGCACAATTAATGCATGAACCACAGCCAGGTTGGACAGGAGTTGGCTCAATCCCTTTACGTCTTGCTTG
>CAYJFE010000118.1:0-7216 GCA_964369165.1 uncultured Desulfovibrionaceae bacterium | reverse complement strand
GAGGTGTTGGATTTGCGGATTAAAGCCCAGAGAAGTGGCCCTTCTTTGCGCACAAGGCGAACGCCGTCCATCGTTTCAAGGTTATAGACTGAACTATCCTTATACATTTCTTGCAAGGCGCTGATAACTTTTACTTTATATTCGTCTTCCATAGGAAGAGTTATTTCAGGTGTGGAATAGATTTCTTCCCAATTTGGTAAGTCTTCAAGTGTGAGATTTGCTTTTTCTTTCAAAGCTGAAAGAACAGAAAGTAAACGTGCGGCAGTATAAGTAGCATCGTCAAAGCCATACCAATTATCTTTAAAGAACATATGCCCTGACAATTCGCCTGCCATAAGTGCGCCATATTCTTTAATCGCTTTTTTGATAAGCGAATGGCCTGTTTGGTTCATCTTCACTCTGCCATTTAAAGCTTTATCGCTGTAAAGACGTTCAGAACATTTCACGTCCGCAATAATAAGAGCATTAGGCTCACGCATTAAAAGTTCACGCGCAAAAACAGCAACAAGCTCATCACCCATAAGAAGTTTGCCTTCTTTATTGACAATACCCACTCTATCGCCATCGCCATCAAGACCAATGCCAAAATCAGCATTATTTTCTTTCACGCTCTTGATCAAATCTTCCATATTTTTCAATACAGTAGGATCAGGATGATGATTAGGGAAAGTGCCGTCTGGTTCACAATAAAGCTCAATAACTTCAGCACCCATAGCCTTTATAACACGTGGGCAAACAAGGCTTGCCGCACCGTTTCCAGCATCTATAACTACTTTATATTTATCAACTTGCCCTATACGATTTTTAATATCTTCCACATAAGCTGGCACTATATCTTGCTCAGTGATTGTGCCTAAAGTGTCTGATTGTCTAAATTTCTTTTCTTGAAGATATTGCTTGAGTTTTTGAATTTCAGTGCCTGAAATTGTACTTTCACCACAAACAACTTTAAAACCGTTATATTCTCCAGGGTTATGGCTTGCTGTGATCATCACGCCAGCAGATAAATTCAAATGTTTCACAGAATAGTACAGACAAGGCGTCGCCACCATGCCTATGCGTATGCAATTGATTCCGCCTTCTGTAAGACCTTTGCATAAAGCATCGGCATAACCTGGCGAAGTAAGTCTGCAATCTTGCCCAATTGTGCAAGTGTCGGTATTATGTTCGCTAAAATAAGTAGCCAAAACCTTGCCAAGCTCATACACAAATTGAGTGTCAAAATCTTTTTCAGCTATTCCACGTATATCGTATTCTTTAAAAATCTCTGCCATTTCAAACCCCTTTTACTTAAATTTTCAAATACTCTAAGGCTATTAATGCTATAATTTTCTTAAACTGTTTTTTGAATGTTGCCTTATCATATAAAAAATCCCAAAAGAAGTATAGACTTTTCTTTTGGGATTAAATTATTTTATGCAAAAAAACTTATTTCGGTTTTCTTGAATTTTGATAACGTGTAAGCGCAGCTAAATGTGTCTTTCTAAGTCTGATGGAAATAGGTGTAACTTCTACACATTCATCGTCTTTTACAAAGTTCAAAGCTCTTTCTAAAGTCATAGGGCGAATAGGGGTAAGAACGACGTTTTCGTCCTTGCCTGATGCGCGCATATTTGTGAGTTTCTTTTCTTTACTGCCGTTCACGTCGATATCGTTTTCTCTATTGTGCTCGCCAATAATCATTCCTTCGTAAAGAGGATCGCCAGCTTTTACGAATAACACGCCTCTTGGCTCGAGATTATAAAGGCCATAAGCCACGCCAACACCAGGTCTATCAGCCACTATTGAGCCAGTAAGACGAGAATTGAAATCGCCTCTCCAAGGTTCATAACCTTCAAAGGAAGAGTTCATAATGCCTGTACCTTTTGTGTCGGTCAAAAATTCATCACGATAGCCGATGAGCGAACGTGCTGGCACTGAGAAAGTAAGACGCACACGGCCTGTACCATGATTTATGCAAGAAGTCATACGTCCACGGCGATAAGAAACTTTTTCAGTCACAACGCCCATAAACATTTCATCGCAATCGACGTGCAATTCTTCGATTGGCTCTAAAACTTGACCATTCTCTTCTTTCAAAATAACTTCAGGACGGCCAATGGTAAGCTCAAAACCTTCTCTACGCATGGTTTCCACCAAGATAGCCATCTGGAATTCGCCCCTGCCTTTAACAATGAAAGTATCTTTATCTAAAGCATTTTCTACTTTGATAGCAAGGTTTGTAAGTGCTTCTTTTTCAAGTCTTTCTAATATCTTACGAGATTGGACAATCTTGCCTTCTTTACCAGCAAGAGGGGAAGTATTGATACCAAAGCGCATAGCAACAGTTGGCTCATCTACTCTAATTCTTGTCATCACGCGTGGATTTTCTTTAGTGCAGATAGTGTCGCCTATGGTTGCGTCTTCGATACCAGCCATAACAATAATATCGCCAGCTTCTGCTTCTTCAACGTCAACTAAAGAAACACCTGAATAGACTTGAATTTTTGTAGCACGAAGGTTTTTCTGTTGGCCATCTTCACCAATACAAACAAGGCTATCCTTTGTTTTTGCAATGCCGTGTTTGATTCTGCCAATAGCTAATCTGCCAAGATAGTCAGAATAATCAAGGTCAGCTACAAGCATTTGAAATGGTTCGGTTGTGTCATAGCTTGGTGCAGGGATATGTTTTAAAATTGCGTCGAAGAGAGGGTCAAGGTTCACTTGCTCATCGTCGATATTTTTCATAGCAACGCCATTTCTGCCAATAGCGTAGAGAATAGGAAATTCGATTTGATCATCGCTAGCGTCTAAGTCGATAAATAAATCATAAAGTTCTTGCAAAACTTCGTCAGCTCTAGCATCTTTTCTGTCGATTTTATTGATAACCGCAATAACGGGAAGGTTCAAATCTAAGGTTTTTTTCAAAACGAAGCGAGTCTGCGGAAGTGGGCCTTCTGAGGCATCACAAAGCAAGATAACGCCATCAACCATGGAGAGAGCACGCTCAACTTCGCCACCAAAATCGGCGTGGCCTGGAGTGTCAATGATGTTAATGCGCACATCTTCACGCACAACTGCACAGTTTTTTGCAGCAATGGTAATGCCCCTTTCACGCTCAAGATCCATCTTATCCATGACTCTGTCGTCTACGGCTTGATCTTCGCGATAGATACCGCTTTGCTTAAACATGGCATCAACTAAGGTTGTTTTGCCGTGGTCAACGTGTGCAATGATTGCAATGTTTCTGATTTTTTCATTTTTTGTGTGTGTATTCAAAGAATTATCCTCAAAGCTTTTCAAATTTAAAAAGGGGTGTCTTAAATGTAGACTAATAAAAAAAAATAATGTATAAAAATCAACAGAGAGCACGTTTTATGACGTTAAGATTTTCCTTTCCCTCTAAAGTTTTTACAAAATAGCCCGTAATAGATAGAGAAGTCAAGTAAAACAGTTCGACTATTAATTTTATTTTTAAATTGAGGTTAATTATGGATCTAGCAACCCTTGGAGGTATTATCGCCGGTTTTGGTTTGGTTGTCGGTGCTATTGTAGCAGGACCACAGCCAGGCGGCTTTATTGATATACCGTCACTCATGATTGTTTTGGGTGGTTCTATTGCGGCAACACTTATTGCTTTTCCTGCCGAGCAAGTTATATCCTCATTTAAAGCGGTAAGCAAAACCTTTGTCACTAAAAAAGTTTCACCAAAAGAAGATGTTGAAACCATGGTGAAAGTTGCTGAAATCAGCCGTAGGGAAGGCATTTTGGCTCTCGAAAGATTGCAAACGGACAATGCTCTTTTGAAAAAAGCCACACAGCTCATTGCCGACTCGGCCGAGCCAGCCCTTATTCAAGACACCTTAGTCATTGAAATTTCTTCAATGAGAAAAAGACATAATATCAATATTTCAGTTATGGAACGTCTTGCCGGCGCTTGCCCTGCCATGGGTATGGTAGGAACGCTGGTTGGTCTTGTGCAAATGCTTGCAAACCTCTCTGATGCAGCCGCCATTGGCCCTGCTATGGCTGTTGCACTTCTCACAACCTTCTATGGTTCACTTTTTGCTAACCTCCTTTTTGGCCCATTTGGTCAAAAACTCAGATCTCGTTCTACCATGGAAGAAATGACATTACACATTATCTTTGAAGGCGCAAAATCAATACTAGACAACAATAACCCACGTTTTGTTTACGAAAAACTCTCTTCTTACCTCCCCCCAAGCGAACGTGAAGCAGGCGAGAAAAAATAGTTAGATTCATTCTTGTACATTTTGATGAATTTAACAATACCAGCATAAGCTGAAGTATAAAAGGAAAACATTATGGCAGATATGCAAGAAGAAGAAGAAGGTGGCGGAGTTGATGAATCTTGGTTAGCGACCTATGGCGACCTTGTAACACTCCTTATGTGCTTCTTTGTTTTGCTCTATTCCATGTCTTCCGTGGATGCGCAAAAGTTTGAAGCAACCTTTTCTGCTGTGCGCGAATCTTTTGGCGGTGACGCTATGGATCATATCAAAGTGCCCGTCACAGAACAAGAAGTGAATGGTGATAATCTTGCTTTATCAGCAAATCTTATTGAAGAAATGCTCGAAAAGCAAAGACAGTCATTCAACCAAATACGCTCCTTTATATCACAGCAGTCAATGGACGATCAGATAGATGCTGTTTTAGACAATGGCAAAATTATCCTTCGTCTACCTAATGATATACTTTTTGCAAAAAACAGCGAATTACTCTCTGTTGATGCAGAAAGAGCATTGCAAACACTTATGGAAATTTTCCATGAGGAAAGAGAACAAACCATCAATATTAAAGGCTATTCTGATAACAGCCCTGTGCCACAAGGTTCACGTTTCTACGATAATTGGGAACTTTCGGCTCTTCGTGCGGTGAATATTCTTCGTTATTATCTAAGATCTGGCATCGAAAGCCACCGCATCACAGCAACAGGCATGGGTGAACTTGAACCTCTCTTCCCTAACAATAGCGAAGCAAATAAAGCGCAAAATCGTCGCGTTGAATTTGTGCTTGAAAGAGAGTTGGAAAAAGAGTAAAGTTAAAGAAATAGTAAGCACAAGCGAACAAATTCTTTAGCGAACGCAGCAAGAACCACGCTTCTTGCAAGTGAGGATTTCGTATACAAAGTATAGAAATCTTTACGATAAAGGGCGTTGTGCTTGAAAGAGAGTTGGAAAAAGAGTAAAGTTAAAGAAATAGTAAGCACAAGCGAACAAATTCTTTAGCGAACGCAGCAAGAACCACGCTTCTTGCAAGTGAGGATTTCGTATACAAAGTATAGAAATCTTTACGATAAAGGGCGTTGTGCTTGAAAGAGAGTTGGAAAAAGAGTAGTATGATTCCGTATACGAAGTATAGAAATCTTTACGTGAATGAAATTGAAATAAAAGGTATGGTATTCTATGTCATTTGATTTTCAATATGAAAGTAGTAATAATAGTAATAGACAATCTTTTCGTGTGTCCTATCAAGGCTTACTTGCTCAAATAGGCAATACGGACATTAAAGCCAATGTCTTGAATATGAGCTCTACAGGCATTGCCTTAGAGATGTTCAGTCACAAAGTAAAAAATGGCGACATTCTCACCGTCAGCTTACTTTTAGAAGATAATGTTCTTATTTCGCATATTAAAATCAAAGTAGTTTTTGCAAATTATGAAAAGAATTTCATAGGTTGCGAATACCATGAATTCACACGCAATCAAGGCAAGAAGATAGATATTATTATTCTCAAATTGCAGAAGCTTGAAATTCAAAAGCAAAAAATGAAAGTAAAAAGGCAAGAAGAAGTAAAAGCTGCAAAAAAAGCCTTAGAAACAAAAGATTTTGAAAGAAGTGGCACCTCAATTTATGATAAAGGCCAGCACGAAAATCATGGCGAAGGCGAAAATGTAAATATTTTCACCAAGGGCGAGCGTATAGTCATAAAAGATGAGAATGCCATAAATATTTACAATGCAGACAATCCAGATGAGCCTGAAGAAGAACCTGAAATCATTAGCATTTCAAAATGGGGCAAGGATTAATGGGTGATTTACTTGTAGTGCGCGTGAATGCCACCACCTTTGAAGACGATGCCGTAAAAAAGCGTTACCCCTCTCTTCATAAGCTTGCTTGGCCTGAACACGATAATTATATTCCAGCTTCTCAGCGTTTTGGCATTATAGAGCTTATAAAAACCTTAGAAGAAGCTGTTGAATACGCACTTTGGTCTGATAAAACAAAGAATCTTCTCTCTCCTTTAATAGGCGAAATATCGAGCTTGCAAAAAATCTTTCAAAAGCATATACTCTCTTGGGAGCCAAAAGAAGCCAACACTCTTTCTTTTCAAATCGAAGAAAAACTTGATGAGCTAGAGAAGCTGGTGAATAAGGAAAAACTTAGTGAACGAAGTGAATAAAGGCTTTAGCGAGCGTAGCAAGAACCACGCTTCTTGCAAGCGAGGATTGCGTATATGAAATATAGAAATCTATACGATAAGGCAGAAAAACTTGATGAGCTAGAGAAGCTGGTGAATAAGGAAAAAATTGCTGAATTGCAAAAATCTTAGTGAACAAACCACCTCCCCCTATATTATCCCAAGGAAAGAATTATGTTAAATAAAGTTATGATTATCGGCAGATTAGGTCAAGATCCCGAAATGCGTTATATGGCATCAGGAGATCCGGTAGCAAATTTAAATATTGCCACAAGTGAAACTTTTCGCGACAGAGATGGTAACAAAAAAGAAAAAACAGAATGGCACAGAGTAGTAATATTTGGTAAACAAGCCGAAAATGTTAACACCTACCTTCGTAAAGGTAGCCAAGTTTATGTAGAAGGCAGTCTTCAAACTCGTAAATGGCAAGACAAGCAAGGTAATGATCGATATACCACTGAAATCAACGCCCGCACAATAAACTTCCTTGACAAAAAAGGTGATAATCCTGGCGGTAATCAAGATTCTTATTCGCAGTACAGCCAAGCGCAACCTTCTTCACAAAGTTCAGAAGATTATGGTTCGCCTTTTCCTAGTGAGGCTTCTAGTTTAGACGACATGCCGTTTTAAATTCCTTCAAAGTCGCCTTTTCGCTTCTATCTGCGTCAGATTTCAAATGCTTTTTCAGTCATTTATGTTTTAAATAAACTCCTTCAAAGCATTCTCATCTTCCTTGATATAAGACGAAACTTCGACTTTGTCACTTATTTTTCGCTTTACTTTGATTTATTTCTT
>CAYJFE010000117.1:0-7433 GCA_964369165.1 uncultured Desulfovibrionaceae bacterium | reverse complement strand
AGAAGTTTTATTTTTTGCCTTTAGTTCTTCCATTGCGTCAAGCAATTCTAACACTTCTGTTTTTTCTTCTTGTGATAGTGCTGAACTTTGAACTTCATCTCTAAATTCATTTATGGCATTATGTTGTTCAGTTGTATAAATTGTAACAGTTTGATTTGCTTGGCCGCTTCCTGTGTTAAAGTTTACAGGAGAATTATCAGAGGCGTTAATATTTATTGAAGTCATTTTATGCTCCTCTTCATATTTTCTCTTTCTATTGAAATATTCACTACCCTTACCAGTAAAATGTAAACGCACAAAATTACGTGCTAAGCTAGGCGCAAAAGTGCATAAACCTTCCTTAATAAGTTCATCAACTAAACTTTTTTCATACACTTTTGGAATGTAAGACGATGCCTCTGCAATAGAATAGATATATGGTGTATTTGATGTGCTATTATTAATTATTTCTTGTAAAAGTTTTTCAGCATCGCAACTCACTTCATGAAAACTCATCTCTAAACCTCCATTTTGCCTGTAACCGCTTCAAAAATAAGTGATTTCTTATATTCTTGCAATTTTATAATAAGTGTTTCTTTTTTGGCTATAGCAGTATCAATTTGAGTGCTTTTTTTGTCGAGATAGTCGACAATTTGCTTTTGTTCGTTTAGTGGAGGAAGGAGTAAGTATGTGTTTTTTAAGAGCGATTGTGTAATACTAAAAACCTTAATTCCAGATACTTTTCTTCTAATTTGATTTCTGAAAATATCGCATGTAAAGAAATATGCAAAAAAACGAGGATAAAGCTCTTTTTTCAATCTTGCTATAATGGTATGGTAGCCTGCAAAAGTAGGTGTAGAACTGTTGAGGTAGGTAAAATTACCTATGCCAGCGAAATCTTCGGAAGTGTCAGCAAATACAAATTCTCCTTGCTTTAGTAACATATTTTGTGATGTTTCTAAATAGCTAGTGTCTACACACTTAAGAAGATGTTTTTCTGGTACTACTTCAAAGCCATATTTTGAATGTATTTCGCCATAGTTCACGCACGGGACACCCTCATCTCGTAAATCTTCTTTTGTGATGGTAAGCCCTTTATTTAGGGAAAAAGCGTATTTGAACTTAAGAATTTTCCAATTTTGAGGAATATTACTATTTTTCATTTCTTGCATAGTTATTCCCCGAAGATTTCCTTTAGTGAACCATCAAGCTCTTTTTCAATCTCCAAAATCTCCTGCATAATTTCCTTGCTAGGGCGTGGCGGAGTGTATTCGTAAAAATAACGGGTAAATGGAATTTCATAGCCGATTTTTGTCTTTTTATCGTCAATCCATGCGTCAGGTGCAAAAGGAAGAACTTCACGCTCAAAATATGCTTGAATATCTTCTGTAAGAGGGATATTTTCGCTATCACGAAGTGCAGTATCAGGCTGTTTTTGGCCTTTCTTTAAAACAAGATTGCTGTCTTCATCTTTGAGAGGGCGTTCAACTACTACTTTTGAATAGCCAAAATCTTCATTATTGAAAATTTTGCTGATTTTACTTTCTTTGAAATCGCCATATACTTGTGTAATGCTATCAATAGCAGATTGAGGAATGTCGTTTCTCTTGTTACCGAGCGACTTTCTGCGTTTTTCAAAAAGTCCGTTCGCATTGATAAGCTGAACTTTGCCCTTGCGCTGTTCGCTCTTCTTATTGGAAAGCACCCATATATAAGTAGCAATGCCTGTGTTGTAAAACAGGTCATTCGGTAAGGCAATGATGGCATCAAGCAAGTCATTTTCTAGAATATATCTACGTATTTCAGAAGGTCCACTTCCTGCATCACCCGTGAAAAGTGGTGAGCCGTTATGAATAATTGCTACACGTGAACCGCCTAAATCAAGAGGCTTCATCTTTGAAATGGCAGTTTGCAGAAAGAGCATTTGCCCATCACCAACGGCTGGAAGACCCGCACCAAATCGACCTGCAAAGCCAAGCTTCGCTTCTTTCTCAATGGCTGTTTTCTCATTCTTCCACTCTCTGCCAAAAGGAGGATTTGAGATAATATAATCAAAACTTTGCCCCTGAAAACAATCATCTTTGAGGGTGTTTCCGTTCTTGATAAAGTCCGCATCATTGCCTTTAATCAGCATATCCGCTTTACAAATAGCAAAGGTTTGGTCGTTTATCTCTTGCCCATAAGAAAGCAATTGAGCCGACTTATTCAAGCTTTGTAAATGAGTTTCAGCAACAGAAAGCATTCCGCCAGTTCCGCAAGCAGGGTCATAAATCGTTTTTGTTGTGTATTCATCGGAAAGAATAGCGCTATCATCACAAAAAAGAATATTTACCATAAGTTCAATAACTTCACGAGGTGTGTAGTGCTGACCTGCGCCATCGTTATGCGCTTCTGAAAATCGACGGATAACTTCTTCAAAAATATAGCCCATTTCAAGATTAGAAATAACGTCGGGGTGTAGATTTGCCTTAGCAGAGGTAAACTCTTTCAAAACAATATACAAAATCCCTTTGCTTGCCATTTGCGTTACTTGGATATCAAATTTGAATTTGTCAATAATGTCTATAACATTCGGAGAAAACCCATTCAAATAATCACGGAAATTTGCTTCGATGTTATCAGGGTCTGCAAGAAGCTTTTCAAAATCGAACTTACTGATATTATAAAAGTCAAAACTTGACGCTTTCTTGAGAAGCGGTTCTTTTATCGGAAGATTTTTCACTTCTTCAAATTTAGCAAGAACAGCTTCTTTAGTATCTGCAAGGATATTATCAAATCTGCGAATAACCGTGAGAGGAAGGATAACTTCCCCGTATTCGTGTGGCTTGTATACGCCTGTGAGTTTATCGGCTATTGCCCAGATGAGGTCTGCTTTTACTTTTATATTTGCTGTAAGGGACATTGTTTACTCCGAGATTTTGTTGTCTTCTGGTGAGATAGTTTGTAATATTGTAAATGTTTCTTTTTTAGGCAGGTTTTTAGTATCAAAGTAAATTTGAAGTTTATTATATGTCTTCAATGTTTCTGCGCACCAAGAATCTTCCTTATTATTAAACTTTATTTTTTTAAATAAAGTAGCATAATATTCTGATATAAGTGTAACTCCTGCATCTAAAAGTATAATATGTTCATAAAAATATGAGATGATATTTACTAAAAAGTAATTAAACATACAGCTATTATTTATATTAGTATTGTAAAACTCTTCTGTTATAGTTTTATGCTTATATACGTCATGGATTTCAGAATAACTTTGCGCAAAAACTATAGATAAAGTCTTAATTATTTCTTTTGAGTCAGTTGAATATCTATAGTTATGTTTAAAAAGATCTGTTAATTTACTATATATAGAAGATAAATCTTGTGTAGAACTTCCATTAGCAAGTGTAGGTTGGTTTTCCAAGAATTTACACAAATGGTAAAGGTCAGGTTGGTTTGCAGAGTAATTTTTTAAAATATCTCTGTGTAGGCTCTCATTTTTTTTAATATGAGCCAAAAGATTTTTAATTCCATACCATTTATCATGCGTATAAAGATTTTCAATTATTTGTAATAGTTGAATTGATGTAAGTAGCTCGGAGAAAGTAGATGTTTTGTTAAAGTCATATTCATTCCCTGTTAACCAAAGGGCATTATAAAAATGAAAACAATTAGTATTTTTAGCAAGCTCTTGGAAAAAAAACATTTTATGTTCTCGGCTAAATTTATTAAAAATAAGATAAAACAAATTTTTTTTGTTATTTTCTATGCAATGTGTTAATATCAACATTACTTCATGTTTCTTTTTTTCAAAAGCTTGAGAAAGGGCATCTGCAATCGTTAAAGTAAATGCCTCCCTATTTTCTTGGTCACTTATTTTATTACTTATGGAATCAAAATCTTCTAAATATTTTAGATAATCACTCACTTTGTCAGATGTAAAATTCTCATATGGTTTGAGATTTAAGAAAATATATTCCAAATAATATGTCTGTTGAGTTTTATAAATGGTACGACTTATATAAGAAAAATCACCCTTAAAAAGGATGCTTTTATCTAAAGTATCAAAATTAACACTTTTACGTAAAAAGATAGTCAATTCTTCAGGAGAAGGCACGGTTGATGTATAGCGTGCTACATGATATCCCTCTGCTAATGATGAAAAATAGTTTGGTGAAATTGATTTTAGCGCAAAAACAAATAAAATAACACTATTATCAATATTTCTAAATAAGGGGTAGTTCATATAAAAATCTTGATAGTGATTTTTAAAAATTTGCAATAAGCGTGGAGTGGAAAGAATTGCAGAGATAAAATACGTAAATTGTTCACTCAAAAAAGATAAATCGCACATATCATTATTTACACATATATTATTCCAATAAGTTTTTGTTTGCTCTAGTGTGCGAGCAGGTAATTGATAATAACGTTTAGCAACTTTTTCAAAAATACTTTCTGTTGAGTGTTTATTATACTTCCCTCGATACTCCAGCTCTATTTCGTGGGTAAAAGTAATTATTATTTTAATACCGATGTTTGTACCAAGGTTTCGTATAATTCCAACAAAAGTTTCAATTTGTTCGATTGAACATCTGTCAGTTTCATCAACTAATAAAACAATATCTTGTAACTGGCTTTGATAAAATATAAGTACATCACTAATATCTCTGCGTTCTCCAAAAAGCAAATTGATTAGTACTGAGCTGAAAAAACCACTTGCTCTAGTTTTTTGTTCAACAATATTAATTAGATTAGCAAAAGTTTTAGAATAAAAGGATAAGTTTGGCAGGTAATATTTTCTTGTTAGTAGCTTTTCTAAAAAACTATAAAATTCTTCTGGCATTACCTCACTTGAGTAACGTGAGGGATAAAAGTAATTTACATTATATTTTTTAATTAGTGCTCCCTCTAGAAGTTTTAAAGAATGTGTTTTCCCTTGACCATTTCTACCGTATAAAATACAAATTTTATTCTCATAAGAACAACTTTCATTACTTATATAGTTTTTCATTTGAGAAATTAAGTCAGAATAGTTTAGTTTGTCTACAATTTTAATATTTTTCTTTGATTCTACTACTGAAAAAACTTTAATAAATAGAAAGTATATAGATGGAATTGTAATCAGCGAAAACATCAAATAAGCAGCTAAATATGGTAAGTTGAGTAGTAAAAATAAATCTGTTCTAAAAGAAACTAAAATTGATAAAAATATTCCTATATAAAAACCGTGCAATCCTGAAAAGTAATAAAATGAGCGACGCAACTTATTTATTACAGGAAGCAATAGTGCAGTAACTGTACTTATTGATAATACAATAGCAAGTTGATTTATCCAGTACAAGTTTTTATAAAAATTCAAAAAATTGAAATCCTGTTCTCTAGATAGAAATATGAATATGACTTTAGTTAACGGAAGTATGACAAAGAAAAAGACTGAATAAGTCAAAATAAAAACCACAACACCACGAAGACGATGTTGCCACAAAAAATTACTTTTATCTTGTTCACTCAATTCCACAGTTTCTTCCTTTAGTCTTTTCTAAGATTATAAGCTTAAAGTAAAGACATGTAAAGAAACAAGAATAAAGATTTAAATCTTTAACAAAGAAATATAAGTTATGGAAGAAATTCTAAAAGTTTCAGAGCTAAAACTCTATTAACTCACCAAGCAACACTTGCCCACGCTCTTTAATAGTATTCACAATAGAATCTTTTTCAGGGAATATTTCATATTGTCTATTAAAGTTTTCGCTAAATTCATCAATGCCTGTGAGAAGAGTTTGGGCAAGTGATTTTGAAACTTCAACAAACTCACTTATATCTATACCTACATCGTCAACAAGTTTCAGCCAGTGCTTTGCTGTAATGCCAGAAGGCTTTAGTTTATCGCCAATTGCAAGAGCTAAGTCTTCAGGCAGTGCATACGGCTTAGTGCTAACTAAATCATAAAATGGAGCTAATCTAGGCTTCTTATGAATATCTGTATAAAGTAAAGAAATATTTTTTAGATGCGCATCAGCATTACCAATAAGGTAATTGAAAACAACCCATTGTAGTAGTCTTCTTTTATCTTCTTGAGGGTTCTCTACTTTATCAAGCAGTTCAAAGCATTTTGCAAGAGAAGCATGTTTAGATTTAGAAGTTTGATATTTAAACTTACTTTCTAGGCCTAAAGCTTGGCAAAAGTCTTCTTGATGGAATTTTTTTATTCTCACGTTATCTAGACGCACAAATTCTCTATCAAAGCGCTCAACAACAAATGCGCATGGTAAAGTATCAGTAGCAAAAAAAGGAGCAACTTCTAATCCTAACTGATAGGCTAAACCCATGCAAAATATTTCATTGTAAACAATGTTAGGAAATCGAGTTGATGGTTTCTTGATAATATGTGTTGTGGGTGAACCATTTATAGATTTATACATTGCTTTATCAGGGGCAATATAGACAGATGTTTTTTCTTGCGCTCCAGCCAATGACATACGTCTAGTTGGAGTGATGGAAGAATCCTCACTTAAGTCATCGTCTAAATCATCATTTTTAGTAGCCCTATGGCTTGTGATATACTCGATAAGTTCTTCTGGCGTGAATGGTCTATATTTTTCTTCAAAGCTTTCTTTAGTATCATCAATAAAGCTTTCTGGAATAATGGATAAAGCCCCAGAACAATCTTTTCCAAGTTTTTCTAAAAGTGAAAATGAAAGCTCACTATTAATACCAAGTTTAGAGGAAATAATTTTTCTAATTTCTTCTTCAGGTAATAAATTATCAAAGAAAGCAAAGCTTTCTGCAACACCAAAAATAGAATTAGTAAGAGGAAGATTTAGAGAGATAGCAAAAGAATCTTTATCAGAAAGCCATGATTCTGCATATTGAAATTTAAATGTTTTACTGTTTTGGCTTGAGATTATTCCAACAAGTTTATCTTCATAAAAAACATTTAAAGTCTTTGCCATATTAATAAACCTGCAGATTAAGTTTTAGTGCTGAAAGAATTCGTAAAATGTTTTCAAAAGAAGTGCTAGAAGAGTTTAAAGTTACACTCACTATATCATAATTTGTCAAACCAGTCATAGCTGCTAAGTCGTTTTCACTCAAGCCAAGTGTTTGCATTTTGTTTCTGATAAGTAAAGAGAGTTGCCCAGATAGATTGTTTGCATACATCATATTCTGCAAAGCTTGACTACGCAGTTCATTCTCTTTTCTTAACTTTTCAATTTCATTATTTTGTTCATGTAAGCGTTGCTGCTGAGCAGATGAATGATTCTGAAAGGGATTATTTTGAAAAGGATTAAATGGCTTGTTGTTATACATATCAATCTCTCTTGTTATGCGTTCACTTTTTTTAGTATAAATAGTTAGTAATCTTTTGTCAATGCAAGCTTGATAAAAGACCATCAAGTTAGGAATAGGTTAGGAAAGTAAAAATTAGATACAAAAAAAGGTTACAATTTTCATCGTAACCTCTTGATATTCTT
>CAYJFE010000116.1:0-7638 GCA_964369165.1 uncultured Desulfovibrionaceae bacterium | reverse complement strand
AGAATTGTTTTGGAGTAGATTGAGGAATTATTGTATTTTCTAAGAACCTTAATTTTAGCATCTGTTGAAGCTGTTGTCTTCCAATTATGCCTTGAAAGATAGTTTGCTACTGAAACAACAGCATCTGGCGGATCGAAAAGGTTGATTTTATCATCGTCATTACCGTCTAAGGCAAATTTCTTTACATTTGAGGGCATAAATTGACAAAGTCCAATTGCTCCATAGACAGAACCTGGCATTGAGAAAGGATCTAAATCATTTTCAATAATTTCAATCGATAATGCTTTAAATTCATCATAAGCCCATTCTGAGCGTTGTTCCATTTTTGTATTTATCCATTCTTTTTTAGAAGATGGATTATTGGGTAACTTAGATGTGAAATCAGGAATCTGCGAATATTCTTTTGACACTGCCATGCTTGCAAGCGAATAGAAGGCGTTTTCCTTACCAAGATAGCCGCCAAGCCTTGTTTCAACAAACATAAGGGCAGCAATTAATTCACGTGGCACATTAAATTCTTCTTCTGCTTTTATAAAGGCAGCTTCATTTTCATTGATGAAATCAAGGGCAAGATTAGCATTTTTTGTTGTGACAATATTTCTATACCAAGGGCCTGGTGTTTTATACGCATCAGTGGGGTAGTCGTAATAAGGACTTTTGCCACTTGAAGTTGAAGAAGATTTTGGCTTTTTATTATATGTAATATTATATAATTCTTTGATTTTTGTGCCCATTGGGGTTTGAGATGGATCGCTGGGAAGTTGAGTAAAATATTGCTTTAATTGCGCCGAACTTATACCATCACTTTCAAGGCGAGCGTAGAGCTGATTCCAAACTTCATTTTCAATGGCAATAGATTCAACTTGCAAAGTAAATTCTTCTTGAGCTTGCTTTGTGGCTTGGCTTTGATTTTGATTGGGTGAAAGCTCTTGTGATGAAGTTGTTGCGCAAGAGCTGAGAAAGAGAATAGAAGAGAGTACACATAAAGAATGCCATTTCATAAATTTTTCCTATAAAATGTTAAAAATTGAATAAATTCTGCCAATTACATAGTCATTTGCTTCTGAATATAAAAGCGTAGAAGGAGGAAAGAGCTTATTTTCGGGAACAAGTTCCAAAATCCTTTCTGTGGAATCTTTCATCTGACTTTTTGTGAATATGCGCGACACATTCATGCCTTCACCAGGCAAACAAAAGAGATAAATTTCACCATTTGTCAATCTCTTATCTATAGAGTCAACAAAGATTAAGGAATTTTGCATGATGCTAGGTTCCATGCTTTTATTATCGAGCCTAAAAATTTGTGTGTCTTCCTTATAAAAAGGCTTTGAAAGATAGAAATAATCTTCAATATCAAAAATCTTATTATTTTCCTCGTCAAGCTGTCCGCTATAATAAAATGAATAGATAGGAAATCTTAAGCAAGGACTTGTAGGAATGCTCCTCACTTCTTGTAAAGAGCTAGGAGGATTTTGAGAAGATGCGTTTGAAGCCAGAAATAAAGGTGTTTCATTGTCATTACTTTGAAATTTTGGCTCAGTTCCGTCTAAGACCCAAAGAGGATTGATGTTTTTCTTGGTTAAAAGAGTAATAAGCCAAGAATCTGGAATGCTTTCCCTTCTTTTAGAGTCAGAAATACTAGACTGCTGAACTTCAAGTATAGTGGCTAATTGTTGCTGTGTTTTTGTTTCTGTAGCTTCGTAGAGCCTTTGCATTATAGCATTAAAATCTTGTCTTTCTTCTAGCATAAAATGTCCTTGTTTTCTTAATCATTATATATATAATACGAAATTATATAAAAGTAAATAGAAACTCTTATAAAAATATATAATTTGTTATAAAGATATCAGTTTTTCATTATAATCATTTAATTTTATTAAAGAAAAAAGCCTTGATTTTAAGTTTAACTTATAATCAAGGCTTTTATATATTTAGAAAGCTTTCTTTAATAAAATCTCAAAGATTGATTCAAGAATTGATTTCTATTAATTTATAGGCGCAAGAAGAGGGTGGTTCGGGTCTAAAAACACGCGTGTATCTTCTTTGAAAGAGTGTTGCATAGCTTCAAGACCGCGTTGTAATTCATAAAATTCAGGTTCATTTTTGAAAGCTTCGGCAAAAAGCTCTGCTGCTTTTGCATCGCCTTCACCTTGAAGAACTTGGGCTTGATAGTTTGCATCTGCTAAGAGAAGTGCACGTTCTTTGTCAGCTTCAGAGCGGATTTTTGTTGATTCTTCTGCACCTTCTGAGCGGTATTGTTTGGCTTGTCTTTCACGTTCAGCGCGCATTCTATCAAAGATAGCTCTTTGGTTTTCAGGCGGTAGATCTGTTCTTTTTATACGCACATCAACCACTTCAATGCCAAATTCTTCCATTTGTTTTGAAGCTAGTTCAGTCACTGTTTCCATGATTTGTGAGCGATTAGTAGAAACAACTTCTGTCAAAGTGTGTTGACCAAGTTGCGCTCTCAAATGAGAATAAACAACGGCGTCTAAACGAGCTTGGGCAGCTGGAATTGTGCGCACAGTTTGATAAAAATCAAGAGGAGAAGTAATGCGCCATCTTGCATAGTTGTCAAGAAGAATGGTTTTTTTATCAGAGGTGAGAGCTTCAGCTGTTCTTGCATCATAATCAAGTATACGTGCGTCAAAATAAATCACATTTTGTATAAATGGTAATTTGAAGTGCAGGCCAGGTTCATAGGTTGTATTAAGAGGTTCACCTAATTGTAAAACCATGGCTTTTTGTGTTTGATGAACAATAAAGAAGGATTGAGAGCCTAAAAAGACTAGTATTATCAAAAAGATAGCTATTGTATATAATTTTTTCATTGTTTTACCTTATTGTGCAGATGAAGTTTTAGGAGCATTTGGAGAAAGTGGCAATATAGGGAGCATATTCTCCATGCCTTCAGTGAGAATAACTTTTTCAATGCCTGGTTGGCTCATCATATTTTCTAAAGCCTCATAGACTAAACGCTGCTTTGTGATATTTGGTGATTTTTGATACTGTTCTAAAATAGCCATAAACCTTGAAGCTTCACCTTCGGCATTTCTTATACGTGTTTGCTTATAGGCTTCTGCTTGGTTGATGATCTGTGCCGCATCACCTCGAGCGACTGGAAGGATTTCGTTTCTATAGGCTTCTGATTCGTTGATAATTCTACTTTTGTCTTCACGAGCTGAAGCAACATCTTTAAAAGCATCGCTCACTTCTGTTGGCGGCTGCACATCTTGCATCTGCACGGCTACAACTTCTAAGCCAACTTTGTATATATCAAGAATTGATTGTAAAAGAGTGGCAACATCGTTTTGGATTTGGATTTTACCGTCAGTAAGTGCGGCATCGATAAGATTATTACCTATGACTTCGCGCATAGCTGCTTCAGCTGCATTTTTCAACACAGCATCAGGGCTTTCTACATTGAAAAGATAATCAACAGCGGCATCAGGCTTAATTCTGTATTGTATGCTAAATTGAACATTGACTATATTTTCATCGCCAGTGAGCATAGCCGATTCATCGCTCACGTTTTGCACACGCCCTTGCTGGAAGTTTGACTGGCTAGATTGTGATCTAAAGCCAACTTCTGCTTGACGGATTTGTGTGACTTGTGGTTTGTAGACTGTTTCAATAGGGAAGGGCAGATGGTAATGTGGCCCTGGAGTTGTGGTGTAGGCGTATTCTCCAAAGCGAAGAACAACACCAGCCTCATCAGGTTGAACAATATAGATACCAGATAAAAGCCATAAGCCAATGCCAGCAATAGCGGCAAAGCGAATGAATTTCTTAGGCGCGTCTTGCAGATTGTCTTGATTGCGATTATTTCTTGGCGGGCCATTTCCATCGTCGCCATTATTTTGATTACGCATTTTTTTAGACAATTCATAAAAATCTTTCAAGAAATCATCGCCAGGATTTTTTTGTTCTTTGTGCGCAAAATTATCCTTTCTTTGATTGTTTTCTTGGTAATCATTTTGTTCATCGTTTTGTTCAGGCTTAGTATTCTTTTGGTTAAAAGGTGTCCAAGACTGTTGATTTTTTTGTTTTTCTTTTAATTTATCCCAATCCCAATTCATAGAGTTTCCTTTAGGTTGATATTTTTTGTACAATTTATACTATAAGGCTTGATTTTCTATCTGTCAATATTTCCCAAAGGTACTTTAATAACTACTTTCAAAACTGGACTATTTTCTTCAACCTTTACTCCAGGTGCGTGCGCATCTTCAGGATAGAAAAGAGCAAAGAGTCCGTCTTTGAGATGGAGTTGAACTTTGTCTTCTGGTTTTTCATTGTAAAAAACAATGTCTTCGCCACTTGAAGCAATGGTTAAATCGTCTATTTGTCTTGTATAAATATATTCTTCACCTTCCAAAACAATTTGTATATCAGTCATAATGCTGTGTGATTCGTATTTTGATTCTTCATAGTCTTTAGTTGTGTATCTTTGAACTATCACTTTGGCATTGTTTGTTTTTTCAGAAAGATTGAAATCGTGCACAATTTGGAAGAGTGTTTTTTCTGCTTTGTAAAGAGCAAGAAATTCTTCAATAGCGCATTGAATAGGGGAGGGTAAATTTTCCTTTGTATAATCTTCAAAGTTTGAAATAAGCATAGTCTATCCTTCTGTATGGTTTTGGTATTTCATAATAATGGCATCTTCTTGATATTCTTTATTTTCAAAGACTTGCGTGTAATAATTCTTTCTTCTGCCCACTTCAACAAAGCCTATTTTTTTATACAAGCAAAGAGCTGGAATATTTGTTTCACGCACATCAAGCAAGATGCTGTCTGCTTTATTTTGTTTAACAAATAATAAAAGAAAATTCAACAATTCTTCTGCAAGCCCATTTCTTCTATGCGCTTTAGATGTAGCTATATTTATAATTTCACATTCGCCATCTTTAAGTTTTTGGCGTGAAGGCAAGCATTGCACAGTCAAATAAGCCGCTAAGTTTTTTTTGTTTTGATTGTCTTGCGTATTTTGAAGAATTTGATTATCCTCAACTTGCTTGGTACTTGTTTTGTCATTAAGACTTTCAAAGATGCCAAGAAAAAGAAAATTATTACTCTCTAAAGCTTTTTTGAGTTGCTCCTTTGTCCAAGGGTGTGAAAAATTATCGCATTCAATACGATAAAGAGCGTCAAGATCGTTAATGCTTAATATTTGAATGCTGTAAGAAAATTGCTTTGTAGGAATCATGCGAAAAAATACTCCAAAAAAACTTTTTTTAGACAATCAACATCTAGTTGAAATACTTGACAATAGCGGGAATGCTATTATGCATATGAATATTACTAAAAGTATCAAACAAAAGCTTACACGAAAAATTGTTTTGCTTGGCATTAAAAATCAACACAATCAACTCCTTTTGCATAAGCACCCTAAAACAAGTAAGCATAATGCTGGCCTTTGGGATATTTCCGTTTATAGCCATGTTTATGCACATGAAGCCTGTGAAGATGCGGCTTTGCGTGGCTTAGAAGAGCAACTTGGTCTAAAGCATACTATTCTTCATGAAATTGCACAACTTCCCTTTAGAAGTCATCAAGACATTCCTTTTCTTGCGCATATTTTTCTCACTTCAAAGTTGACAACTGAAGAAGAAATCCGCCTTTTATACAATGCCCGCCTACAAAATAAAGAAACAATGTTTATTTTACCAAGTGAACTAAAAGCAATAGTCGAACATTCGCAAGAACTCTTCACACCGGAACTTATATGGGCTGCAACAAGCTGGCTCTAAGCTCTTAGATTTAGAAATAATTTCTTATATTAATAAATCTTAATTCTTCCTTCGCCTGCTACATCTGCGTATTTTTCAGGAATAATGCCTTGTAGGCTTTCAGTAATATACTTTATTAAAAGATCGCTATCTACCATAAAATTATCTTTGAGGATCTTTATATTTTTAAACATCGTCATTCCATCGCCATAACTTTTGAGCATATAGTCGTGTGAAGCTACAGTATATTTCTTGTCAAGAACTAAAGGCTCACCATTTACTTTAACATTTTTTACCCTATAATCGCCTCTTACTGCTATAAAGGAATTTTGACTGTCTAAAATGACGGATGATGGTACACTCCAGTCTATTTCATACGTCATTCCTGATACTTGTAAGAATGATGGGTTTGGGAATGGGTATTCACGGGCACCCATTTCAAGCGCGTCTAAAATATCTTGCCCTGTCATTTCAACAAGAATAATATCATTTCCAAATGGGTGTAAGTCTATAATATCTTGATAAGTAATGCTGCCTTTTTCAAGATTAGCGCGTATGCCGCCCCCATTTGTAAAGGCTATATCACTATCTAAAAGTTCTCGATAGGCATCAACAATTAAATTTCCAATATTTGTTTCTTGCAAGCGGACAATATCTACATCGTCAATAGTGGCAACAAGACTATAATCATTTTGCGCGACAACAGTTTTTAAAGTGTCACTAAATTTGTTATTTATGAGTTTTATTTCTTCTTCTATTTCTGGATCTGGAGGTAAAAATGTTCCTTTTTCACCAACAAGCATTGTTGTAATGCTATTCTCTTTACCTCTTTGAGGTGTGATAACAACAGAACCAATCACCTTTAGTCCAAAGCCAGAATTGGTTAAAATGACCTCTGCACCATCTTTATCATAATATATTTCTTTTTTTATATTAACGTGTGATTGTCCGTCAATAAGGATATCTATCCCGCTAGTATTTTTTATTAAATCGACGGATCTCCATGGTTTTGAGGTTTCATCAATACCAAGGTGTGAAAGAATGACTATATAGTCAGCCCCTTCTTTTTTCGCATCATCAATATTTTTTTGTACGTTTTCATACAAGGCTTTGCCATCATCAAACTCTTCAAAAGAATAGATAAGCTTGCCTTTTTCATCTCTAAAATATTCTGTTGCAACAGTGATTGATTCGGGAGTAGTTACTCCAATAAAAGCAATTTTAGTTCCTTGGAAATTGCGTATCTCATAGGGAGCAAAGACGGGTTTATTAGTTTTTAGATTGATAAAATTTGTTGCTAAAGTTGTCGCATCAAGTTTTTTTGTTAATTTGAAAAAATTATCGAGTTTATAATCAAATTCATGGTTTCCAAAAACAAAATAATCATAGCCGACGCTATTCATAAGGTCAATAATATCTTCACCTTTTGAAAGCATACCAACGCTTGTACCCTGAATGGTGTCGCCTAAATCTACTAAAATGATATTGTTTTTACCATAGAGTTTTTCAATTTCTTTTTTATAGGCTTGTAAACCTGCATAGCCCATGTATTTATCAATATTGGCGTGCACATCGCTTGTGTGCAGGATTACTATAGGTGATGGTTCTTGAAATTGGCGTAGAAGATAATAGAGTATTGCAATAAAAATAAGGAGGATTAGAATAAAATAAGTAATAATTTTTTTCATAAATGCCTTTTATATGTTAATATCGATTTTTTATAGCATAAGGCTATAAAATAGACAATAAAAAGTAAGTTATTTTTAATCAATTAAAATAATATATTATATATAAATGAAAAAAAGCTTGCATATGGATATAAAATCTTGTATAGATGTTCTTCGCGTGGAGAGGTGTCCGAGCTGGCCGAAGGAGCACGATTGGAAATCGTGTGACGGCTAATCCCCGTCCA
>CAYJFE010000115.1:0-7648 GCA_964369165.1 uncultured Desulfovibrionaceae bacterium | reverse complement strand
CCAAAATCTATACTGTTGTGTCGCGTGAAAAGTGCGGCACAGGCCTTGCTGTTGCCAGCGCATATATGGCAGTTCGTTCCATGGTGAAAAAAAGTAAATAGCACTTTCACGCAAAGAGCAAAGCGAAGAAATCTTTAGCGAACAAGCATTTTCCACGCAAAATGCGCTGTGAGGATTTTGCGCTGAAAGCCAAAATCTATACTGTTGTGTCGCGTGAAAAGTGCGGTACAGGCCTTGCTGTTGCCAGCGCATATATGGCAGTTCGTTCCATGGTGAAGCAGAGTAAATAAAGTTTTATTATTCCCTCTCATCTCTTTCATTCTAATTTTATCTTTTTGTTAGTCTCCGACGGCCATGAGAGGGGACAATAGGGCGTGCCGCCCTAAGCCTCCCCTCTCTGGGGGTAGCTATTTGAAAGGATTTTCTTCTATACAAATAGAAAAATGATTTTCATTGCTATCTGAAGTACCGCTGAAGTCCCGATTGAGAAATGTACTCCATTGCCTTTGAGAAAAGAGAATATTTTCACTCTAAATAAAGATAAAATGTTTCTTCAAGTTTTGTCAAAATAAAAGCTATGCGCTTTTGCTAGAATATTTAATCTATTATATTCAAGTTATGTTAATTATAAGGCTGGTTTATACTGAAGTCAAGAGCTATCATTTGCCTAGTCATGAGCCTTTGTTGTTTGAGTATATTTATCCATAGCATTAAGTTAAATATTATTGTAATTAGGATGTTATGATTAATCTACTTAATCTACTGTTTCCTTTACGATATGAGTATTAATATTATTCATGTTATTTTCTTTCTTTTAAATTACTAAAACACATTGTTCCGTGTCAGTAATAATATTATAAATCCTATCAAGCAACACTTTAAACCCTTGTAAGTCAGCCGCTTGTGCTGTTGGGTAAAAATCTTCAAGTTCCTTTTTTAGTTTATCTTTTAGCTTATTAGGATACTCATTATAATTTCCGTCTGCATTGTCGACTAATGATTGAACCAATGCTTTTTTCTTTGCTTTATCAAAATAATCTTCTATTAGGAAGTCACTGCTTGAATGTTCACTTGTTTTGGGCAACATAAAGAAGTAAAAGTTGTCCTTATTATATGTGTGAGAAGATTGCTTATCAAGCTGTTCGTTGGTTATACATTTTGCCATACCTGTTTTACCTGCATCATCCCTATCAAAAATCACAATTATTTTCCTATTCCTAGAAATACAAGGGGTAATCTTCTCTATAAAATGAAAGGCATTTCCAGTTCCACCAAAAAGAAGAAATTCGCAGTCAAGTGTTTTGTACTTTGGTTCATCTTGGTTCAACACGTTAATTGCTTGATTTATATAATTTATATCTCCTATACCTTCAACAAGCACAAGCGGTTTCTGAGATATAAAAAGAATAGATTCAGCATTTGCAGCCCATAAGCCATCACTAATTTTTTCTAGCGCTTCAATATCACTGCATGGGATAACAGAAGCACTACCATTTTCATCTTTTTGTAGAATAAGTTTTTCATTTGAGTTTGCAATTTTTGTAAGGGTTGGTGAATGTGTTGTCATTATTATTTGTGGCTGTTCATAGTTTTGCATCAAATAATACATTGAATTTTTCTTCGCTTCATTGACGTGTGAATCAGGTTCATCAAATAAAAGTAAAGTTCTTTCGTCAGATAAAAATTCTAATGTAGCTTGAACCAGAATAAATTTTTTCTCTCCTTCACTTAGTGCTGAAGTTGTTAATCCATTATTAAAAACTATTTCGATACCTTTAATGAGTTTATTTATTTTAGGCATATGAGCTTGAACAAGTAAATTAAAAACTTCTTGTTCTGTGTAGTCTAGCATTAGGGTTTTCAAATCTTTAAGATTAAAATCAATCTCTGACTCATTATTAGGATTAATCTTGTATAAAAATGCATGCAAAAGTTGATTTTCTGTAGTAGATATTTTTTTTATGTCAAATGTAAGACCTATTCTATCTATAACGTGTATTTTTAGGGTGTTCTTGATAAAATTTTCTATGTCGTTACTATTCGATAAAAGCATTACAAATAAAGCAATATTCCAATAAAATCTATTTATAAAAGCCAAGTACATATTTTGCGTATATCTTGATGGATTAGTTATATTCCCTAAGTATTGCTTATAATAAGGAGCAAAATAGGTTGTCCAGAGACGTAATTCTTCTCCACTATATATAGCAACCACATTTTTAGGAATATATGTGCTTATAAACTCTATGTGCTTGATTGTGACATCAGAAACTTTGAATTGGCGACGTCCTCCACGCTTCTCAATACTAATCTCTATATTATCAATGGTATACTCAATACAATAATTCGAAGCTAGCGAAAAGTTATCGACTTTCCGCGCATCATGGAAAATTCCACTAATAACTTCTAAAACATTGCTCTTCCCACTACCGTTATTACCAATGAGCATAGAGAAGCCATCACCATCAGTAAAGTCAATTGTGAAATTTTTTAGATTCTTATAGTTTTCAACCCAAAGTTTCTTTAATCTAAACATAGGCTTCTCACGACTTATTTGGTTTCAAAAAGAGCCTTAATTGCTGATTTTGTAAAGTGTTCAGCACCTGCTTTTATAATTTTCTCCACAACTTTTTGCCAGTCAGGGCTTGTACGTGCTTGCATTATTCGATATAGAGCTTTACAAGCTTTCACAAGTAAATCTATATTTTCTTCTTTAGAAAATCTGAATAAAATTTGTCCATCTGGAATATATCTCAGTTCACCATTACTATAATGAACAATTTCTGGATATTTTTTTACTATTTCCATATTCAAACTTACCAAATCTGCTAATTCTGAATTTACAACGGCAAAAGAAAGTCTTTCAATATCTTTATAAACTTCGTCAATATCTTTATTATTTTCATTTTCATTGCGAAAGTCTAAGGCAAGTTTAACAACTGCCAATATAAGTTCGCAGGACTTGAAAGATTGTTAGCAAAATTCTGTTCAAAACTATTATTCACTAAATACCTCTCTTTCAAAGTCGCTCTTAGCTTTTATTCGTAGGCTTTCTGCTTTTTGGCGTAGTTCTTTGATTTCTGTTTTTATCTTAGTAATTTTTTGTGAAATTTCTTGCTGAATCTCGAGTGGAGGAAGAATAACAGGGTAATCTTTAATCATTTGAGCTGTAAGATTAGGTTGATTATTACCATATGCCAGTGAACGCAATCTTTCATATTGGCTCTGTAGGTAAAGCCAAAGAAAATCTGTATCAACAATCGAGTTATTAATATTCGACAGAACAGAGCATGCTTGGTTTGTAGCACTCTCTATCCCTAGTTTTGCGGTACGTCCCCTTGTTTTACCTTGCCCATACATTGCTATAATCAAACTACCCGCAGGATACAATTTTGCACTACTATTTTGAATTGCTAGTTCTGATATCTTTTCTTCTGTATCGTATATTATATCATCAAGAACTTCACCCGTTTTAATCCATGGAATACTCCCTTGATAGTATTCTTTTATATTTCTGCTTGGTGTGCCTCCGCTTCCAACATTACACAACGAAGATATTGGCAACTGTCTAAAACAGGAACTCGAAAAAGTATTAGTCTTACCTATAAAATCGAGTCCCCATTGCTCTACACTTTTATAATCAATAAATTCTAAATAATTATATTTATACTGAGCTGTAGCCTTTGCTGATTTCTCTACAATCCCTAGTTCTTCAAAAAGTATTTTATCGATACTTTCTTCAAGTTCTTTAGCTTTTGCTTCACATTCTTCTGCTTGAACAAGTGTTGTATTATAGTTTGTTACAATAGCTTTTTGTTCAGTAGTTGTAGGAAGAGGTATTGTTACTTTATTTAATAAGTCAAGTTTTGAGATATACTTACGGTTTGTTACTCCAACTACCATGTTGTCAACAAATCTTTGAAACTTTTCAATGGCAAAAAACAACTGTAAATAGTCAATCATTATCTGCTCAACATCTATCTTTAGATAAGTCATGTTTGTTGATCCAAAGGATTCTGCAAAATCTTCATTGATAACTCCAAATGCGCCATTTTTAGTATCCACTTTACACCAGAAAAGGTGATTTACCTGCGATTTTTGATATTCGCGCATTTTTAAGTCTGAACCTTTTGCAACACGATTAAAATAAACCCCTTTGCCGTATGTTCTTACTCCTAAAATAGGATACTCTTTCGTATCTTCTATTTTGATTTTCTCAATTTTTGCTTCACTTAAAAATTTATTTAAAGTTACTATCGGATATTTATTTCCCCAAATAACACTTTTATCTTGGAAACGTTTTACATCCCAAATATAAAAGTCTTTATAACTTACTTTTTTTAAAAATCTATATCCCTCAGCTAGCATTAGCCCACCGCCTTGCTAGTTGATTCATTTTTAGTGATTTTTCCATTTGCATAGTCGTATGAAAAATCATAGTAAGTAGTTTTCCACAGTCCTACCTCTTTATTGTACCTAGCAAATTCTTCTTGAACTAATAAAAGTTCGTTTTCACATTCTCCGCCTGTAGAAGTTATTCCTGCTTTTTCAACTGCCGCAATAGGAATATCATAATTGAAATATTCTTTTATGAGTGGTTTTGCCTCTTCCTCAATAAGTTTATCAATTTCTTTTAGTCGTTTATTTATTGCAGATTGTTGTGAACGGCTTCCCTTTACTGTGGCAAGCTGATTAAGTTCATTTTCAAGTTTAGTAATCTCTTCTTGATGTTTACTCCTTGCTTCCTCAAATGCTATTGTTTTTGCTTTTTCATATTCCTGCACTTCTTTTGTTGTAAATTTCTTCATAAAGACTAAACTTGGTTTTACGGTAGCACCTGCGGCAATAAATACATCTTGCGGAATTGAGCAAATAAGAATGAGTTTTGCTCTGCCTTCAAAATATTCACGAACTTTTTGCAAGTTTGAGTTATTGAGAACGCCTTCTGGAAGAACTATGCCCATTCTTCCCCCGGGTTTAAGAAGATTTATACAACGGTCGATAAAAAGCACTTCTGTAAGCCCTGACATTTTGCCAACTTCAAAAAGGCTAAGAATTGGTTTATTGATATTGTTATTGACTTGCCCTAAAGCCTTTGTATAGGCATCGCCATATTTTGCTGTATACTTCTTAATTAAGTCTTCATTAGTGAATTTATCAGCTTCAGAAATTTTCTGTGTTTTGTCTATGCGTGCACCAAAAGGAGGGTTCGTAAGTATCACATCAAAGCGATTATCAAAAATACCGTTTACATTTAAAAGTCCGTCATGGTGGTGAACTCCGCCATGCCCATCGCCGTGCATTATCATATTCATCTTTGACGTACGTGCCATACGTGGGTTAGCATCAGTTCCATAGATACAATTTCTTGAAAGAGAATACATTCTGCTGTTTATTTCTTGAGTATCAAGCTCTTTATTGAGTTTTGCTTGAATTTGCTCAATTTGTTCATTGATAGCAGTTTTTTCTTTATCTGACTTACTTTCGTAATCATCACTTTCAAGGTTTTTTCTGAGTCTATCTTTTTCATTTCTGATATTGATTTCTATTTTTTCACGCACATATTCAAAAGCTTTAATCAAAAAGCCACCGCTACCACATGTAGGGTCGCAAATAGTTTCGCCTTCGTGCGGGTCAAGAATATGTGTCATAAAATCAACAATAGTTCTTGGTGTAAAGAATTGCCCAAGCTCGCCACGGAAGGTAGTTCCTAAGAAGTGTTCAAAAGCAATACCTTTAACATCGTCTTGAGTGTCAGAGAGGTTGAAGTTTTCAAGCTTTTCAAGGATTTGCTCAAAAGAGTTTTGGCGAATTTTTATAATTTCATTATCTTCAAAAATTTGGTCGTCTTTAAAAGCAAGTTTTGTGTTTTCAAACATGAATTGCATATAAGGTAAATCTTTTGGAGTGCCATGCAAAACAGGACGAATTTCTTTTTCATGTTTATTGTGGTCTTCTTCAAACTGTTTTTTTGTAAAGACTTTTGTGCCTTTTGCTCCACGTTCAAAATTGATTTTCATAAAAAGGATTTTGCTTATCTCATCAAAAGCGGCTTCTGGAGAAAGTTTATCATTATTTCTGATAATATTATGGCAAGCTCTAAGTGTTTTTGTAAACTCATCACGAGTAAACACTTTTGTTTTATTGAGTAGTTCTTTAACTTTTTTATCGTTGCTTGCTTCTTTAGCTGTTGGGATAGCAACAATTTCTTCAAGTTTTTTTGGCAATGTTTCTTTATTTACATTGAAAAAGCGTGTTTCTTTATCGTTTGTTGTTACAAAGAAACTTGCTCCTGCCCATGAGGCATAATTATAGCCTTGATAGTAGTCTTCTTCGCGAATACGAACATTTTCAGCTTTGCACTCAATAACAATAAAAGCATTTTTATCATTATCTTTATCGGATTTGCTTTTCCAAATGACAATATCAGCTCTTGCCGCACCTAATCCGCGTTGAGAGTTGGTAACTTTTAATTCTTGCTCCATTTGTTCTAAGGAATAGCCGTATCCATTAACAAGCTCAGTAATATACTTTTGGCGAACTTTTTCTTCTGGAGTTGAAATATGCCATTCATTTTTCAATGGGCAAAAGATTTTACCGTTTTCTTCTTGTACTTCGAGCTTTGCCATGATTTGATTCCTTATAATCCGTTTTGATACAAAATAATTTGCTATAGATTGCTTATATTGTCAACTACAGAGCAATTCTAAAAAATAATATCTACTCGGCTATCAGACTTTAAACATATGAAATGAATATGTTAGGCTTTCTAGAATCTCTCTAAAAAAACAACTTGACTTCATCTCTCTAACCAATTAATATTGTTTAATAAAATTAATACTTTATGTGTTAGGTTTTAAATACTACAAGGAGGTAGCAATATGTATTATGTAGAACGTCACAACCCATTTGCAACGCTTGCAAAAATTGGTATTGGCATGATTATCGAAAGAACTGCTCCGCAATTATCACCGTTTTATCATACAGCCAATTTAGTAACTGCTAGAAATCCTGTCGATTTCTCTGTAAGCACAGCTTCACTAGCTACATGCAAAGCGATGCAACAATCATTCAGGTGGTAGAGATTTTTCTCTCATTGTCTTTTAACTTTGAACTAAACAGACTCAAAAAAAGGATAAAGTAGCATGAATGCTCTACCTTAAAGCCACTAGAAATAGTGGCTTTTTAACTTAAACCATGTCAAACAAGCTTGCTTGTTCTTGTCTTTTCAGCTTTTTGGCGGTTTCGAATGGAGGATAAAACACACCAATAATAATAAAAGGTTTTTCGAACAATTATGGTGCTCTTTGGTTGTGCCAAGAAAAAAATATAAATCTCTCTTTAAAAACGTATCAAAATACTTTTCTTTAACTTTTTGAACTGCAATATCTTTATCTTGTTTACAGCTCTTTAAGCAATTAAAATATAACATTCCAATTTCCCAATCTTCAATCATCAAAGTTGAATATTATGTTTTCATTTTCTGGATTCATCATATTCTCTCATTTTTATAAGCTAATATCTGAAGAACTTTCTCATTATCTTATCTGATATAGATACATTCAAACCACGCATAAGTCATCTAAAAACAACATTTCAACACCGTCTATGCATGGTTTTTAAATCTTACAAAAAGCATTTTTCAGTC
>CAYJFE010000114.1:0-7730 GCA_964369165.1 uncultured Desulfovibrionaceae bacterium | reverse complement strand
CTTGATGCATATCTTTTAGCTGAGGCTGATTATTTCATTGCAAGCGGAGAAGATGGAATAGCTTCAGGTTCAAATATTTCTAGATTTTCCCAGTACTTAAAAAAAGAGTACCTCGATAGCATTTTTATTTATAATGGCATGAATCCACCTCCTGCAAAAGCAAATCCTGCGCTTGCTGCACCAGTGATTAAATTAGAAGATATATCTTCCAAAGTAGATTCTTTATACAAAAAAATTGACTCATTCAATTCTGAACAAATATCCACAAGAAAAACACAAGAAAGCATTGAAACTGCTGTAAATCAGTTAAATAAACAGATTGATATTCTATCGAGAAAAGTAGAAGATTCACTTAATCCTACATCATCTTTCATTGCTCTTAAAAACATTATTCTTTCTCCTTATTACAAGAAAAAAGCTTTTGATCTTGTAAACTCCGAGAAAGTTTATGAAGCCGAGCTTATTGCCCAAAACTTCATCACAAACAACCCAAAAATCTCCTGGGCATACTACATTTTAGGCAAATGCCAATGGAAACAAGGGCAAGCAGAATTAGCATCAAAAAGTATTCAAAAAGCTATTGATTTAGATCCAAGCTTAGAATATTATAAAGTGTATCTGCGAAGTATTCAAAAAAACCAAGCTAAGCAAACTTGTAAAATAGGTTTGTGCAAAAAAGACACGCAGATTCACATGACAAAAAATAGCATAAAACACGAGGTAGAATCACTCAAAGAACAGATCCTAGAAATGCAAAAAACTCTTACCAAACAAGAGGCACAATCTAAAGAAAATGCTTCCCTAAAGAAAGAAATTGATTTTTTCAAATCTTGGCAGACAGATTTCTATAAAGACATACCAGAAAAATTTCCTGTTGCTCTTTCAGAAAACGAAATACATACATTAATTACCTATCTTAAAAAGTCAGAAAACTATCTAGAATTTGGGGCAGGAGGCTCAACCTTTTTAGCTTTATTGCATTCAGAATGCAAAGTGCATACTGTTGAATCTGATTTAAATTGGATAGACTCTTTACGTTCATGGAACATTATACAAGAAAAGGAAAAGAGGGGGCGTGTTATCTTTCATCATGTTGATATTGGCACAACAGGCGCTTGGGGTTTTCCTATTGATGAAGCAAACAAAGAACTTTTTCCTAATTATTCAAAATCAGTATTTGCTACTCCTTTAGCATCGTCACTAGATACCATATATATTGACGGTAGGTTTCGCGTTGCCTGCGTCCTTGCTACAATTATGCATTGCAATAAAGATGTTATAATTATGATACACGACTTTCCAGAAAGACCTTATTATCATGTCGTTATGGAATTTTTAGATATTGTTGATTCGACCGACACTCTAGTCATCTGCCGTATAAAGAAAGACATTGATATGCAGCAAATTGCTGAATATTATGAGCAGTATAAATATATTTGTGAATAAAATCTGTTCTAAACAGGTATTTATTTTCAACTTTCCTCAAAAATTAGTTAAAGAGATAAAAGCATGCATTCAAGTTTAATTGAGATTCCTCAACAAATAGAAACAAATACATTTTTCACAAATAAGCCTGTTTCAGAAAAAATTTCTATTATTCTTCATTGCTATCATGATGAAAGTCATCTTCCTCATTCTCTTGATAGCATTCTTATGCAGTGCCCATATGTCGATTTAGAAATTATCATTATTGACAATGCATCTAAAGACAAAACACAAGAAATAATTCAAGATTATATTAAAGTATACCCAAATGTCATTCGCTCAGTACGCTTTGAAAAAGCAAGAAGCGAAGGTTCAGCTATAAATACAGCATTGAGCATGGCATTAGGTGAATTTATAGCATTTGTAAACCCTGCCAGCTCTCTAACTCATGATTTTCTTTCGAAAAGTTTGAAAATAATGAAAGAAGAAGAGGCAGACATTGCTTGCTTTGACACAGTTAAAGTGCATAAAAAAGAAAATTTTTCTGGTCATTACATGGAGCGATGGGAATTTAAAGCTGGTTTGTGTACGGGTGAGGATTCTTTAAAAAAATTCCTCACAAAAGAAATAGGCGATTTTAGCTTAAACGCAAAACTTTTCCGTACAAGCTTTTTGAAAAAATTCAACATACAATGTATAGACACGTATGTTTTTGCAGAACTTAGTTTTGCACTACAGGCTTTTTATCACTCTTGTAAAACCATTCTACAGCCGTCCATAGCTTGCAAGACTTTCGCCTATAAAAACAAAAATACTATAGAAATAAGTAATATAAAAAGATTTGACGAATTATTCACTACTCTTTCTTTTTTAGAAAAATTTTTCTCTGAGCATAATTTAGATTTGCAATCTGACTATTATCAGAACTGTCTCAAAACAATCTACCAAGAAGAACGCATACACATCATTAATGCATTTACAAGCAATAAAGAAGATACAGCACTTGAAACTTATTCAACTTGCGATTGCTTGCTTGCCTTTGGCCAAAATGAAACTCTCTTGAAATTAGTTTTAGAAGATTTTGCTAAAATTACTTATTCCATTTCACAAAAACCTTTATGTGTTGCAAAAGCTCATAGGGATTGGAAAAAAGATGCCTCAACACCTTGGCCTGCTATTGAAGTGATGCCTTATGTAAATGCAAACTCTGCTCCACAACAAGAAATTATTCTTTCTGTTATTGTTCCATGCTTCAATGGTGAATTATATCTAAGAGAAACACTAAGTAGGATTCTAGTTCAACTCAATCCTTCTATTGAAGTAATCATTATAGACGATGCCTCTACTGACAATACTTTTGCCATTTTGCAAGAATTGGCTGACCAAAATCCACACATTCGCCTTTTTCAAATGAAAAACAACTGCAGACAAGGCATTTGTCGTAATATAGGCATAGAAAAAGCACAGGGAAAATATATAACTTTTGTTGATAGTGATGATTATGTAAAAAAAGATTTTTTTGCTACAGCAATTGCAAATATGCAAGAAAATAAAGTCGACATCTGTATTTATTCTGTGGAAAATCTGCGCGAAGATAGAAGTGTCTTATATACAAAAACTTTGCAAGAGAAGTTTTACACAAATACAGCTGAAACGTTAATAGACTATTTTACAGGTAAAATCCACCCTGAACCCCATGCTAAGGTTTATTTAAGCGATTTTTTAAGAAAGAATGCCATTAAATATACTCCATATATTTATCATCAGGATCAGCCTTTTTTCTTTGAGGCTTTGTGCGCACAAGCAAAAGTATGCACGATGCCCAAAGTTCAATACTCGTATATACACAGAACAAGCTCTTCTGTCCGCCCTAAAGAATACACATGGTTGCACGCTCATTCAGCCTGCCTCTTTTTTGGGTATATGCAAAAGGTTATAGATAAAATCGAGCAAGAAACTCATAAAAAAGCGCCAAACAGCAATCATATTTCATGGAATATAAATAATATATTTATGCCTATATGTGCTTCCTTTTTGCACGACACCAATTCTTTACCTATAAGTAAAGAAGATATGCACATCTTGCAAAATTCACCATCTTTTCTTTATGCTCTACTTTTATCTTTTGTAAAAACTGCCACAGATATTAAAACACCAAAAAATATTTTATCTTCTCTTTATCAGCAAAATACAAAAAACTATAAGGGCGAAGAGGAAGAAGTTGTCATAAGTGTGATTATTCCTGTGTATAATCAAGAGCATTATTTAGGAAAATGCCTCGAGGCGCTCTTGCATCAACCTTTTTCAGCTTTTGAAATTCTTATAGTCGACGATGCCTCCACGGATTTTACTCCTCAAGTCTGTCAAAAATATGCTCAAAAAGATAGTCGGATCAAACTGTTTAAAAATGAAAAAAATTCAGGGCAAGGCATAAGCAGAAATCTTGCCATGAAAAAAGCTCGAGGAAAATATATTACATTTGTTGACAGTGACGATATTGTAGCTCCTTCACTACTCATACATGGTGTTTGCACGCTAGAAAATATGCCTGACGTTGATTTTGTTTTTTTTAATTATAATAATCAAGACGTGTTAGGAAATATTGTTGACAAGCGCACTATTGCGCAAGGCTCTTATGTAAATGATGATTTATTTATCAAGTTTTGTGAAGGTCAAATACCTTCATGGGCCCCATGGACAAAAGTTTTTCGTAAGGCTTTTTTATCGACACATAATATTGATTTTCCTGATTACCTTTTTGAAGACAATCTTTTTATCATTAAAGCATACTATTATGCTCAAAAATCTTTTTCAACTGGTGTATATGGCTATACACGCATCATGCTCACTCATGAAGCATCTGCGATGAATCCAATTCGTACAACCTCTCGTCATATTCGTGGCATATGCCACCTTTTATATGATTTTGAAGTTTTTTTTAATTCTATTACTAAAAAAGAAGCAAATAAAGATTATACACAGCAAAAACTAAGAAGAATTGCAGGCTGCTATACACATTTAAAATCAGCAGGAAAATATATTGATGATTGTGCAAAGGCAGGCATTATGCCTTTTACAGATGAAGATTTAACTTATCTCTGCTCTTCACCCACTTTTTTAAAAATATTCTTTGAAGACTTTGCTAAAAGCTATGCTCAAAGCATAGGACACAAAGCTCACTCAACCTATAACAAGACAGATACACGCAATATAGATACAATTCCCAAGCACTTACTGACAATACTTGATAGGGTCGAGGAAATGCCAAGTTTACCCTCAGAAGAAATTGATATTTCCGTTATTGTGCCTGCCTATAATGTTGCAGATTCACTTGGAAAATGCCTTGACTCTATTTTGCTTCAACAAAGTGTACACTTTGAAATCATACTAATAGAGGATAATAGCACAAAGGATAATACTTTTGAAGTATGCCATAGCTACGCTACAAAACATAAAAGTATTCGCTTTTTCCAAACTCCCTATAATGCAGGACTTGGGCAAGTGCGTAATCTAGGATTAGAAAAAGCTAGAGGACGCTATATCACATATGTAGATAGTGATGATTCGATCAATCAAGGCTTCTTTGAGCATGGATTAAAGAAATTAGAAAAACACCACGAAGCACAAATATTTATCTGCAATACTCGCCGCTTATACCATGATAATCTAAGTGAAATTTCAACAATTCCAAATGCTATAATAAGTGGAGAAGAAATGCTAGAGGCTTACATAAGGGGAAAATATGCCCATTATACGGCTTGGGCAAGTCTGTACAGAAAAGAATTTCTAGAAAGAAATAAGATACAATTCACTCACTACTTTTATGAAGACAAGCATTTTTTAAGGAATGCTTACCTTCAAAGCAAGGCAGTCATTCTTAGTGATTTTATTGGCTATAATTATCATTGCGACATCAATAAAGAGTCTATAATGCGCCCTAAAGTGCGAACTTATAGACACTATATTTCAAGTATACGCAATCTTGAAATGGCAATAGATTTTTTCAATACACACACAAATCTAAATCCATTTCTGGAAAAAACTTTATTAAAAAAATTCACTACTGCTCATCATCATATCAATTCAATATTGCTTTACATACATAACTGTAAAATATCGAATCAGGAGTCACCGCTTAATGATGAAATTCTTCAAATATTAGGAAGCTCAACTTTCTTTTTCAGTCAATGCTTGCTTTGTTGTGCACAATTACAGCAACAAGTACAAAAATCTAAACCCAGTATTGCACCTTCTGGAGAAGAATTAAAACACTCACGAACACAAATCAAGCAACTACTTTCACAAGAATCCTTATTCATGAGGATCTATCACGCTATTGAAGAAAAGCTCAGTTCAAAGGATAAACAATATTCTGCATTTGGTGGTCAGTCTTGTGCTCTACTCATAAGGCTCTATCAACAAGAAGGCTTCGAAGCAGTAAAACATTATATAGAAAAACAAAAACTATTGGCAAAAACTATTGCAAATACTTATACTATTCTTGCAAAGGAAGCGCAAAAAACAAATAAAAAAGCGAGTGCCAAATTTTCACGCCTTGCATTTGATGCTGAACCAAGAGTATTTCGCCTCAAATTTTTAACTTTCGCATACTATAAGGCAGGCAATAAGGCAATGGCCTCTATCTGCCTGAATGAATTGCCCGCCAAAACACAATTTAATGCTTCAGAATTAAAAATTGTGGATAGAATTAAAAATTATAAAAACAAGTAATACTATTCCAAACTTGATTAATTATTCTAAAAAACTTATACTCTTCACATGACAAAAGCTAAAATACTCTTCTTCAATATAAATGGCTCTGGCATGGGGCATATGAACCGTTGCCTCTCATACGCAAGAGCCTTACAAGGTAAAGCCGACATTACCTTCTTTTCGCTCGCCTCTGCAATAGAAATTATCGAGGACATGAACCAATACAGCCCCGAGCCTACGAAAGCATTTGAGGCTGAATACTATATTTCGCAGTTCTGGACAACAAATTCTAACTACAAGTGGAATACTGAGCTTGCTTTTCGTCTTTCAATGACTCTTGAGCACGTTCAGCCAGATGTCATCGTTTTTGACGGAACTTGGCCATACAACGGCTTTTTAGGCGCGTGCAAGACTTATGGCAAAGCAAAACTTGTGTGGTCTAATCGTGGTTTACTTAAAAAAGATGTGCGTAAATCTCCCGTTGACACCAAACTTTTTGATCTCATTCTTGAACCTGGCGAACTGCTTTCCTCTCTTGATACTGAAATAAAAAACCTGCAAGAAAACACTCCAACTCGCCCGTATAAAGTGGAGAATAAACTTCATCTTTCCCCTGTCACTTTATTTAGAAATGAAGAACTTCTTGATAAAGAAAATGCTCGCAAAGGATTAGACCTAGAGCATGATAAAAAATACGCACTTCTTAGCCTTGGTCCAGGAAACTTGAAAAATATCCATGGCATAGGTCATACTTGCATCGAGCTTTTACAAAATGCAGGCTATACTATATTATGGACTTGCCCCCCTATTTCCGTAAACGATGTTGAACTTCCTGACTCGGTTCTTCCACTTTCAGTATATCCACTGATACGTGTTATGCGCGCCTTTGATATTTTTGTAGGGGCAGCTGGCTATAATACTTGCTGTGAAGTTGTTCAAGCACAAGTGCCTACCCTACTTTTGCCAAATACTCTTTTAGCTGATGATCAAGCAAGACGAGCCTATTTAGTTGCCGAAAATTCGCCTACTATCGTTTGTACAAGCGAAGAAAGAAAGGATTTAGAAAGAGCAATTCAAGAACTTCTCAAACTTAAAGCTGGTGAAAATTCCACACTGCAAATGGACGGGGCAAATGAAGCGGCAGAAGCCTTATTAGAATTGTCACAAGAAAGAAATAATCAATCTATCTCTAGACATGAATGGACTAATGGCCCAAGATGGAATTTCGTCTGGAAATACTATCTAACTTTATCTAAACTTCAGCAACAGTCGATTATTGGCAAAAGTCTTTATCTACTTTTCAACATATTTAATACTTGTAAAGTAATGTCTAAGATGAGTTGGCAAACTGATTTAAAACATAATATCCAAGACAATAGCAAACAAACTCTTCTTATTTGGAGTGAAGGGCTTGATAAAGAAAGTCAGCGCATTTTATGCCAAGAAGTAAAAAATTATATCGAAGAAAATCCTCAATATATTCCAGCATTAATAACAGATTTACCCGACTTTGCATACTTTTCTCGCCTCCATTGGCTAGTAGAATATCTGCCAAACTTGAAAACAAACAATGCTATTGACTATAAAGAAGT
>CAYJFE010000113.1:0-7734 GCA_964369165.1 uncultured Desulfovibrionaceae bacterium | reverse complement strand
CCTGTGTTCATAACTAAAATTATACTTGACTTTGTATAATCGTTCATTGTACGATGGTACAGAAAAATTATAAGAAACAACATGAGAAATATATATGCAAATTCCACAAAACGAAGAAATAGCCATGATGCTTGCAAGACTTGTAATCGCAGATAAAGACTTTGCAGGTAATCTTTTAGAATCAGCAAAAAAAGCAGGGGAGAGTATGCTTGCAGGTGATGTTGAGAATTTAGAAAATTGGTTGAGGATTATGAAAGCGATGAGGAATATTCGTTAGTATTTATGCTTGCTTCTTCTTTTTTGGTTTTGGTAGAGGTGTAATTTCTTCAAGGATTGTAGCAATTCTAACAGCAAGCTCTTCATCGTCGATATCTAAAATAAAATGCTCTTTCGCTCCTTTGTAAGGCACACCTTTTTCGGGATTAGAAAGCTCTTTTTCAATAGGCTCAAGCATTTTCACATAAACAGTGTTGTCGCACACTAAGAGAATGGGCTTATCATTCGCATAAACCATGTATTCGCCGAACATTTTGCGATATCTAACCGCCCTGATAGATGGGGCTGAAGTAATCTGTTCGCAGACAAATTCAATAAATTCTTGTGATGTGGGCATAAGAGGATTTCCTTGGCTTATTATTTTTTCACTTTCTTCAAATTGCTATAAACAAGTTTGCCTAGGTAATCAGCAATGAAATTGAGCATTTCTTTATTTTCAAACATGGTGTTGTACATTTGGATATTTTCTTCATAAAGTGATATTGCAGTTTTGTTGATAAAATCCTTTTCAAAGCGTTGAATAAAGGTTTTTTCATCACTTCCTTTTGCCATGTTTTGCCAGAATTTATCTTTAACGTAACGGTCGTGATATTGCATCATAAGCTTGTCTTGATCAGTAAAATTTGTATGATATTTTTCATTAATTTTATCAATAAGCGTTGTAAGTGGGTCTTTCTTCTTCTCTTTTTTACCAGTTTCGCCTTTTATTGGGGAAACACCATCAACAGTTGGTGTAAGAGCAATACTTCCCTCAAAATCCTTTTCTAATTTGTAGTATTCAAGCAATATTTTCCCATCAAGGTCAATTTTTTCATTCACATCTTTTGGAAGAAATTTCAATAAAAACTTTGCATAGATAGAGAATTTATGTAGTTCCTTGTCAAACATTCTGCAAACATGAGTGATAAAAGCATAAATTCTACAAAATCTTGCTAAGCCCGTTTTGAAAACGTCTTTATCTTCAACCGAAAGTTCGGCATAATTTTCTAGTGAAGGTTGAATAGTTGCTTGCAATTTTCCTAAAATTTTAGACGGTTGCGCAGTTGAATAAAATAGATTTACACAGTTTTCAATATCTGATTTATTAAACACTCGATATTCTTCAAGTGTGCTCTTCATTTTATAAAGTGTGTTTGGATCTGTTTCTTCAGTAAGGATTGTTTGTTCATAATAAGGATTAAATGAGCTCTCAATATCATCTGCATTATTCACAAAATCAAGAATAAAAGTATCATTCTTACCCTTTGTAGTACGATTCAATCGTGATAGAGTTTGCACGGCTTTCACGCCCGACAAAGCTTTGTCTACAAACATTGTATGCAACAAAGGTTGGTCGAAACCTGTTTGATATTTTTCAGCAACGATAAGCATTCCATATTCTTCACTTGCAAATACTTTAGGAAGCTGTTTTTCTTTGATTATTTCGCCTGTTGTCGTTTTATTCAAACCTTCTTCAGTATAGATTTCACCATTGTCATTTATCTCACCTGAAAAAGCAACAAGCACATTGAAATCAAGCCCTTGTTCACTTATTTGCTTGCGAAATTCTTCTACATAGCGCACAGCGTGAAGACGTGAAGGTGTTACAAGCATGGCTTTTGCTCGTCCATTTATCTTATGGCGTGTAACATTCTGAAAATGCTCAAGCATTACTTTTGTTTTTTGAGAAATATTATGAGGGTGCAAGGATTCATAATTTCTTATTGCTCTAAGCCCAGCACTTGAATCAAGTTCAGGATCGTCAGGAATGTTTTTTGCAATTTTGAAATACATATTGTATGTCATGTAATTTTTCAAAACATCAAGAATAAAGCCCTCTTCAATGGCTTGCTTCATGGAATAAACATGGAAAGGCGCATATTCGCCTGTTGCTTGAAGTGTGCCGAAAACTTGTAAGGTCTTGTCTTTTGGAGTTGCTGTAAATGCAAAGAATGAAAGATTTTCATGTGTGCCGTGTGTTGCCAATTCTTCAAGAAGTAACTCATCATTATCTTTGATATTTTTCTCTTCTTCGTTTTCAAATTCCGCATAATCTTTCAAGGTTTTTTCAATATCGGCAAGGGCATATTTCAACTTTTTAGAAGCATTCCCTGTTTGTGAAGAGTGCGCTTCATCAATGATGATTGCAAATCTTTTGTTTTTAGATTCAACCTCTTTGAATACTACAGGAAATTTGAAAAGTGTTGATACAATAATACGCACACCATCATTAATTGCGTCTTTCAATTCAGAGGACTTTTTAACCTTTTTAACAACGCCCTCAACATGGTCGAATTGATAGATATTCTCTTGTAATTGCTCGTCTAAAACAATACGGTCAGTCACTACAATAACAGAATTGAATATTTGTTTATTATTTTCATCATGCAGAGAAGAAAGCCTGTGCGCAAGCCATGAAATTGAATTAGATTTACCACTTCCTGCGCTGTGTTGGATAAGATAGGATTTACCGCTTCCACACGTCTTTACATCGTCTAAAAGCCTAGAAACGACATCAAGTTGATGATAGCGAGGAAAGATAAGGGTTTTATCATCCATCTTTGAGATTTTTTTACCTTTTTTATCTTTCTCTTCGAGATGTAAATACTTTTGAATAATCTCTAAAATTTTGTCTTTTTGTAGAACTTTTTCCCAAAGATATTCTGTTTCATAACCATCAGGGTTAACAGGGTTTCCGCTTCCGCCAACATTTCCTGCCCCATTACTTCCTTGGTTGAATGGAAGAAAATATGTGGAAGAGCCTTGAAGTTTTGTCGTCATATAGACATTTTTCAAGTCTACGGCAAAGTGCACAAGAACACGCTTATTAAATTGGAAAATTGTTTCATCAGCTGAGCGAGAAAATTTATACTGTTTGATAGCATTATCAGTATTTTGTCCCGTAAACTGATTTTTCAGCTCCATCGAAACAAGAGGAATGCCATTGATAAAAAGAACAATATCCACTGAATTTTCATTAGTTTGCGAATATTTCACTTGTCTTGTGCAATGAAAGATGTTTGAATTATATTCGTGCAGAGTCGTCTGATTCAACGCAGTTTCAGGCTTGAAAGCGACAATTTTAAACTTGATACCTCTATCAACAAAGCCCTCACGCAAAACCTTGAGTATACCAACTTCACTCACCGCATCACAAAAACGCTTAATAAGAAGATTGCTTGCATTATCGCCATGAGTTTTAGTGTACTTCTCCCAAGTTCTTGCCTGGCTTTCCTTGATAAAATCAATAAAAGTATCAACATCAAGCGCAAGTTTTCTATCAAAATCATTAGGATTTCCCTTGAGATATCCTTGAGAAAGGAGAGAAGCTTCTATATCGTCTTCAAAGCGTTTTTCTGTGAGGTTTTGCATTATAAATTAATCCTTTTGTTTTCCTTGTGATTTATAAAATTTACAAAATAAATCTCTTTTAAGCAAGTTTTCACGCATGAAATTTTGTTCTTTTACTCCTAAAAGAACAATGACTAAGCCAAAAGTTACTATAGTTAATCCCGTAAGTGTTTCGTTACTCGGTAGGTCAAAAGTAAGTATTAGAGCAACACCTATTGGAATGGCAGAACAATATAGCCAGAAAAACATATTAATAAAAGTTTTTCGCACCTTTCCAAGTTTGCCGAATTCACATTCGGATATTGCATAATATAAGCTTAGTTCATCTTCAAAATCTCTTTCTAAGAGTTTAGAAAGTAAATTTAGATTTCTAGATTTGATTAAAAACTCTTTAAATAACTCAGCTATTGTCAAAAGCAAAGATGAAACACTTGCTGCATAAAGTATCATAGGAATAATTTGAAAATTTATATTAGCTTGATTTAATTTATGTTCTGGAAAAAAGAAATATGTTCCAAGGGCACAAAACACGGCTCCTGTATAGATAATTATAGTATGTGATGTATACACTAATTCCTCCAATTTACCTGTTACTGCTTCGGATATAAGTGATTTCTTATATCTTTGCTACTTTACACTACTATATTCCAAACAACTGAACAACGCCTTGCCAAATAGCATGTAATGTATTTGATGTTGTAACTATTTCATTTACTCTATTTACCAAGGCTTTGAATGAAGAAGTTTTATTTTTTGCCTTTAGTTCTTCCATTGCGTCAAGCAATTCTAAAACTTCTGCTTTTTCTTCTGTTGATAATGCTGAGCTCTGAACTTCATCTCTAAATTCATTTATGGCATTATGTTGTTCAGCAGTATAGATTGCAACAGTTTGATTTGCTTGACCGCTACTAGTGTTGAGGTTTACAGAAGAATTATTTGAAGCGTTGATATTAATTGAAGCCATTTTTCTTTCCTCTTCATATTTTTTCTTTTTTATAAAATAGTCTTTTCCAGAAGTAGTTAATTTTAAATATATATGCCCTCCTAATCCCTTTGAAACTTTGCATAGTCCTTGCTCCGAGAGTTCATTTGAGCTTGATTTATATTGCATCAATTCTTCATGATTGTTTTTTATATGTATGTGAAGTCCTTCAGTAAAAGGATTTTCAGATTCAATTACTTTTTGTAGAAGCATTTCAGCACTACTGCTAACTTCATGAAAGGTCATACGTTATATCTCCGTTTTACCTGTTAATGTTTCTCTATTCATATACTTATTTTGATATTTAGATAAAAACACTTCTATCAGCTTCTTTGATAGGTAAGTCTTTTGTTTTTATATATATGTTAGTATATGTTTCATACAAAAGCTCATCCCATTTACTAAGAAATCCAATATAAAAGTATATATCATTCGAACCGTACACACTAAAATGAAATTTAGTCATCTGTAGAAGCGACCTTATTGCAGAAATAGCAGGTTCATAAATACCAAGTGAAGACTGCCCGATAACTATATTTTCTTCATTATTTGGTTCTGTTATACTGTGAAATGTACCTTTGGGGGAAGCATGAAGTATACTTGAAGCAAATTGATATTCATTTGGAGCAAAATATATTTGATTAGTAGGGCAGGCGTTTTTTAGCATGGAAAATCTAATATTTTCAGAAATTGCTTTACTTCTTTTTTCCTTTGGTAAGTTGTTAATTCTTTCAACAAACCTTAAATCAACTTTTGCCCAATTATAGTAATCATTCTTCGACTCATTATCAAAATCATAAGCACTATTGATAAAAGCTTCTGAAACATCTTCGGGGTTTTTGCTTGTAGAGATAAAAGTTGCTATAACAGCTCTTTCATTTAATGTTCGCCATCGAGAGTATGCCCCATTTGCAAAACCATTTTTTAGTAAGGTAAAAATTTCTAAAAATTCTTGGAATGTTCTTGCATAAAGTTGAAAGAATACATTATATTGATTCTTTTTAGCGTCTAAAATATTATCTGGTAATGTTCTTAAATATTTTCTATAGTCATAAAAAATTTCTTCCAGAATGACAATAAAGCTTTCAGTTTGTTCAAATGCCTCTTTCCATGAGTTGTAGTTTGCTTCTTTAAATATATTTTCATTAGTGAGGTATTTAAAAGATAAGTCTTCTTTTTCTTTTTGAATTTCTGAAAACATTATATCAATTTTTTCAAGTTCATCTAAAAGTATTGCCTTAATAGCTTCCTCTCTAGAATTATAAAATTCTTCATAGTCGGAGTAGTCGATACTTTCCTCTATAAGCATACGAACAATATCTTCATAATTATTTTGCATGAAGTATTACCTTACTGAATGTTAACGAATTATCCAAACAACTGAACAACGCCTTGCCAAATAGCACGCAAGGTATTTGAGGTTGTAACAATGTCATTTACTCTATTTACTAAGGCTTTAAATGAAGAAGTTTTATTTTTTGCCTTCAGTTCTTCCATTGAATCAAGCAGTTCTAAAACTTCTGCTTTTTCTTCTTGTGATAGCGCTGAACTTTGAACTTCTTCTCTAAATTCATTTATAGCATTACGCTGTTCAGAGGTATAGATTGAAACAGTTTGAATTGCCTGCCCATTGCCAGTATTTAGATTTATAGGAGAGTTTTCTGAGGCGTTAATATTTATTGAAGCTATTTTTCGTTCTTCTTCATATTTTTCTTTTTTGAGAAAATAATCTTTACCCCTACCAGTTATTGTTATTTTATCAGGGCCTCCTATGTAAGATTGTATTTTGCACAAGTCGTTATCTTTTAATTCTTCTAATAGCGAGTGGGTATATGTATAATTTGAATTCCATCGTAAAGTATCAAACAACTCTGTCCCTGTGTCGTTTTGGTTTGAAACTATATCCTGTAGTAGCTTTTCAGCATCACAACTCACTTCATGAAAACTCATTCTAAACCTCCATTTTTCCTGTTACTGCTTCAAATATAAGTGATTTCTTATATTCTTGTAATTTTGTGATAAGTGTTTCTTTTTTGGCTATAGCATTATCAATTTGAGCGGTTTTATTGTCGAGATAGTCGGCGATTTGTTTTTGTTCGTCGAGTGGGGGGAGGAGAACTGGAAGCTTTTTAAGTAATTCTTGGCTTAAAGAAGCTCTTGTGACAAGATTCATTTCTTTAACGAAAAATATTCTATTTTTTATATTTCTAAAGTAGTAACTTGCAAATTTAGAATTAATAATATCTTTTTTAGGTCTTACACGAATAAGAAAGCCTGCAAAAGTTGTGCTCTTAGTTTCTTCAAGGCAAACTGAGCTAAAAGCTATTTCTTCTACTGTTTCAGATGTTCTTGTAAAGAAAATATCGCCTTTTTGCACAGAATAGATTTTTTGCTCATCTTCTGTACTTTCAATTAGTCCACTTGGACTTGGAAGAACACTATTTTTATATACGTCTGAGTAAGTAATAAAAGGAAAGCCACTACCAAAAGCTTCACCTGACTTACTTATTCCGTTTTGACAACTTCCAAGGAAACGCAATTTTCTTACTTGCCACCCCTGCGGAATCTCGCCAATCCATTCAATACCGCTATCTTTCATAGGGGCATTTTTATCAAGTCCTTTTGTTACTGCTTCTGTGATAAGTGATTGACGGTATTCTTTAAGTTTTTCGATATGCTGTTTTTCTTGCTCGATTGTAGAATCAATTTTAGAGCATTTGGAGTCGAGGAAATCAGCTATTTTTTGTTGGGTTTTGAGGGGAGGGACAAGTAAATTTGTATTTTTTAGTATACCTTGAGTAATACTGAATACTTTTATACCAGAAACCCTATTTCTTATTTGATTTCTGAAAATATCACTATCAAAAAGATAAGCATAATACCTTGAAATAAAATCCGTTTTCAACCTTGCTATGATTGTGTGGTAGCCAGCAAAAACTTGAGTATTGCTATTTAAGCAGGTAAAATTGCCAACTCCTTCAATGTCTTCTGATGTGTCAGCAAAAATAAAATTACCTTTAGAGAGTAACATATTAGGCGAACTTTCTAAGTATTCACTTTCAACATATTTCAAAGAGTGTTTTTCAGGAATTACTTCAAAGCCATATTTTGAATGTATTTCGCCATAGTTCACGCACGGGACACCC
>CAYJFE010000112.1:0-7794 GCA_964369165.1 uncultured Desulfovibrionaceae bacterium | reverse complement strand
ATCTTATAAGTGAGCGGCTTCTTCTTTCATTTCGAAAGCTTCGAATATATCCGCAACTTTGATGTCATTGTAGTTTTCTAATGACATACCACATTCAAAACCTTTTGCCACTTCTTTTGCATCGTCTTTGAAACGCTTGAGTGAAGAGATTTTTCCTGTGTAGATAACCACGCCATCGCGTAGAAGACGTATGCCGCAGTTACGCACCATTTTGCCGTCAGCAACGTAGCAGCCTGCAATTGTGCCCACACGTGAAATTGTGTATACTTCACGAACTTCGGCTTGGCCAAGATAGACTTCTTTTTGCACAGGAGCAAGCAAGCCTTCCATAGCAGCGCGAATTTCTTCAACAAGTTTGTAGATAATGTCATAGTAACGAATATCAACATTTTCATTGTCAGCAAAATCTTTCACTTTTGCAGTTGGGCGCACGTTGAAGCCGATAACAATGGCTTCTGATGCAGCTGCAAGCATGATGTCTGACTCTGAAATCGAACCTGCACCACCGTGAATAACGGAAATGCGCACTTTTTCAGTGGAAAGTTTATTGAGAGCTTCAGTGATAGCTTCAAGCGAACCTTGTACGTCAGCTTTAAGAATGAGGTTGAGAACAAGAGCTTCGGCTGTGTCAGCTTTTCTTGAAAGGAAGGTTTCAAGTGTGACTTTTGATTCTTTAGCAAGAACTTTTTCTCTTTGCTTGATAGCACGGCTATCGGCAATTCTGCGCGCCATTTTCTCGTCTTGGAGTGAAACAAATTCTTCACCAGCATCAGGCACGCCTTCAAAACCTTGCACTTCAACTGGCATTGAAGGGCCAGCTGATTGAATTTTCTTACCTTGATCATTGAAAAGCGCACGCACACGTCCTGCAAAGACACCACATACAAATGCATCGCCTTGAGAGAGTGTTCCTTCTTGAATAAGTACTGTAGCAACAGGGCCACGGCCTTTATCAAGTTTTGCTTCTACAATGTGTCCACGAGCAGATTTATCAGGATTTGCTTTTAACTCCATAAGCTCGGCTTGAAGCACTAAGAGTTCAAGTAATTCGTCGATACCTTCTCTTTTCTTGGCTGAAAGCATGGTGACAACTGTGTCGCCGCCCCAATCTTCTGCTTGTAAACCAAGTTCAGCAAGTTCACGCAATACTCTTTCAGGGTTTGCGCCTTCTTTATCCATTTTGTTTACAGCAACAATAATTGGCACTTCTGCAGCTTTTGCGTGGTTTATAGCTTCACGGGTTTGCTCCATAACACCATCGTCAGCGGCAACAACAAGAACAACTATATCAGTAACTTGTGCACCACGAAGACGCATAGCCGTAAAGGCTTCGTGACCAGGAGTATCAAGGAATACAATTTCGCCACGTTTTGTGCGTACGTGATAAGCACCGATATGCTGAGTGATACCACCAGCTTCGCCAGCTGTGACATTAGTTTCGCGTATAGCATCGAGAAGTGAAGTTTTACCGTGGTCAACGTGACCCATAATTGTGACAACAGGTGGGCGAGGTTTCAATTGTTCAGGAGTATCTGCCTCTGTTGGCAAGATTGCTTCTTCCGCTGAGAAACCGACTTTTTCTACTTCGTATTCAAATTCTGAGGCAACAACTTGTGCTGTATCAAAGTCAAGTGAAGAGTTGATGGTTGCCATAACGCCAAGACCAAAGAGAACTTTGATGATTTCGCTTGATTTTAGCCCCATTTGATGCGCCATGTCAGATACACGAATGGTTTCTTCTATACGCAATTTTCTTTTAGCGGCCTTCATCGGAACTGTAGTCGTTACAGCTGATTTTACATCTTTTTTCTTTGGTTTTCTTCTGCGACGTGGCGCATCGTCATCATCACCATTGAAGGAATATTTTGTAAATTTGAAGTCTTGTTGACCTGTTTTATCGGCAAAGTCATTATTTGATTTATTGTTTTTATTACGTTTTTTGCGGCTTTGCTCTTCAGTTGGGAATGGCAAACCCTCTACAGCAGGACGGCGTGGAGCTGTTGTGCCTGCTGGTCTTTGTGGACGACGTGTATCGCCATCTTTGTCTTTATCTCCAGCAAAACCGCCAGCAGGTCTATTTCTATCAAAAGGTTTTCTATCGCCTTGCGGTCTTTGTTGATTGCCTTGGTTTTCACCTCTAGGCCCTCTATTTTGGAAACCGCCTTCGCGTCCGCCTTCGCGGTTGCCGCCAGGTCTTTGGTTTCTATCTCTATTGAAATTTCTATTGTCGCGATTATCTCTTTGCTCTCTTGGCTGTGCCGCGCCTTCTTTGCGAGGTTCAGGCATAGAAATTACACGTACTTGTGAAACAGGCTCTTCATCTCTTTTTGCAAAAGATTTAGCACCGGCTGGTGGAAGAATTGATTTTGTTGAAGTGCCATCAGGTTTTGCGGAAATAGTCGCATTTGATTTTGCATTCTTCGCTTCTTCACTTTTTGTTTCAACTTTTTCAGCATTTGCTTCTTCTTGCGAAGCTGCTTTAGGGCTTTTTGCTTCAGCTGAAGTTTTAGCTTCTTCTTTTGCTTTAACTTCTTTTTGCTGGCTTTTTGCTTCTAAAACTTCTGCTTTTGCTTCTACTTTACCTTCAGGCTTAGCTTCTACTTTAGCTTCATTGGCAGGTGTGATAATTCTTGCAGAACTTGCTTTAGCAGGTTCAGCTTTTTTCGCTTTTGGAGCTTTTTCATCAGTTTTTGCTGTTTGCGCTTTTGTTTCTTCTTTTGCTTTTTTGGGCTCAGCTTTCTTTTTTTCTGCTGTTTCAGAAGTTTTCTTAGCAGGCTCATCGTCTGCTTTCTTTGCAGTTTTCTTTTCAGCCACTACTTTTTTCTCAGAAGGACTTTTGCTAGATTCTGCTTTTTTGGTTTCAGCAGTGTCTTTTTCTTTTTTAGGCTCAGCTTTTGCATCCTCTCCAACAGCACGTCTACGACGCAAAATAACGCCGCCGTCTTCGCTAGAAACGCTGCTTGTCACAGTATTTTTTGAATTTTTGTAATATTTGCGTATGCTATCAATATCTTCGCCTTCCACCGCAGAAGTGGCTGATTTGAGATGTATATTCAAATCATTTTTGATATCACGCAACATGGTGGAATGGTCGACATTAAGTTCTTGTGACAATTCTTTTATGGTTATCTTTTTATCCATAGATTAAGCCTTCTTGCCCTTCTTATTTTTCAGCTTGAGCTTTTGAAATTTTTCATGGCATTTACTTTCACTACAAAGGTAAAAGCCTCTTTGTTCTCTTATATTTTCTTTATCTAAAACCATGTTTATGCCCGCAACTACAAGTGTTTGTGCATCTTTAGGCATCACATAGCGTGTCAACAAATGTTTTGCATGCTTAGTTCTACATACAAGGCACATTCTTTGCGGTTCAAACTTCTTATTCGTCATCAGCTTTATTTGAAGTTTCAACCAAGCGTACTTCATCTTCAGAAACAATAGGTGAAATAAACTTGATAGCTGTTCTAATTTCATCAATGCGAGTATTTGAAATTTCAAGAGCTGCTGCTAATTCTTCATCACTTGCCTCATTCAAAGCTTCAATAGAAACAAAACCTGCATCAATAAAGGATTGAACTGGCATTTCAGCAACAGAAGCTACCTGTTCTAAACCTCTACCCTGTTTTTGATTTGAGCCAACTAACTCAGCATAACGAGATTCAGTGTAGAGATCGATTTTCCAGCCCAATAGTTGAGCTGCAAGTTTCACATTCTGCCCTTTTTTACCAATAGTTGCAGTGAGTTGTTCGTCAGGTACGGTGATTTCAAGAAGGTTTTCTTCTTCATTTATCATAATATTTGAAATAAGAGCTGGTGAAAGCGCATTTTTAGCATATTGCGCAATATCAGCTGACCAAATAACAATATCAATTCTTTCGCCGCGTAGTTCTTGCACTATATTTTGAATACGTGAACCACGAACACCAACACATGAACCAACAGGGTCAATATCTTTATCTTTTGAGAAAACAGCCACTTTTGCACGCAAACCAGGATCACGAGCAACTGCCATAATTTGGATAGATCCATCGTCAACTTCTGGTACTTCACGGCGGAACAATGCGGCTAAATAATCTCTGTGAGAGCGAGAAATAATAAGTTGAGGCCCTCTGCCATCACGTCTTACATCAACAAGAAGTGCTTGGCATCTTTCATTTCTTTTATAGTGCTCACGCGCGATTTGTTCTTCTTTTGGTAAAAGCGCTTCTACTTTGCCAAGGCTTACAATAAAGCCAGCTTTATCTCGTCTTTGGATCACACCAGAAACAATTTCACCAATTCTTTCTTTATATTCTTCATAGATAAGCCCTTGTTCAGCATCACGCATACGTTGTATAATAACTTGCTTTGCTGATTGAGCGGCAATGCGGCCAAGATCTTCAACTTTTAATCTAAAGCCCATTTCATCGTCAAGCATTACGGAAGGATCGTGCAACTTTGCTTCTTCAATATCGATCTGATTGATATCATTTGCAACATCGTCTACAACAATTTTGAATTGATAAACTTCAATCTCGCCACTGTCTTCATTAAAGCGAACCTCAACGTCAAGGTCTTCGCCGTATTTTTTCATAACAGAAGTACGTACAGCATCTTCTAAAGTATCAATAAGAAGCTCTTTTTCAATGCCTTTATCTTTTGCGATCTGCTCAATAGCTTTTTTTAGTTCGTGACTCATCTTATCTTCCTAATTATTTTTTTCTTTTTTCTTCATGGGTTTTTCTGGCATTTTAATTTTTGGAACAATCTTTGCTTTTTTCACATTATCCCATTCAACAGTATAGTTTCTGTCATCGTCTAAGGAGTGTATATCAAAGCTTTGCTCTTTAGTATTAACCTTTATAAGTGTACCCATAAGCTTTCTGCGTGAAGCATTTACTTCACTATCTACAGAGCCTAGCAAGGACACTTGAAGATCTTCATCGACATATTTTTCCATCTGCTCTAAAGAAAAGAACATTCTGTCAAGCCCTGGCGTGGAAACTTCCAAAATCCAAGGATTTACAAAAAATTCTTCAACATCCAAAACAAGGCCAACAAGCCTTGAAACCTTTGCGCATTCATCAATACCTGCAAGGCCATCGTCTTCTAGATATATCCTTACTAAGATTTTCGCGCCTTTTTGCACGTCAATACCCCATAAAGACAAAGAAAGATTCTCTACTATAGGGCGCACATGGTATTCGATTTTTTTTACTAAATCCTGCATAAAACCTACTTTATAATGCTATATTCACGAATATTTCTAGCCGTAAATATAAAAAAAAGGCAGCCACAACAGGCAACCTCAACTAGACACACAAAAACGGAAAATTCAAGACAAATGTCTTTGCGCAGAATGTATATACTACTATAATTCTACTGCTGTCAAGCTTTTTTAAGCTTATATTCTATTTTTTTCCCACAAAAAAGGGAAGCGCATTAAACTTCCCTCTTTTGTATTATAAGGTAACATTACTTTTTTTTGTAAACTCCCCTCTTTTTTTATTAGAGGGGAGGCAAACAGAGCATCACATTACTTTTTACTTTTCTTTATAATTAGATGATACTCTATTATTTATGTTTAAGTTCTTGTCTTACTTAGTCAGAAAAGCTTAAACCATAGTCAACCCATTCTTGAGCGTCTTTTTTTATGCCTAGGCGTTCAAATTCTTTTTGTACATATGCTGTGTAAGAACCAAGAGCTAATTCTTTAAATTCAGCTAAAGCTTCTGGGGTTAATTCATAGAAGGTGCAACCGGCAGCTTTCATTGTTTCAATATCTGCTTGTGTTGATTTTACAAGGAAATCACCCGTTTTTGTACCCCAATCTTTAGTAGAGCTTTCAAGATAGCCTTTTTCTTCGTCTGACAAATAATCCCACAAATCATTGCTTGCCCATGTATAGATACTGAGAGTTGTAGCCGGAATTGGGGTAACATCTTTTGATACTTCCATAATTTTATTGGCAACACCTGTAGTAAGTGGGCACAATATCAAATCGCCCATTCCACGTTCTAAGGCAATATAGGTATCGTTTGGAGTTACTTGCACGGGAATACCGCCCAAAGCTCTGATTTGATCAAGCTGCGCACCAGACCACGCAAGCACACGCTTTCCGTTTATATCAGCAACCGATATAATAGCGCCTACATTTGAAAAGAAGGCATTAACATCTGCTCCCCAAATGGCAAGAAGTTTTCCAGCCTTATCTATTCCATTTTTAACTTCTTCATTTGTATTATACAATTCCTGTAAATATGCTGTTGCATGAATGGCATTATCTGTTGAAAAAGGAATATTCAGCATAGCAGAAAGTGGAAAGTCTGCAATATTAAAAGCAAGTCCAGCTGTTCCCATATCAAGCGTGCCTTCCATAATGGCATTAAGAGTTTCAGGGTTTTTTGTTAAACCACCTGCAGCAAAGGTATATGCCTGCAAAGTTCCTTTTGAAAATTCAGGTAAACTCTCTTTCCATGGTTCCATAACATCTTTATTGAATGTGTGTATGGGGGAGTAGAGTGATTGGTAGTTGAAGTCCACCACAGCCTGAGCTGAAGCTGGTGCTAAAATAGCAAGTAAAGCCGCAGATGAAATCACTTTCTTCATAAAGTTTGTCATAAAATAATTCTCCTAATATTTTAACTTTTATTCTTCTCTTCTCTCGCCTTTCCCATAATTTTGGAAGGCAAGAGAAGCTTTTCCTAAATTATCTATTCGGCAACCATAAAGCAAGTTGTGGGAATATAATAACTAAGATTGCACAGATAAGCATACCAATAAAGAATGGCATTACCCCTCTAAATATTTTCGACATAGGAACATGCGTTGCTATGGAAGCCATGGTAAACACGTTCATACCTACTGGCGGAGTAATCATACCCATTTCCATAATAATAACAGTTACCACACCAAACCAAATTCCATCAAAGCCAAGTGCTTGGATTGTTGGGAAGATTGATGGCAAGGTGAGCATCATCATAGGCATAATATTCATAATACAGCCTAAGAAGATATAGATAATAATAACCATTGATAATACAACATAACGGTTTACATCCATTGTCATAATAAAGTCAGCAAGCAAGGTAGGAAGGCGCGAAGAAGCAAGGAATGAACCAAATATCTGCACCGCTACAATCATCATAAAGATTCTGCCACACATGACTGTTGTTTTTACTAATGATATTCTTAGATTTTCTTTGGTAAGTTTTCTGCGGAATATGGCAAATAATAAACCACCGGCTGCGCCAACTGCGCCGCCTTCACCAGGTGTGAAATAACCTTCTAAAATACCACCTACAACAACCACGAAAAGAATAATAACAGGAATAAGTTTTACCGTAGAAATTAATTTTTCTGCGAGAGTATATTTTTCAGATTTTGGAGCCAATTCAGGGTTACGCCATACTTGGAAAACAATAATGGCAATAAATATAAGAGTAAGCAAAATACCAGGAATAATACCAGCAATAAAGAGTTTACCAATCGATTCTTGCGTCATAATAGAATAGAAGATAAAGCCCATTGATGGCGGAATAAGAATACCTAATGTTCCACCTGCGGCAAGTGCGCCAGTAGCAAGTGAAAGGTCATATTTATTTTTTTCCATTGCGGGAAGCGCAACAGAGCTCATAGTAGCAACAGTAGCAAGCGATTCACCGCACACAGCACCAAAACCAGCACAGCCACCAACAGTTGCAGCAGCAAGTCCGCCAGGCAGTCTGCCCATCCACTTGTTCGCACAGTCGAATAAATCGTGTGAAAGTCATTAATAATAAATAAATTCACCCATAAGCATAAACATAGGAAGTG
>CAYJFE010000111.1:0-7815 GCA_964369165.1 uncultured Desulfovibrionaceae bacterium | reverse complement strand
GCCATTCTACCGCGCGGTGTTCTTTTGAGGTAGCCGCATTGGATAAGGTAGGGTTCGTAAATATCCTCAATAGTTCGTAATTCTTCGGAAACTGCCACAGCCAAAGTTTTTGCGCCAACAGGGCCCCCGTCGTAATGGTCAATAATTACAGAAAGAATATGTCTATCCATCGAGTCCAGCCCTTCTTCGTCAATATCGAGTCTAGCCAAGGCATTTCTAGCTATCTCAAGTGAAATGCGTGCTTCCTCGTCACTGCCCTTCACTGCCGCAAAAGCAAAATCACGCACACGACGCAGAAGGCGGTTTGCGATCCTTGGTGTGCCTCTTGATCGTTTACCAATTTCAAGCGCGGCCTTCTCTTCTATAGAAATATTAAAAATCCTTGCTGCCCTTGATACCACCTGCATAAGTTCTTTTGGTGTATAAAATTCTAGGCGAGAAATAATGCCAAACCTGTCACGAAGTGGGGAAGACAAAAGCCCTAAGCGTGTTGTGGCGCCCACCAAGGTAAATGGCTCTATATCAAGCTTTACCGTTCTTGCCGCTGGCCCTTGCCCTATCACTAAATCAAGCTTAAAATCCTCCATAGCTGGATATAAAACTTCCTCGACTGTAATCGGCATACGGTGAATTTCGTCCACAAATAAAATATCATTTTTTGAAAGATTTGTGAGTATTGCCGCTAAATCTCCTGAACGCTCCAAAACTGGCCCAGAAGTGGTGACTAAGTTCACGCCTAATTCAGAAGCGATAATTCTTGCAAGCGTCGTCTTCCCAAGACCTGGGTTTCCATAGAATAAAAGGTGATCTATAGCCACATTTCTATCTTTAGCCGCATCAATATAGACACGCAAATTTTTGCGAAGTTCTTCTTGCCCTATAAATTCCTCAAGCCTTTGCGGGCGTATATGCTCTTCGGAAAATTCATTTCTTTCTTGATATTCAGCCATTTCTAACTTCTTTTACTCTGCGCAAATTGTTTAAGGCTAGCCCTGATGGCTTCTGTCACGTCTAAATCAGGTTGATTATTCAAAACTTCCTTCACCACAGGGCGTATTTCTTCTTCTTGATAGCCAAGATTCACAAGTGCGGCTATGCTGTCAGTCAAAACTTTATTTGATTCAGAAGAATTTATGTCAATCCCTACGCTTGCACTGCCCTGCAATTTATATTGTAGATCAAGGAAAATTTGCTGCGCGCCTTTTTTGCCAATGCCAGAAACTTGCGTCAAAGCTAAGGTATTATTATCTAAAACAATTTGTCGAAGCTCATTCGGGCTGAAAGTGGAAAGAATTGATAAAGCTGTGCGCGCACCCACTCGATTTATTGAAGTCAAAATCAAGAAGGTCTGCCTTTCGTCCCAAGTAGGAAAGCCAAAAAGCTCAGAAGCATCTTCCCTGACAACGTGCACCGTGAAAAAGACTACAATTTCGCCTCTTTGCGGAAGACGAGCTAAAGCATGGCTTGGCGCAAAAATTTCATAACCCACTCCGCCTTCTGTAAGAACAATGACAGAATTCTCCGTCTGTTCTAAATATCTTCCTTCAATATACGCTATCATATCAACACCCTAGATTAAGAATTTTTCTTAAGTAAAAGGCCTTTGTCAGTTTTTAGGACTTCCACCTTGTATTGATGCATAAGCCCAAGCAAGGGGCGACCAAACAAGAAAGGAAGCAAATCTTCTGTGATATCAGTTTTTTCTAGCACTAATTCTCTGAAAGAATTATCAAATGCTATCATTTCAATAATAGCTTCTTTTGAGCCTTCTTCTTCGATTTTTACTATATATTCAGCAATTTTTGCCAAATCACATTTTTCTTCATGCGTGGCAATAAGCTCGAGCCACCATGCCGGAGATTTTGTTATTTCAATGATTTGCTTGCGTGTTTGTCTGCCATCAGCTGGCAAAGCAAGAAGAAATTCAGGGCTTTTACAGTATAATGCTCTACACTCGGCTGGGTGCTTGCCATGAAGGGCGCACGCGGCACTTTTTTCTTTTTGGATAAGAAAACGGCAAGTCCAGTCATGCTCTTCTGAATTGATAGCTGGCGCAAGTTTCACCACATCAACTTCAAGCGGCACAACTTTTTGCTGTGATTCGTCACGCACAAATTCGCCTGGGCGAAATGTCATCAAATCAGCTATGCGTATAACATTATCTTTCAATAAATCTACATCTTTATCATGAATTGCAGGACCGCCTTTTCTACAGCAAGTTCCGCATTGTGTACAGTTTTTATCTTCGTTTGACATAATTTTTCAAGCTTTTAAGCTTTCCCCCATTCGATATAGTACGATAGTCCATCATCGTTAATTTTTCCCAAAATAGCAAACTTTTCTAAGCTAATCAAGTGAAGATTAACTACTTTTAAAAGTCCTTAAAGTGCTCTGTTTTACACTTGCTCAAATAAAAATACTAGTGTATATAAATGAAAAAATTGGAAAATATACGAGGCGAAGAGCATGGATATACAAAGCACACTCAATCAAATGGGCAAAGACGCAAAAAAATCTTCACAAATCCTCTCAAGGGCAAAAGGCAAAGACATTTCATATGCTCTTGAAATACTTGCGCAATTACTAAGACAAAATGCGCAAAGCTTAAAAGAAGCTTCCAATAAAGATGTCACAAAAGCCAAAGAAAAAGGCATGAGTGTTCACGACATTCAACGCCTTGAGCTCACAGATGCCATCATTGAAGAAATGGCAGAAGCCTGCCTCTACGCCGCCAATTATCCGCACCCTATAAATGTTGTGGAAGAGCAATGGCAAAGACCGAATGGTTTGACTGTTGGCAAAATGCGTGTGCCACTTGGTGTTATTGCAATTATTTACGAATCTCGCCCAAATGTCACTATTGATGCGGCAATTTTGTGCTTAAGAGCAGGAAATGCCGTTATTTTGCGTGGCGGTTCTGAAGCTTTAAATGCAAACACAGCTCTTGCAAATCTTTTGAGTGAAGCCTTAAAAGAAGCTAATCTGCCTGAAAAAGCCGTGCAAATTGTTCCTACCACCGATAGAGAAGCCGTGCAAATTATGTGTAAAATGCACGAATATATTGATGTTCTTATTCCCCGTGGAGGCGAAAGCCTTATTCGTGCCGTTGTTGAACAAGCAACCATGCCTGTTTTGAAACACTTTAAGGGCGTTTGTCATATGTTTATCGAAAAAAGCGCGCGCCTTGAAGAGAGTTTGCCTCTTGTTATAAATGCAAAAGTGCAGAGACCTTCCGCCTGTAATGCTCTTGAATGCTTGCTTGTAGAAGAAAGCATAGCCCAAGATTTTCTCAAAATGCTCGTGCCTGCTTTGGCAAAAGTAAATGTTGAAATGCGTTTATGCGCTCGCTCTCTCACGCTTGTTGAAGCACAAAAACTTTCTTCACACCTCACTACAAAAGCCAAACCAGAAGATTTTGGTCAAGAATTTCATGATCTTACACTTGCAATCCGCATTGTTGATTCCTATAACGAAGCTATTGAGCATATTACTGAATACGGTTCAAACCACAGCGAATGCATTTGCACGCAAGACCTTGATATGGCAAGAAATTTCCAAGTTGACGTCGATGCTTCTCTTGTTCTTGTCAATTCTTCTACACGCTTTAACGATGGCGGTCAATTAGGCCTTGGCGCAGAAATTGGCATCTGCACTTCAAAACTTCACTCTTACGGAGTTATGGGCATAAAAGAATTAACCACCACAAAATATGTCGCAAGTTCTGAATATCTTGCAAGAAGTTAATATGAATAAAGCAGTTTTTTTCGACAGGGACGGTGTCCTCAATCACGATTTGGGCTATATCCACAAATTTGAAGATTTTTTCTGGATTGAAGGGGCTAAAAAAGCCATTGCTCTTTGCAAAGAAAAGAATTATAAAGTCTTTGTTGTCACCAATCAATCGGGTGTAGCAAGAGCTTTATATAAAGCAGAAGATGTGGAAATCTTGCATAAAAAAGTGCAGGAAGAATTAGAAAAAGCAGGCACAAGCATTGATGAATACGCATTTTGCCCGCATCACCCTGAAGGTATTGTAGAAGAATATAGTAAAGTTTGTTCATGCAGAAAGCCTGAACCTGGCATGATTTTGCACTTAGCAAAAAAACACGATATTGACCTATCGCAATCCTTTATTATTGGCGATAAAAAAAGAGATGTAGATGCTGGAATCAATGCTGGCATGGAAGGATACCTCTTCTTAGAGGAAAATATTTATGACTTTTTGCAAAAGATTTTTGCAGAAAGAGAAAGTAAATAAAAGGAGTTTTATTATGGCCTTACAGAATATTGGAATTATTGGCTATGGCAAAATGGGCAGTGCAATCGCAACAGGCCTTGCCGCACATGGTAAAACAATTTATGCCTATAATCCACACAAAGAAATCGTGCCAGAGAAATATTATCAAGAAATTGAGTCGCTTGTAAGAAAATCTGATTTGATTATTCTTGCCGCAAAACCACATAGAATTACGGGCATTATTGAAAGCTTGGTTGACTTTCTCAATAAAGATCAAATACTTTTATCTATTGCTGCTGGTGTTGAAATCCACACAATGCGCAAAGATTCACACGGTGTATGCCCTGTTGTGCGCACCATGCCAAATCTTCCTGCCGCTGTAGGCAAGGGTGTGTTTGCTCTTTGCTTTGACGATCCTAAACTCAGCGAAGAATCTAAAAAAGATGTGGAAGATTTATTTGCCCTTATCGGCGATATATACGTTCTTCCCGAAGAAAAAATAGACGCCTTTTCAGGCCTTGTTGGCAGTGGCCCTGGCTTTATCTTTCACATTATGGAAGCTTTTTATGAAGCTGCTGTCACCATGGGCTTTAGCCACAAAGACGCAAGAAAAGTCACCGTACAAACTTTCACAGGCTCTATTGCCCTAGCTGGCAGAACGCCTCTTTCCTTTTATGATTTGAAGCAGCAGGTCTGCTCTCCAAAAGGAATTACTATTCAAGGTGTCAACCACTTAGAAGCAAATGCTGTGAAATCTAATATTGTTCAAGCAATATTAAAAGCCTCAAAATACGAAAATTAATCGTAAAATTGTTTTAATGAGAGAAATATGAAAAGTTATTCCGCAAAAGAAATCCGTTCTTTATTTTTAGAGTATTTTCAAAAAAATGGGCATACTATTGTCGAATCTGCCCCCCTTATCCCCAGAGATGACGCCACCTTGCTTTTCACAAATGCTGGTATGGTGCCATTTAAAAAGCTTTTCCAAGGCGAAGAAGTGCGCTCCTATAAAAGAGCAACCACTTCGCAAAAATGCCTTCGTGTGAGCGGCAAGCACAACGACTTAGAAAACGTCGGCAGAACTGCTCGTCACCACACTTTCTTTGAAATGCTCGGCAATTTCTCTTTTGGTGATTATTTCAAAAAAGATGCCATACTCTTTGCTTGGGGCTTTATCACAGAAGTTTTAGAACTTCCAAAAGAAAAACTCTATGTGACAGTTTTTGAAGAAGACGACGAAGCCGCAAAATTGTGGGAAGAAGTGGCAAAGGTTGAAAAAGACAGAATTTTTCGCATAGGCGCGAAAGATAATTTCTGGAGCATGGGCGAAACAGGCCCTTGCGGCCCTTGTTCTGAAATCTTTGTCGATCAAGGCGAAGACATGAAGTGTGGCGACAATTGCGGCATTGGCTCTTGCGATTGCGACAGATATCTTGAAATCTGGAACCTTGTTTTTATGCAATTCAATCAAACGGAACAAGGCCGTGAAAATCTGCCTAAGCCTTCAATTGACACAGGCATGGGTTTAGAGCGTATGGCAGCCGTTTCTCAAGGCAAGCGTTCGAATTTCGATTGCGATTTATTTCAAGATATAATTCAATATTCCGCACAATTAGCTCATGTGACTTATTCTTTCAGCGATCCTGACACAAATGATATTGACACAGCTCTTCGTGTTATCGCCGATCATTCTCGTTCAGCCGCATTTCTTATTGCTGACGGCGTTTTACCAGGCAATGAAGGGCGATCTTATGTATTGCGCCGCCTTTTGCGCCGTGCACTTCGCTTTGCAACATTAATTAACGTGGAAGAAGCATTTTTATATAAAGTTGCCGTGAAAGTGTGTGAAATCATGGGCGATGTTTACCCTGAGCTTATTGAATCAAAAGATTTTATTGCCAGAGTGGTAAAAGAAGAAGAAGAAAGATTTGCAAAAACTCTCAATCAAGGGCTTATCATGCTTGATGATGAATTTGACAATCTTTCAAAAGACAAAAAAGACACTATAAGTGGTCAAATTGCTTTCACGCTCTACGACACTTATGGTTTTCCTATTGATATTGTTGACGATATCGCAAGAAAACGTGGATTTAATATAGACACTGCCGCCTATGAGCAATGTATGCTTGAGCAAAAAAACCGTTCAAGAAATGCGCAAAAAGGCAAAGGACTTCTCGGCTCTGACGGCGCAAATGCAAATGATATTTTCAAAAAATATGTTGACGATGGCCTTATCACTTCCTTTATTGGCTACGATTGCCTTGAAGCAAAAGCGCGTATAGTTGCCCTTTTAGACAGCGACGGCATAAGCACAGAAAAATTAGAAGAAGGCGAAAAAGGTTACATACTTGTTAATCAAACTCCTTTCTATGGAGAATCTGGCGGTCAAGTTGGCGATCAAGGCCTTATTTCAGCTCCGCAGGGAAAAGCGCAAGTGCTAGACACGCAAAAGCCTCTTCCTAACTGCTTTGCGCATATTATTGAAGTATCTTCTGGCACAATTTATGCCGATCAAGAAGTTGATATGCAAGTGACTGAAAGCGTACGTATTGCAACAGGGCGAAATCACACAGCAACTCATATTCTTCATGCCGCACTTCGCACAGTTTTAGGCACACACGTTCAGCAAAAAGGTTCATTAGTCACCCCTGAAAGATTGCGTTTTGACTTCACGCACATCACCGCAATGACTCAAGACGAATTGCGTCAAGTTGAGCTTGAAGTAAACCGCATTATTCTTGCAAATGGGCAAATAGAAACACATGAAATGAGCCCGAAAGAAGCAAGTGAATTTGGTGCGATCGGCTTATTTGGCGAAAAATACGGCGATATTGTTCGTGTGGTAAATATTGGCGATAAAGACAGCCTTGAACTTTGTGGTGGAACGCACTTAAAATCCAGCGGGCAAATCGGCTCATTTATTATTCTTTCCGAATCTGGCATAGCCGCTGGCATACGCAGAATTGAAGCTCTCACAGGCTTTAATGCTCTAAGCTATATCCAAGAAGAAAGAGCAGAGCTTGCAAACATTGCCCAGTCTTTAAAAGTGAAAGCGCAAGAAGTTGTGCCACGTATTCAAAGCCTGCAAGCGGATATGAAAGCACTCAAAAAAGAATTAGAAAAAGCTAAATTAGCATCCGCACAAAGTGGTGCTGCACAAGGTTCGCAAAGTGGAACAAGCGGTTCAGAAGAAGAAATCAATGGAGTCAAACTTGTAACTTCACATTTGACAGACGTGCCTGTAAAGCTCTTGCGTGAAATGATGGACGATGTGAAATCAAAGCTTCAATCTGGCATTGCTTGCATTGTGAGCAATGTGGAAGGCAAAGCACAGATGATAGTCTATGTTTCTAAAGATCTACACGCAAAAACAACAGCGCCTGACATTATCAAGAAAATTGCTGTGCACATCGAAGGTTCTGGCGGTGGTCGCCCTGATCAAGCACAAGCTGGCGGGACAAATGTCAATGGCATTGAAGCTGCCCTTGCCGAATTAAAAGAAATTATTAAAGGCTTATAGAAAGCCTTGGGGGAAAGGAAACCATACTTTTGAAAAAGTAAGGTTCCCTTTCCCCAAA
>CAYJFE010000110.1:2390-7971 GCA_964369165.1 uncultured Desulfovibrionaceae bacterium | reverse complement strand
ATTATTGAGCATTTCATAATTCACAGTCGCACCAACACGCACTATATGCGAATCTATAGCATCAAAATTGAAATTATCGCCTGCGATTTCTTTGTCTATGCTTTCTTGATGCGTCCAAAAGTATTTTGCAGACATATCTAAATTCCATTCTTCATTGATATTCCAAATATAGCCTGCGCCTATGTGCATACCATAATACATTGAATTTGTTTCGTAATTCACGCTAGAACCTGTTCTTGTGTCGATAATATCGTCTGAATCAAAATCTGTATTAAGATTACCTAAACGTGCAGAAGCTTCAATGTAGGGAGAGCCGTTTTGTGTGTATAATTCATAACGTGCGAATAATCCACCGCCAAAGTAGTTTAGATTACCGTCAGAATCTATTGAGCCTGCACTTGTGTTATATGAGCCTGTACCTGTTTCGATAAAAGCACCGATTAAAAGCTCGCTTGCGTTGAAATAAGACGTATGTGCAAGTCCACCAACGAAGGAAAGGGAAGTCACATCAGTATCAACGTCGCTGTCAAAGGAATTGTAGCCACCGTGTATAACAGCAAAAGGCGCCCAAGTGCTTCTTACATTAGAAGAGGCTGAGCCTGCACTCATACCATTATTTTCAAGGCTGCCGACAGTTTCACTTGATCCACCTTGCGCCGCGTTTTGCGTTGTAAGTTGTGCTGTAGGAATTGCAATATTGACAACCGTATATGAGCCATTAGCTAAAATAGCAGTGCTTGAGCCTGTATGAGAATTTGCCACTATTTCTGCCTTTGTTTGACTTGAACCTGATGTTGGAGCTAGTTTTTCAGAAATAAATGTAGCTGTAATATCATGATTTGTATTGTCTTGATTTATTTCCCACTCTTGCTGTGTGAAAGTTGTTGCATCGCTTGTTACTGTTTGCCCATTATTAGCAATAGTGCCATCTATAGCATTTGTGGAATCGATAAGAATAACAGTTGAATTTAAAGGAAGATTATGCCCTAATTCAATGCTCACAGTGCCAATGCTCGCCAATTTTGTGGCAGCAGCTCCACTACCATTGCCTAAATATAAATCTGTAACAGTCAAAGCTGTGCTACCTGCAGCAGTGCTTGCAGATAAAATGAAATTATACTTGTCAAAATTACCTATAGTAGCAATTGAGCCAGAGTTGACAAATTTATTGAAGTTAAGTGTATTACCGTCAAAAGCATGATCATTTGGATTAAAATTAAAGCCAGCAGCAGTTGGATCTTCCACTAAACCACCGACAATCATAGTGCTTGAATGAGCAAAATTAATATCGCCACCCAAAGTAACAATATTATTTTCTGCTCTGGCACTATTGCTAGCAATGGCTACACCACCGATTACATGTCCACCAACTGTAGAGAGAGAAGCATTTGCAAGAAGACCAATATTTATTTTATTTTCACTTGCTTTAGCTGTGGCTACACCGTTGACACCATCGGCTCCAGCACTAGGAGTTCCACCGTGACTTTCTGTACCTGCTGTACCACCAGTACCCCCATTACCGGCTACACTTTTAGCATAACCGCCATAAACCGAGCCATGCACTTCTCCACCATTGATTTCCACTGTATTAGAGTTTGCCGTAGCCGTAGCGTTACCGCCATTACCGCCATTACCGCCATTATTATTTCTATTATAAGAAGAGCTGTCATTACCCCCTCTACCCCCATTACCTCCATTACTGCTATTACTTTCAGCAAAGCCACCGTATATTTGATTGTTTATAGTAGTTCGATTAGCAATTTTTAGAGTATTATTACTTGCTGTAGTTGTAGCAGATCCTCCGTTACCACCATTATAGCCGGAGCTAGTAGAGTTAGGTGAATACGTGCCAGAACTTCCTTGGCTGGCTTTACTTGTAGCATAGCCACCGTAAACAGCGCCAGTAAAAGTACCGCTACTAAGTTCTATTTCATTAGAGTTTGTGTAAGCAAAGGCATTACCGCCATCGGTACCGGGAGCATAACCACTAAGCGTTTCAAAATTGCTACCTGCAGTACTTGTGGCAGAGCCACCGTAGGTTTCGCCTTTTATGTCTCCGACCGTTATATTTACTTTATTTGAACTTGCTGTAGAGCTTGCAGAACCACCTTTAGCAGCAATATGCTGACCATCTCTACCATTACTTTCAGAAAATCCACCATAAACTTTATTATTTATAATTCCATGAGTAATATTTACAGTATTACTATTTGCTGTGGTTGTAGCATCACCGCCATTACCACCAACACCACCACTACCACCACTACCACCTGTACTTGTGGCAGAGCCGCCATAGGCAAAATCTACAGTATTAGTATTGAGATTTAAAGTATTTTCATTGGCAATAGCTGAAGCAACACCACCATTACCCCCACTAGCTGGGGCAGAAGTGGCACTAGAACCACCACTACCACCACTACCTCCGGTACTTGTAGCAGAGCCGCCATAGGCATTTGTTACATCACTAGAAAGAGTAAGTGTGTTTCTCTCAGCTGTTGAAAGAGCATTACCGCCATCACCACCACTAGCACCAGTAAAACCGCTATAGCCAGTAGAATTACCACCAGCACCACCATTACCACCTCTGCTTATAGCCTCGCCACCATAATTACCGCTTGTTAGGAGATTGTTGCTTGCTGTGGCAGAAGCTCCTCCACCGCCACCGCCACCACCGCCATCAGCATTAACGTCACCGCCACCGGCACCACCTTTTGCAGATCCTGCATCTTCACCAATGTCACCGGATACACTACCAGTATCACCACCTTTACCGCCTACACCGGCAATAGCTCCGGCACCACTTGATGTTCCGGCAGAACCGGGAGTACCCGTTCTATCGGTCTCACCGCCACCATTACCGCCGTTGCCGCCTGTGCTTTCGACTTTTACGGCAAAGGCATTTTCAGCCATTATTGGCGTGAGCAATAAGGCTGTAGCTACAGCTAATGCACCAAATATATTGATTAAAGCACATTTCTTTAGCACTGCTTTATAACGATTATTTAAATTTCCAATTGCATTTTTAGATTGCATAAGTTCTCCTTTCTCTATTAAAAATCGCATTGCGCGATAATATCTAGCATAGCTTTATAATAAGATTAAAAAAATGTCAAGAAAAGGAAAAATATATAAAAAATACAATAAAATAGAAAACACCAAAAAAGCTTCGAACAATATTTCTACATTCATTCTTGGACTTTTTTCCTATTTTTTATGGCACTGTGTTTTTTCTTGCAATTAGTTATAATCTTTGTTAAAAGCTTTTTGGAAATTTAAATAATACTATTATAAGTATTGGGAGTATAGCATGCAATCAAAAAATGCTCTAGGAAATCTAAAAAACCGCTATAAAGCAGTATTAGAAAAATGTAATTTAATTAATGTTTTCGGTTCACTCGCTGTAATAACAGCTATCACTACAACTTTGAGCATAGCTACATTGTGTATGCCTCAAAGTGCACAAGCTATTACTGTTGATACTGATATTGTCACCATTGAAGAAGTGCAAGCAGGCACAAACTATTATACCACCTTTACAGGCGTAGATGGCAAAAACTATGGCGTGATATTTGAGGATAGTAACTCTGGAACCTCTAGCACAAGCAGTATTGCAAATCTTATTTTGCGTTCGGGGAGTAAAGTGGGAAGTGGTACTGATTGGAAAATTGTTGAGGGTACAACGTCAAGTGGTTTAGCCTATTATCCAAACTTCACAATCGATGGAATAAGTTTCACTGTTACGCAAAGTAATGACTCAGCACTAATAGGCACATCGAATGGAGTGGACATATATACAGATATGTCTTCTATCGAGGTTGATTTTTATCTTCTTTCTGAGGAGGGTGTTTATCGTTCTGGCGGGGGTACTATTGATACTATCGATTCAAACTTTATCGGTAATAGCAGCGGTGAAGGTGCCGGTATTAACATTGCATCTGGTTCCATAACTACTATCAATTCAAATTTTATTGCGAATAATGTTTATGACGCTGGCGGCTCTGGTAATGAAAGTGGCGCTGCTATTAATGTGGAAAGCGGTACTATAGATACTATTGAATCAAACTTTATTGGTAATATTGCCCAACAAAGCGGTGGCGCTATTTCTATCGGTAGATATGGCACTGTAAATACTATCAATTCAAATTTTATTGGCAATAGCTCTTTGAGCGCTTCCGCCAACGCGGGCGGTGGTGCTCTTCACGTCTTGAAAACCATAGATACCATCAGCTCAAACTTTATTGCCAATACTGCAAGTAGTGTAGGCGGCGCTATTTATACAAGAGATGATTTAAATTTTGTGGCGGATAACAACTTCCATATTTTTACAGGAAATAAAGATAAAAGTGGCTATAATGCCATATATGTTGATAGGGCAGACTATGGTACTCCTCCTGGTGAAGTAAGCTTGAGCTTTAACATGCAAGGCAGTGGCGGATTTATTATAAATGATAGCATAAGAGGAGACTACTCAACTTTTGGTACAATTGACCCTGCTATTACCAACGTTTATGATTTCTCTATCACAGGTGAGAATGCCGCAAATAATATTTTCTATTTCAACAATACTGCTTCTAAGGTAAAAGCTTTCAGTCTTAGCAAAGCAAATCTTTCTTTAGGCTCTGTGACACAAGGCGGAACAATCTCTCATGGTACAATCAGCGCACAAAGTGCAACCTTTTCAGGCGATAGTATTTTAACTCTCAATGCCCCCTTATACACAACAAATGCCGCTTTCCAAAGTAGTGGAAGTGCAGGCACGCTCACCGTTCAAGCAGGCGCAAAATTGCAAATCGTTAACGGTGCTATTGGCGATATCATACACGTTGTTGATGGATTTACAAACTCTGCTTCTACAATAGCTACAGGCGCATGGGACGGCGAAAATCTTAAGTCTACTTCTTCTTTACAATTAGTAAAAGTGGCAGATTTTGATCCGGCAGTTGGTTCGTATTCTATTAAAATTGCACCTCTATCACCAGGTTCAAACGGTGTTGACGCTCTTCTTAATGAATATCCTGATATGCAAGAAGAAACAGCTAAATTACTTGTAGAATTTTCACAAGTTTCACAAGGTACAAACAGTAGCGATGTTTTTGACGCACTTTTCTCTCGTATTTTTGATAATAACGACCCTTATAATATGGGAACAGATAATCCATGGCTTGCCACTCTCACAGCAGAAGGCTTGTTACAGTTGGGAATTATTGCAGAAACAGCTCCATTATCTCATAATGTCAATAACATGAGTCTTGAAAACTTGCACGCTCGCCTCAATAATTTCCTTGCTGGTAAGAGTTCAAACATTCTTTCTTTTGAAGATATAAGCAATGCTCAATCTGGAATAAGTGCTGGCGGATTACCCGCGGGCTCAGAAGAAAATTCAATACAAAATGGCTTTGCTGTGTGGGCTACACCTTTTTATAATAATACCCAAGTAAGCGGCTTTAAAGCAGGTGCTTTTGATACTGGCTACGATAACAACCTTGGCGGACTCTCCTTTGGTGTTGACTATACTTTCCAAAAGAAATATCGCTTAGGACTTGCTATAAGCGGCGGCGGTGGTTCTTCTGAATCAAATGGT
>CAYJFE010000110.1:0-2380 GCA_964369165.1 uncultured Desulfovibrionaceae bacterium | reverse complement strand
CTATGTATTTGAACAATTTCACTTTAATGGCATATGTGAGCTATACTTATGTAGGGCATAGTCTTGAGCAAGAATTAGCTTCCGCACTTGGATATTCAAGTGCAAAAGCAGATGTTCACAGCAATGTTTTCAGCATTGGCACAGAAGGCTATTATCTGTTTGAGATGCAAGGTCTTGATATTATACCTCATGTCGGTTTGAGGTACACAAATATATACACAAGTTCTTATAATGTAAAAGTGAGCGGAGCAAATGTCGTGCATACGCAAAACGACAGTCAGGATATTTTCTCAATTCCTCTTGGTCTTACTTTGTCAAAAGACTTTGTTACTGCAAGCAATTGGAATATCACACCAAGCCTTAATCTTGGTATGACATTTTCTTTTGGCGATTTAGATGCAAATGCTGTTTCCTCACTTCCAGGTATTGCAAGAAGTGCATCGTATCAAAGTAGAAATATTGATGAAGTCACTTTCAATGGCGGAATCGGATTTGAAATGGCAAAAAATAATCTGAGCTTTGGCTTGAATTATGATTTGCAAGCTTCAAGCCATCTAATAAGCCACGCTTTGCAAGCGACATTCAGATATGAGTTTTAAATAGATTGAAATGAATGTATTAGAGGCAGGGAGAAATCCTTGCCTTTTTTCTGTTTTTGCAAAGTGCTATACTATAGATATGGTCAAATTATAGGTAAATTTATAGGATAAGCTTTTTCTGTTAATAAATTATCTTCTTTGTCATACCACCATCTGCTTTGATAAATTTTTGATATTTTCTACTTTAATGTAACTTTTTGTTATCTTTACTTTTTGTTGACATTTTCCTACTCTTATTATAATGCTATGCTAAATTTTATCGCGCAATGCGATTTTTTTATAAAGAGAGAAAATTATGCAAAGTAAAAACGCCACTGGCAATCTTATCAATCGCTACAAAGCGGTTTTGAAAAAATGTAATTTAATCAACGTGTTTGGCTCATTTATGCTGGCTTCAATGCTTGCAAGCCCTGTTATGTTCAATACTGCTTTTGCGGCGGAAAATAATTCTAATACACCTATTTTAGGTATGGACGCAACGAACGGAAGTTATCAAGCTCCAACAGCACCAGGGCAAGTAACACCCTCTGATGACAAGAACCTTGTCAATAATGGTACAATTGACGGCGGTGTGAATTATACAGTGGGCAATAATGACTTAAAAGCAGCTATGTTTGGTTATGACAGCACAAGTGCCACAAGCTATTCCTTTACAAACAATGGCACGCTCACAGCAAAAACTATAAACTCAGACGCAAACATCTTTAGACTCTACGGAATGTATGCGAAGAGTGACAGCGCACATACTTTTATAAATAGTGCAGGCTCAACAATGAATATTATAGCTAGTACGAGTGATAAAACAGATGATGCAAACCATGTCAACATATACCCTCAATATATTTATGCCATGCATGCCGAAGGCAGTGGCTCGCACGCACTCACAAATGACGGAACTATTAATATGGATATTGATAATGGAAAAGCTATTGCGCCCAATAAGTCCGCCTATGCCTATATCAACGATATTCGTGCTTTGAGCGCTGAAAATGGCTTTGCGTATAGCCTTGCCAATAATGGAGCTATCACAATTGATATACAAACAGCAGGCGCTGAAGCTAGTAATAATGCAGAGGCTTACATTGGCAATGTCCGTGGTATATATGCAAAAACTGCTCAGTCAGGCGACTCAAACATGGCAAATAATGCAAATGCGCAAATAAAAATTAATGCCATAAGCAGAAATGTACACTCTAGCGGTGCTGTAGCTAGTGCTTATATATCTCAGATTTATGGCATAGAAGCAAATGGATTCATGGTAGATGGAAATTTCACAGTTACCAACGATACAAATGAATTGCTAGAAATTGTTGCCAACGCAGGAAATGCAACAGCAGGGGATAGTGCAAATAGCTCAATAAGTGCTATTTATGGTATCTATGTGCCAGATGACAAAGATGCTCATACAGTGGAAAATAAGGGAAATATCACATTAAATCTCACTGCTGGCACAGCAACAAGCACAAATAAAATAGCAAACGCAACCATTTCAGGCAGCGGCATAAGGGCAAATGGCGATACTATCAAGATTAATAGTACAGGTGCAATAGACATTATTGCAAGAGGCGGCACAGCTCTAAGCGGTACTGCTAATGAACCTTATAATCATCACGATGCGCGTATTGAGCTTAATGGTATTTTAGCAAGTAGTAGTTCAAATAACACCATAGAAAATAGCGGAACAATCAGCATACATGCCACAGGTGGCACAGCAACGAGAGGTTGTACAGCGTCACAAGTGACTGCCAATGTTAACCTTGTGGGTGTTAACATAGACGGTG
>CAYJFE010000109.1:0-7980 GCA_964369165.1 uncultured Desulfovibrionaceae bacterium | reverse complement strand
GAAGGCAATCAAAGACCTGAAGGTATGAGACCAGAAGGTCAACAAAGACCAAATAGTGCGCAAGAATAGAGGGGCAATTTATGGATAATAAACATATTAAAATCCCTTCTGAGCAAATTTGGCAAGGTCCTATTGCTTGGATGGTTAAGAATAATGTTGCGGCGAATATTCTTATGTTTGCTATGCTTCTTGGTGGCGCGATATTTATGTCAAACACCAAACAAGAAGTTATGCCTCCTTTTGAAATGAATACTGTAAGTATTACATTAGGCCTCTCTGGCGCAAGCCCCGAAGAAATCGAAAGAGGTATGGTGGTTGCTGTAGAAGATGCTTTGCTTGGCATTGAAGAAATCAACGAAATCACCACTCAGGTGCGCACTGGTTCTGCAACAATCACGGCAGAAGCCATTGACGGCGCAGACAGGCAAGTATTCTTACAAGACATTCAAGGCGAAATTGACAGAATCAGCACTTTCCCTGACGATGCCGACGACCCTAGAGTTGTGCTAAGTTCAAGAGCCGTTGACGTGCTCGAATTAGTAATATCTGGTTCAGAAGATGTGCTTTTCTTGCGTGAGTGGGCGGAATATCTCAAAACTGAGCTACTCAATTCACCGCATATCACACAAGTAGAGCTTGATAATTTGCCTGACAGGGAAATACATATTGAGATCTCTCAAGACACTTTGAGAAAATATGGCCTCACCTTGCCACAAGTAGCTTCTGCTATACGTTCAGCCTCGATTGAGCAAGGCGCAGGTGTTATTGAAGCGCAAAGCGGTGATATCACAATCAAAGTCAGCGATAGGCGTGACTATGTTGACGAATTTGGGCAAATTTCCATTCTTTCTTTGGAGGACGGTTCTCGCCTTTTATTGGAAGATATAGCTGATATAAAAGAAGGCCTTGCTGAAAGTTCATGGAGTGAATACAACAATACTCCGGCCATTGTGCTTGAAGCCTTTACTGTTGGCTTGCAAACTCCTGAATCAGTTGTGAGCGCTGGCCTTGAAATTGTTGAGGATTTAAATAAAATACTTCCTGCAGGCTTACAAGTAGGTATTTTACAAGATAAGGCTGTCACATTTTCAGAAAGAGCAGATCTTTTAGTTTCAAACGCATTAATTGGTATTATCCTAGTTTTTGCCTGCTTAGCTTTATTTCTTGAGCCAAAGCTGGCTGGTTGGGTAAGCCTTGGTATTCCTGTTTCAATTGTGGGCGCATTCCTCTTTATTTATCCTTATGGCGTGTCTATCAACATGATGTCAATGTTCGCTTTTTTGATCACATTGGGTATTGTTGTTGACGATGCCATTGTTGTGGGCGAGAATGTGCATATATGGCGTAGACGTGGCTATACAAGAAGCGAAGCGGCCGTTCTTGGCACAAAAGAAATTGCTGTTCCTATTGTCTTTTCTGTTTTGACTAATATTGTTGCCTTTTTACCAATTTTGCTTATTCCCGGCTTTATGGGTATGCTTTACGCTCCTATTGTGCCTGTTGTCTGTGCTGTTTTTATGTGCTCACTTATAGAAAGCTTATTTGTAATGCCTTGTCACTTAGCTCACGATTCTAAGCCAAAAACAGATGGAATACTCTATAAAATAACGGCTCTTCAAAAAAGATTTAGCCGCTCCTTCACTTTATGGGTAGAAAGAGTGTATGGCCCTTTTCTCAAAAAAGCTTTGGATAATAAATATTCTGTGGTGGCATCTTGTGTGGGTATTCTTTTTGTTGTTGGCGCTTATGTGATGTCTGGTAGAATGGGTATGGAACTTATGCCTGTGACTGAGTCTGACTTTGCGTATGTGGAAATTGTTATGCCATCTTCCACTTCAGAAGATAGACTTAAAGAAATCAGCGATCAAATTGCAACAGCAGCCGAAGAAGTGGTTCAAGCAAATGGCGGTGATCAGCTTTCAACGGGTGTCTATGTGAATGTGCGTGGTTCTACAGTACGAGCCCAGCTCTATCTCACCCATACAGATATTCGCCCACTCAATACTCTTGAAGTGACACAATTATGGCAGGCTCAAGTGGGCAGAGTATACGGCGCAGAAACTATAAACTTCCAAGCAGATAGAGGCGGCCCAGGTTCTGGTAAATCTTTAAATGTACGTCTTTCACATAAAGATAATGATATATTAAATGATGCGGCTGATGCCTTGGCTGAATATATTCGCCTCTACCCAAATGTTAAGGATATTGACACTGGCTCAAGCAAGCAAGACAGGGAAATCCAGATTAAAATCACACCTTTAGGTGAGCAACTTGGACTTACTTCAAGCATGGTTGCCGAGCAACTACGCTCTTATTATGACGGTGTACAAGCCTTGAAACAACAAAGAGGCGGCGATGAAATTACTGTATTGCTTAGATTGCCTGAAGACGAACGCTCACTAGAGGGCACTTTGAACGAGCTTGTTTTGAGAACACCTTCAAATCAAGAAATTCTCTTGCCTGATGCTGTTGAGATGATTGAAGGCGAAACACCTGCCTATATACGCAGAACAAATGGCCAAAGAGTTATCACTGTGAGTGGTAATGTGAACCCAAGAACGGAAGCTGGGCAAGTGCTGGCTGATTTAGAGGCAAATGTCTTTCCTGAATTACAATCACGCTTCCCTGGCCTTTCCTTTGCTCGCTCTGGTATGCAGCAAGATATTGATGAGAGTATGGACGCACTCTATACAGGGCTTACGCTAGCCTTGCTTGCTATCTATGTTTTACTTGCCATTCCTTTCAAATCGTACACTCAACCAATTATTATTATGTTTGCCATTCCTTTTGGTGTGGTGGGCGCAATTATTGGGCATATAATCATGGGCTATAGCCTCAGCGTTATTTCCTTTTTGGGCATACTTGCATTAAGTGGCCTTGTTGTGAATGACTCATTGGTGCTTATTTCCTTTGCAAACCTTGAAAAAGAAAGAGGCCTTTCCACAAGAGAGGCTATACACAGCGCAGGTATTCGTCGTTTTCGCCCTATTTTATTGACAACACTCACGACATTTATCGGCCTTATGCCTATGCTACTTGAAACTTCAAGACAGGCAAGACAACTTATTCCTGTAGCTATTTCACTTGGTTTTGGTGTGCTATTTGCTACTGTCATCACCCTACTTCTCGTCCCTGCTGTCTATGTCATTGTCGACGACATCATCAACTTCTTCAAAAGTGACGTAGAAGCGGCTGATCAAGTAGAAGATGAGGAAGTGTTTGAAGATGAACTGAGTGATTTCGGTGAAAAATACTAGATAAAAAAATGTAAAGCCCGTGAACGCAATTCACGGGCTTTACATTTTAAAAACTCTCTCTTACTTCCACTCTAAGGAATTAATCGCCTTATTCAATTCCGAATCTTCACCAAGCACAACATATAATGTATAGGCCTTACCTTCATTGAATAAATAAGCAACAGCCTTTGTGTCTTCTTGCATAAATTCCATAATATAGGCTTCGCCGTCAATTTCAGTATTTTTAACTATTTCTTCTGCATTAAATTGCTTTGAATATTTTTCAACAATGTCATCAAAGCTATAGCTATGCATTGAATCATAAATAATTGTTGCGCCTTTATCGCCATCACTGTTTTCAAGGCTAAAGGCTATGCCTTCTGCCGAGCCTAAAGAACTTTCCTCTGCAATATAATTGTTAGGAAGCTCTATAGTGAAGAGGCTATAGTCAGCTCTATTGGCGTATGCTTGACTTTGCAAAGCCAAAAATATGATGAAAAAATTCAAAATGCGCATATTTATTTAATGGCTTCAGTAAGTAAGAATTGTTTGTTTTCTATCCATGATTTCAATTCTTTTGCAACTTCTAAAGAAAGAGTATAAGAAGTCATAGGAGCAGAATCGACTTTCTTGCCCATAAGCTCGATAGAGCCTGAGCGTAAAGCCGCATAAGAAACGTGCTCTAAAATGCGTGGCACGCCTTGCGGATAGTCGTTAGAATAATCTTTGACAGGAAGTAAGATATTTTCGTCACCTTGTGAAGTTTGGAAAGCCATTTCTTCATCTAAAATAGGAATAGGAATACCTACACCTAGGGCAAGCGTACAACCATAGCCATAATAAGAAAGACCACGCACATAACGGGCATTCATGCCTTTTACATCACCTTTAAGCATCAATGTGCCAGATGGAGTGAGCGGAATGCCATTTTCTTGTCTTTTAGGTTCGGCAACGTGCTGTGTACCAGTTCCAAGAACGTAGCCAACACCGCCGCCCATAAATATTCTTGTGCCAAGGCCAATAGTGCGTAAATAAGGGTCATTAAATAAAGGCGAGAGCGTGCCTGCTGTTGCATAGTTCACATTGCCAAGGTTTGGCTTGAGTGACCCCATATAGGTATGCACAGTTTTTGTGCCCACATTCACTGCCGCATTATAGTTTTGATAGCAGTTACGAGGATTGAGCATTTCTGCATAAGGTAAATCATTCAAAGTGATATCACGTTCTAAACTTTTGCGTGGATAGCAATCTGTGCCATAGCCTTCAGCCACCATTTTCACTTTTTTGCCACGGAGCAAATCTTCAATAACGTGGCCGCCACCATAAAGGAATTTACCTGGATATACTTTATTGAGAGGATCGTCCGCACTCGGTTCAGTCACGCCAATATAACCATCAGCTGCGGCAATGCCACCGTATGCAGGAACATTATTTAAAGTAAAGCGAGAAGCTTTGATAAGCGGAGCTTCTGGCTGGCCTATATTGAAAAACATTCCAGAAGAACACATAGGCGAAAAAGTGCCCGTTGCAACAACATCAACTTTTTGTGCCGCTTTTTTTACGCCATGTTCCTTAGTGTAGGAAACCATTTCGTCTGCGGTGAGAATAAGTGCATTACCAGCTTTAATCTTAGCATTGATTTCTTCTATTGTTTTCATCATAAGTCCTTTAATATATGTTACTCAAAAAAGAAAAATTTTATACTTCTTCCTTTTTGCTTTTTGAAAGATATACTATTGGTGATTAAGAAGCAATAAAAAAAATAGAAGATTCCCTAGAACTTTAATATATTTTAAGACACTTTTATTTTTCTATTGATAATATTTTCCAATAACAATAAAACTAAGCGCTTGATATTACAGATAAATATTTTTTTGCTTTAAATATAAATAGTAATAATAACAAGTTGACATCTTTCTAAAATTGTTATAGATTTTTTCTAAACTTACTTTAATTATTTATTTATATTATTTTTTTAGGCTTCTTTATGAAAAAGCTTTTACTTATATTTATTATCTTACTGCTTACGGCATCTTTTGATGAAATAGGTAGAGAAACTCGCTTTGGCAAGTTTTTAGAGGCGCGTAGTATCGATTCTTTCTTGGCTAGCGTGTCTTTTTGGCTAAACGATAATGACGACAATGTCGATAATATAGATAATGTCGATAAGACTAATGCCGACAAGAGCGAATCAGAAAGAAGTAAAGCAGACGATTTAGGCAAAGAAAGCACTCATTCTCAAACAAATGTGCAAGAAATAAATAATACAAATAAAGTTGAAGAAGAAAATACTTCATTAGAGATTGAACAATCCCCCCTTGCAAAACTCTTACAAGACAATGCAGATGCACAAAAAGAAGAAAAACAAGCTTTAGAAGACGCACAAAAGAAGCAAGCTGAGGAAATTCACGCCGAACAAGCAAATGAAAGCGATGAAAATAAAGATGAAATAACAAAACAAGAAGAAGATAAAGTAATCGAAAAAGCAAGCCTTCCCGAGCATATAGTAGAAATTAAATCAGAGCTTGTAGAGCTCAACAACATCAATGTGAAAAGCCTAGAAAATAGCTATCAAGCGGCTTTTACCATCATAAACAAAAGCGATGCTCAGCAAAACGGAAAAATACTTTTCTATCTTATTTTTGAAGATAATACAAGACTAGCCTTTGACGATGCAGGCGCAATTTTTAGAACAAGGTATCAAGTCGATAAAAATTATACACTTCCTAAAACAGCTGAAATAAAAGCTCATCTTGAAAATAATAAAGCAAAGAGCTTGCAAATAGAGCTTGTCAATACAAGTGATAATACCTTACTTCTCAAGAAAAATGTGCATTTAGAAAACTAAAGAGGTTCTTTTATGGACAATCAAATGGAAAATAATAAAGACACGCAAAATACAAATGAAAATCAACACGAAACGAAGCAAGAAAAAAGTGGTTTAAGAACTTCGCTTTTACTTTTAGCAGCACTTCTTATACTTTGCTTTCTTGCTTTTGGCTTTCTTTACTGGTTTCAAATGAAGCCAGAAAACAAAGAAAATCTTGAAAAAATTACAGGTGCTGATCTAAGCGCAATTGATACTATAGCAAGAAATGTCGGTAATCAAACAAATACTGTATTAAGCCTCACACCTCTTGGCGAAGCATTAAGAACTCAAAATGAAATTCGTGAAAGCCAGTCAGAAGAAGTGGAGCCTAGTCAAGAAAGCAATATTCCAGACGAAGATAATCTTGAAACTTTCACTTTTAATAATAATGAAACAATACAGGGCGAACAAACACTCGCTCAAACTACAACAGAAAGTTCAAGCAATACAAGTCAAAGCGCTCCTACAAGCACAGACAATTCAACACAAAGCTCTACAGCCGCAGAAAATGAAGAAGACAGCGCGAATATCATTCAGCCTCCTTCTAATGTGAGTGAGCTAAACCTCGTCACAGAAGCAAGCCCCGAAGAGCAAGCAAGAATTGACGAAGAAGAAAGATTAAAAGCTATAGCAGATATTGAGGCTTTATTGGCTAATCAGCAAAATCATGTACCTTCCTTGCCAAGTTCGAACAAAGAATCATCTGCCCCAAGTGCGCCTTCTCCTTTTGAAGGCCCGGTTGATAAAGTGATTGGCGCAAATTTTATCCAAGATATAGCCTATTATTTAGTCCATAATTATAGCCTTTCAAAAGGTTTGCTGACAAGTCCAATCGCTATTAATATTAGATACGGCGCAAATTTGCGTGCTTTGCCTTCTGCAGGAAACACTTTGCAAGCAAGAGCATACATTCTTGACTATGCCTACAATGCGCACACTCTGCAAAATCTTTATGCTCTCTACGAAGAAAGATTTATACACGACTTGAATAATGCCTTAAGCGAAAGAAGCTTTTCAGCAAATGAGAAAGAAGCTTTTTATAAAGCTTTAGCGCACTTTACTCGTCAAACAGCTGTAAGTGTTCAAAATATTCTTAATGTATCAAGCAGAAAAGCAAAAGCTGAGGAATTATTAAGAGTAAAGAATGCAGAATTGCAAGCAGAAGATACATTTGCTTCCTATCAAGTTGCTTACGAAGAAGCAAGGGCGAATAATGGCGATATCGAAAGTATACGTGACAATATGGTCGAAGCAGCCGAAGAAATAGAAAAAGCTAGTGCAAGGCTTCAAGTGACTCAAGGCGGAATTTTAAACGACATCAAACAGCAAGGCAATGCGGCCTTTTCTAATAATACTTTGCTCTATGCTTTTGAATGGTTACATAGACGCGAAATGCGAAATGAAGAAGCAAATGCTGCCAATCAAGAATTGCTCAACCTTTTGCTTTTACTTGCAGAACGTTTAGACGAAGAAATATAAAAGCGAGTGCAAAGGGAAGAAGAAAAAAAACTTCTCAAAGTCGCTTATACAGTGAATCTAAAAAAAGTTTTCAAAAGTAGAAAAAAAAACTTGACAATCGGCAAGCCTTTGCATATAAAAAACAAACCGAAAGGGAAATGGAAGCTTAGCTCAATTGGTAGAGCGCTGCCCTTACAAGGCAGATGTTACAGGTTCAAGTCCTGTAGTTTCCACCACTAAAACAATACAAGCCTGTATCATTTGATGCAGGCTTTTTTTGTGTCCTTTGATTTTTTGAGAACTAAATCTATTTGTTACATACTGGAATGCCGTGACTTCCAACAACAAGGAAAATCACGGCATTTTTGGCTCTTAACCAAAGACAGGGGCAAACCCATTTTTTCATGGACAGATAAA
>CAYJFE010000108.1:7258-8292 GCA_964369165.1 uncultured Desulfovibrionaceae bacterium | reverse complement strand
ACAGGGCGGTAGAATTATCAGCACACTTAGAGAACAAGCTATTTTAAACGAACTCTTCCCTTATTCCCCTTGCCCTCATCCTTATGAATGCCCTATTTTAGCTAATCCACAGCTAAAAACTTGGTGTCATATGCAATGCCCAACCTATTCGCCTTCATGGCTCAAAGACTTGTCAAAATCAGCTGGTATGGAAAGAGACAATCTTAGTCTTTCCTTTGTCTTCCTAAAACCTTATTACGAAGGCTCCTACCCGAATGCAGGGCGTATTATTTCAAATGCTTTTCCTGTGCCAGGGCGTGAACGTTGTCGCTATCTATGCTCAGATCAAGGACTTTTACTCTTGCCTCGTTCTGCACAACTTCCGCATTCTTCTCTTGTTTCTATTGTGATCACAAATAAAAGAGACAAGAAGACTGGTGCAAATATAGCACAATTAATCTCAAATTCTCCTTACGAAGACGAATATTCTTATAACAATTCAAATTCTTACGACAATTACAATTCTTATAAGAAAAATAATTATTAGATTTTATTCATAATATTGAATACTTTTGCCAATCCATTGAGCAAAAATGTTTTTACGTGCTTTTTTCTCTTCTTCGGCTTTTTCTGAGTTGAAATCTTGAATTTGTAGAGAAAGTTTTATTTCTAAATCTTGTGCTGAAGCCACTATTTCAAGCAAGCTTTCTCTTAAGTCTGGCTTTTTTTCAAATACCCAAAGAAAATTCTTTAAATGCTCGCCTGTGTATACTTTTGTGCCATAAACAAGTGGCTCTAAGAAATTTTGCCCGCCAAGCGGTATTAAGGAAGCACCAACAAAGCAGAAATCTGCAAGTGCATAGAGATTTTTTAACTCGCCAAAAGTATTCCAAATATAGATTTTTCTATGTATTTTAAAATGCTCTTCAACTGTGTCTATCTTGATATTTTCTTCAGCCACTAAGAGAGTGTTTTCAAGTGAAGCTTTCCAAAAATCAGCTCTTTCTAAGTGTTTAGGACAGATAATAAAACAGCAATGAGGAAATTTTTCTTGT
>CAYJFE010000108.1:3435-7248 GCA_964369165.1 uncultured Desulfovibrionaceae bacterium | reverse complement strand
AGGCAATAAAATCTCTTCTTCTTCTTCTCGAACAGAGGCAAGAAGAATAAGGGGAAAATTCTTTTGATTTTCGCATTTTCTTTCAAGATTATTTTCTTTCAAATTTTTCTTATCAAGCTCTTGTAGTAAATTTCTTGCTTGATCAAATTTCAAATTTTCACGCACAATGAGTTCAATCTTATTTTCTTTGCTTGAAAAAAGTTTGACAAATCTTTGCCCGTCTTCTTCTGAAAGTGCATAGACTTTTTCAGGCGCTAATTTTCTTAAAATAAAGGAAAGCTTTGAAAGATTTTTGAAAGATTTTTCTGTCATTCTTGCATTGATAAAGCTAAAAGCTATGTTCAAATCTTTACATGCTTTTAAAAGCCCAAGCCATATTTCAGTTTCTATAATATAACAATAACTTGGTGCAATTTCTTTCAAGGCTTTTTTAATAAGACTTGGCTTGTCAAAGGGAGCATAAAAAGCTTTTATATTGTATTCACTATGTGTGTTTGCAAATTTTTCAAAAGTATCTACGCCTTCTTTTGTCCAAGAAAAACAATAGAATATTTTATTTTTATTTTCGCTTTTCGTCAAAAAAGTGCAAGCTAAAAACGCTTCGCCCCCAGAAGCGGCATAAAGAAGGATTCTTTCTTTATTCTCTTGATTCTTTGCAATTTCATTTTTTTCTATACCATAACTTTTTTTCACAAGTCTTTGCTCAAGACCAAGTGCAAGCCTTTGTTTTTTTGAAAGCAAAGGAATGGCTAAAGTCCATAAAAAGGAATAAATTATAAAGAAAATTTTCATACGAGTTTCAAGATAGTTCAAAGGATTTTTAAAAAAAAGAAGACCCTTTTTTTTCAAAAAGAGTCTTCTTATTTTATTTACATAAAGTAGATAAAGGATATAACAGCAAAGATAGGTACTAAGATACCAACTGACCATGCCATATAGCCAAAGAATGATGGAACTGCAACGCCTTGATCTTGTGCAATAGCACGAACCATGAAGTTAGGAGCATTACCAATATAGGTTACAGCACCCATGAACACAGCACCAGCAGAAATAGCCATCAAGGTTGTTGCCCCTGTTGTCATCAATACAGATGCATCGCCGCCAGCAGCAGTGAAGAATACAAGGTAGGTTGGAGCATTATCAAGGAAGGCAGACAATGTTCCTGTTACCCAGAAATACATCATATTATTTGCTGAACCGTCAGCATTTGAAACAAGACTTACAATTGAAGCTAGACCACCGTTTTCGCCTGCTTTTAGAATAGTAAGAGCAGGGATCATGCTAAGGAAGATACCAATAAAGAGTTTTGCAACTTCTGCAATTGGTTCCCAGTTGAAGCCATTTGCTTCACGGCATTCTTTTGTTGTAAGCTTCAAAGAAACAGCTGCAATCACAAGCAATAATGCATCTTTGAGTATATTTTGATATTCGTAGTGAACGTGATAAATGTCAACATAGCCACCTGGTTTCCATGAGCCTGACATCAATACACAAGCAACAACGCCAGCTAAAAGGATAAAGTTAACTTTACCTTCAAAGCCGAGTTTTTCGTCAGATGTGATTTCTTGAGTTGGTTTGCCTTCTTTATTATAGAGCATTGTATCAAGGAAGAAGTAAACAACAAGTAAGAAAGCACAGATGATAAGCATAGGCAAGAGAAGGTTCTTAGTTGTCCAGAAGAAGCTTACGCCTTTCAAGAAACCAAGGAATAATGGAGGATCGCCTAAAGGAGAAAGTGAACCACCTACGTTTGCTACCAAGAAGATAAAGAATACGATTTGGTGTACGCGATATTTACGGTGAGCATTTGCGCGAAGCATTGGGCGGATAAGAAGCATAGCTGCGCCTGTTGTTCCCATAAGTGAAGCAATAGCTGCGCCGATAGCGAGTAAAGCTGTGTTCACAAGAGGAGTTCCCACAAGTGAGCCTTTTAAGCGAATGCCGCCAGCTACTGTGAAAAGTGAGAACAAGAGAATGATAAATGGAATATAATCCAATACTAAAATATGAATTACTTCATAAATTGTGATTTCAGCTCCAAAAGCAAAAAAACAAGGAATAACAAAGGCAAGACCCCAACCAAGGGCTATTTTCCCGTAGTGGTGGTGCCAAAAATGAGGCACTAAAATTGGGCCAAGTGCGATAGACAAAAGCATACACACAAAAGGAATGACCCACATAACTGACATATCAGTGGGTAAGTGCGCTGCACCTTCAGCGGCAAATGCTGTGAGTGGCATAAGCACGAAAGCGAACAAAGCGTAAAGGCATTTTGCAAAGAATGATTGCATTGAGGTGTTCCTCCCTATTATCAAAATATAATTATAAATTCAAACCACCATACATGATATTTTATCTGAATTCAACAAAAAAATGAGTTAAAAAATGAGTTAAATCTTAGTATTTAGTCGCTTTCATCATTTTTTTCTTCAACTATTGATTCAATTCTTTTAAAATCCACACCTACAGTGAAAATTTCCTTGCTTTCAGCTCTTGAGCTTGCAGGCTTAAAATTGCGCACAGAGGCAAAATGCGGCTTCAATTCTTTTGCAAGCACTTGAAAATCAGGCCCCATAAAAATTTTACAAATAAAAATTCCTTGAGGCTTTAAATATTTCTTTGCCACTTCAAAAGCTTCAAGGCAGAGATCAAAAGAGCGTGCTTGATCAGTAAACCTTGTACCTGTAGTTGCTGGCGCCATATCGCTCATAACACAGTCAAAGGGCGCGTATTTCTGTAAAACTTCTTCAAATTCTGCGCTTCTATTAAATACATCTTCTTGATGAAAAATAACATTTCTAGGAAAGTGGGTTTCCGTAGTTTGTATATCACAGGCAACAACTAAGCCTTGTGGTCCAACATATTCAGCAGCCCCTAAGCTCCAAGAACCAGGCGCAGCACCAAGATCTAAAACCTTCATGCCTTTTTTGAAGAGTTTGAATTTCTTATTTAGTTCTTTGAGCTTATAAACTGAGCGTGCAGGATAATTTTCATTCTTTGCTTTTAAAAAATAATGGTCTCTGTATATTTTCACTTTCTTTTCCTTTTCTTTTGTGTTATACATAGTACATAGAATTTTTTTGTATGTCAAATACAAGCCATTCAAGCCTTAATTACTATTTTTAGGAATTCTTATCATTAAGATTGACAGACTTTCTGTTTTTTGCTAAAAAAGAATCATTCCTGTTTTGGACTAAAAAAGCAGACTTTAATGATAATCATTGAAGCCTTACAGCAGTTTTGTATATTCACATTACTGCAAACTAATAAAATGGAGTTAAACATGGTTAATAGATTTGAAGTATACAAATGCGATGTGTGTGGAGCTATTGTTGAAGTGTTCCACGAAGCCAAAGGGACTTTGTCTTGCTGTAATCAGCCTATGGCACATAAAAAAGAAGGCACTACAGACGGCGCACTCGAAAAACACGTTCCTGTTGTGGAAAAAACAGCTGATGGTTATAAAATCAGCGTAGGTTCAGTCCTCCACCCAATGACAGAAGAACATTATATTGAATGGATCGAAGTAATTGCTGATCGTCAGCGCATCTTCCACCTCAAACCAGGCCAAGAACCTGTTGTTGAAGTGAAATGCAATTGCGATCCAAGCCAATTGATTGTCCGTGAATATTGTAATTTGCATGGTTTGTGGAAAAACAACTAACTTGCATGGAACAAAGCTTTAGCGAACGAAGCATTTTTCACATAAAATGCAAGTGAGGATTTTGTGCTAACAGCCAAAATCTATACGATAAAGCAGTGAAATGCAATTGCGATCCAAGCCAATTGATTGTCCGTGAATATTGTAATTTG